>CAKUUM010000004.1 GCA_934692905.1 uncultured Bacteroidales bacterium
GAGTGTCGGAACACTTCCGACGAGGCGGTAAACCACTTTTTTACTCATAAAAAGCATTTTTTTGACATAGTTCGTTATGTTGCACGGATAACCACACCCGCAATAAGGGCTGCACAAGGATATCAAACCTCTCATTTTTGAGAAAATATAATCAGGCTTATAATAACATAGACAGACCTATAATAACATAGATTCCAAAAAGTATTAACGGCAAAAATATCAGCCATCGGTGTATATCATCTCGTTTTGCGTCCAAATACTCATCACACCATTCCGCACCTTCGATAAAACCCATAGCGGCATCATCTACTGCGTCCGCATACTCATCTGCTTCCATCGTGGAAGTATTAGCATCGGACGCCTCTACCATTTTACGCCCGTATTGGTTAGCCGCTTCCTGGGCTTCCTCTAACGATGCACCTCTATTGAGTTTGTACCAATCGGCTCCTGCTTCAAAATCCATAGCATAGCCATCAATGATGTCTTCATATCCGGGGTCCTTCACCTCCTCTGGAGTGAACAATCCCTCCGCATATTTTCTTGCTGCGCGTATCGCTTCCGTATTGTAATTTGTAAAAGCCAGATTCTTTTCCTTTTTGCGTTTATATCCATGCCGCTTATATTCCTGTTTTTGAACCTTTTTTTCATCTTGTTCAAAGTTCGGGCATGAGCCTTCAAAGTCTGCGAACTCATTTGTAAGTCCACACAACAGCCCTTTGTGCATATCCATACAGCGATGTGTACAGATAGTGCACGATTTCAATTGTTCTTCTCGTGTCATACAATCATTATTCTTCAGCAATCTGTATATAATCTTGCGGAGTGATAACTATTTCTATAGTTCGATTGGAGTCTATACCGCACAACGCAAAAACAATGTTCATCCGGTTAATTTCTGCCATTGAGACCATAGCATCTTCCAACTCTGCGAAATGAGACCATATCGTCTGTCGGTAGTAAGACTTGTCTATTTGGCATACATCTGCAAAATACGCATTTGTAAATTGAATCACGTAATACAGATTATTTGCTGTATGATAAATATCTTTCAACTCGGCACCTTCCCAAAGATATGCAATGGGCAATAGTGTCTTGACAATATCTTCCGCCTTTTGAAAATCTGCTTCGTCGCATCGGAATTGATTACCGGCAGCGAGTGCATTCGTGTAATCTTCAGGGGTAATTACGACTGAATACAACAGAGTATTCCACTTGTCATAATAGCGAAAAGACACGCTATAATTATGCTCGAAGAAATACTCATGCCCCGATAGGGTGGCATTCGGTGATTGTAATGCAACTTCTTGAAGTATTGACTGTTTTGAGTATATACCGTCAAGTTGCAAATCCTCTGCTGCACAATCTTTTATATCTTCCCGTGTCAATTTGTATGAATGCACAATTGTATCTTTTTGCAGAAACAGACGCTGCGAAATGACTCCGTCAATATCTTGATAGGGTAGTTCTTTGTTCACTTCTTGCAGTATTGTCTTGACCACTTGACGCTGGTTGTAGAAAATACTGTTGTCATTGTTGTGCATATCTATGGTAACGATAGCCATCAATATATACATACTCACAATGACGCCTGCCAGCATTTTCTCAAATATCTGCCATGTACGTGGTTTCGGAACGATGTTCTCCACACGTGTCGAACTTGCGAGATATATACCCCATATTACGCTCCACAATATAGAACGAATAGAAAGCGCAAGGTCGCTTTCCGGTGCATCCGTTATTGCAAAATACATAGCAATAGAATAGATGCTATCTATTGCGATGGTTGCTATATATGTGTATGCCAATGCTTTGGCATTGGATTGACGCTTATAAAAGGCTACGATTGTCCTGATTGCGATAGTGCATAGGCATAGCAACATAACCAGATGTGCAACGACAAACCATATAGATAATAACCATTCGCTCAAAAGCAAGCATGTAGTCACTATGCTCATCAAAGCACCACCTCCGATGCCGAGCCATAGAAAAATTGCCAACCAACCACCAACAGTATGGTCTTCATCACTCATCATCTCTTGCTGAATCTGCTGCTGTTTTTGGAATTCTTTCTCATCTTGTTCAAAGTTAGGGCATTCCCCCTCAAAATTTGCGGCATTTTGAGTAAGTCCGCACAACAGTCC
Source organism: uncultured Bacteroidales bacterium (assembly GCA_934692905.1). Lineage (GTDB taxonomy): Bacteria > Bacteroidota > Bacteroidia > Bacteroidales > Paludibacteraceae > Colicola. Next base: position 2,142 of record CAKUUM010000004.1, read on the forward strand.
TTTGTGCATATCCATACAGCGATGCATACAGATAGTGCACGATTTCAATTGTTCTTCTCGTGTCATAATTTATCGTAATTTTATAGATTATTATTATTTAGCCTTCTGTTTTTGTCATTGCACACGTGTAGTTCCCGCCGACCTCCCGCCGACAACTACGGTATTTTTACGGTACATACACGGTAGATATACGGTAGATAAACGGTACATTGTGCTGACCACGTAATACCCTGACCGTAGGCACACGCTATGCCCCGCCTACCTGCCGCTGTCTCTCACCAACCGCAACGCCCTATTGCTTGTCCTTTTTTGTATCGGTATCCGCCCCTTTCAGCAAATCGAACTTGCTTTGCACCTCTTGTTGGCGGTACTTGTTGAGTATCTCGGTAAAGCGCGGCAGGTCGCGGATAGCGTCGAGGTCAGTATCTACGGCGATATGCTGGAAGTCGCGATAGCCCAACGACAATGCCTTGTCGAATGCGTTCAGAGCCTGTTCGGTGCGCCCCATCAGTGCGTAAAGACACGCCTCATCATAGTAGTTGTCCTTGTCCGGTTCAGCCGCCAGCATACTGTCCATCCACGCCAACGCCTCTGTGTCCCGTCCGAGGAAATGAAGCGCATAGTGGCGCACAGAACCGTCAATAGTGGTATCGGCTGCCACTACCTGCTCAAAATCAACCTTTGCCTTTGCCGTATCGCCCTGTATCAGTTCCAACCGACCACGCCACAGATAAGCCCCGACCATCGGACTCAACTCAATACAACGCGATATATCCGACAAAGCCTCATCATACCTCTTTTGCTCCCATTGGGCTATCGTACGCAAGTAATAACCTCTGGCGGCATTGGACGGGTAATTCTGTATGACATACGAAAAATCATTGAGCGCATTGGTATAGTCGCCAATCCCTGTATAGCAACACCCGCGATTGAGGTAGGCATACACATAATCCGCATTGATATTGAGCAGTGCCGTGAGATCGGCTATCGCCTTGCGGTACTGATACAGGTCTTGGTAGCACTCCGCCCGATAGGCGAGGACAAACATACTGGCGGTACCTTCTGCCTTCTCCATTCTGTCAAGGTCGTTGATAGCATCGGCATAGTACCCTTTCGCCATATAGATACGCACACGGACACCTTGGTAGAACAACTGCGGATAATCTGTCAGGTTGCTTATCTGCTCGGACACGGCATTGAGCAGGTAGGGGTAGTCGGTATCGGCGGCAGCAATCAGTATGTCGGTATCGCCAAACCGTCCCGTCTCGTTGTAACCAAGATTGAGGTAACGGATATATTGGTCTATAAACTTGGTCGTCTCGCCGCTCAGCATCGCCAATCCGGAAGAAAGCCGCCACGCCTCGGCGTTGTAGGGATAGAGCATTGTGATAGAAGTGAGCATGGCACGCGTCTCGTCGAATTTGCCCAGTTGCAATGTACAACGCGCTATCTCCACCAAGTACGAGTCGTCGGTCGGTGCCAGTTTGCTTGCCGCCTTGTAGTCCGCCAGGGCTGCCGCGTAGTTCTCCATTTGGTAGTACAACTCACCCCGTTCTGCATACGCATCAGCGTTCTTCTTGTCTTTCTTGATGGCGGTAGTATAGTCGTCCAATGCCTTCTGCAACTCTCCCACATACATATAGGTTGTTCCGCGCAGTCGATATGCATCGCTGACGGACAAGCCCGAAGTCTTGACGTATTTCAGTAGCATATCTATATCCTGCAACGCCATACCATACTGCTCTTGCATGAGATTGGCAACAGCACGATAGCGGTACAGCGTACCGTTCTTTGGGTGTTGTTGTAACTCGATAGTACATAGTTGCACCGCTTCCGCGTATTGTGCACTGTCTATCAGTTGCCTGATTTGCGCAGTCTGCTGCGCCACGAGCGACATCACTGACATGCAGAGTGCCACCAAAAGAACTGTTAATCGGTTCATATCTTTATATTTGTTTTGTTTACTACATCTGTTATCTTGCCTATTCTATGCGATATTCTGGCAGTATCATTATACTACTTTCTGCAGTACACAACTTTGTGGACCACAAGATTGTGTACCAATGATAGTGGTATATTTTTTCTTATATTCCATCAACCCCGTACATCATCATTAAAACATTGAGAATTATGAATTACATCACTGATTACGAGCAGGATTCGCCCAATATCCTTTTTCCTTCAGTTCATTGTTTTCGTCTTTTGATAGAAACCATTGGTCCATCGCAGATTGAGCACATTCCTGCACTACATTCATATCCAACGTTGTGCGACTTGATATGTAGGTACAATCGTCATACAATTGCTTTACTTTGTCTTGTATTTCTTGCAGGCGTTTAGACTTTTCTGTTTCATCAATTTCATTATCTGCGAACCGTGCTAAAATAGCAAATATGTTGTCTGAGATACTTTGTTGCAGTTTCTCTTTTGCAGAAGCATAATAATCTTCATCCGTTGTAGTGTCATTAACCACTTGCAACGCAGAAACAATGCTACTTGCACACTCATCTGATATTTGTTTAAGCAATTCGTCCAACTTTGACAAACGTTCATTTGTGGATAGATGTTCTCTACTTATAATTTGTTGCCTTTCAAAATCTTGTATCATAATTTATTTGTTTTTGATATTTTAGTGATATGTACTTATAATTGCATCTACGAATGACACTAATAAATCTTTTCGTATCTTTGCGAACATAGATTCATTGCCACATTTGTTTTTATCTGTCATTTCAAAAGAGTTTTTCCCTCTACGAGTGGCAACAAGACTATGTGCAATGGAATTACGAATATGCCGCAGAATATCATGTGCCTTATCTGGAAGACCATTGTTTGGGTTGGCATGAGAACCGGAATCGAAAGTAACTATAAAATAGTTAGAATGTGATGCGGCTCTTTTCTTGTTTCGTTTACCATGCTTGTCTATCATAATGTTATTCTGCCTAATAAAAGTTTGCAGTGTAGCATTACTTAAATCATAGTGTCCGACTGTGCCTATTATGGCATTATTTAGTTTCTGCAATAGGTCGAACAATTCTATTTTTTCATTTTTGTTCATGTTACTAGTCGGTTATTTATTGCCACCATGCTGAAGACCATTGTATAGAAACCCCTGCGGTGTACATCCCGTCATAACGTACAAAGAAATCAGAGGATGCATAGTTACCCCATTCCCAATGCAGACCAACTTCAGCACGAATCCACCAAGCGGCATCTCCATTGGATATAACACAAGATGGTCCTGCTCCGAGGTACATTGCTTTGTCACTTGATGTTGGTATATAGCAACTGAACAACGGGTGATATGCAAAATTGACATTTCCTCCAATAAAGTCGTATCCTATCGTTACATCAACAGGGCGGACTTCAAAACGTCTTGTTCTAACTCTCATTAAAGAATGAGTAGTAGAAACTCCTGTTCCTATCGCCGCAGACAATCCATACCATGTTATTTCTGTTTTTCCATTCACATTGAGGTACCCTGGATATGCTGATTTACGGGGTACAGAACGATTGGATTTTCTATGTTTACTTACAGAGGAACTTCTTCTTGCCGAACTTTTCGAGGTTGCCACACGCCCTGATTGCCATAATTGGATCGTAACCGGTGTGCCGCCGTCAGTTAATCGTATATTGAACTGCCCTCGACGTGTTTCTGTAGTAGGATTCTCATAAATGGTAACTTTAAGTGTATTCCCATCCCGTGTAGCAAAATACATATCTCCTATAGGGTTCTCAATTTCCCAAGTCCGGTTACTATAGACAGAAATATGTTCCGTTGTGCCTGAAGAACCTATGATTATAGATTTTTTGCTCACAGATATAACGGGAATATCATTTGTAGAAGAACTTTCACTATTTGTAGAAGAACTCGCACTACTGCTTTTTCCGGTTTGTGATAATGAAATCTTGACCTTCTCATCTCCACAAACCACATAAAAATAGTCAGAGTATGATGTCGTATAATCATTTGGGGCAATACGTACCTTAATCATGTTACCCTCACGAGTGGCTGTGTACCGCATATAACTATTCGCATACGGATATTGAATGCTCCAATCGCCATTGCAATAGACTATAATGTATTCTGTAGTTCCATTCGCAGAACAAAATATACTCTTTTGGGTGACATATATATTCGAATTATGTCCGCTATTTGCCGAGCCGGATGATGTATTCGTATTCTTATTTCCCGTCGTCGAATTAGAAGTACGTGGCGTAGTTGTTGGTTTCAAAGCGGTGTTACACTTATCTATCCAACTTTGAATATCATTAGTAGCAGGTTTGTCGTCGCATGTACTTAGGATATACTCAAAATGCTTTTTCGCTGTTTTGTATTCCCCATGGTTGTATGCCGCTATACCTTCTTGTCTATGATTTTCATAGCACTGACCTATGACACAACAGGTTGTAGTCAGCAACAGAAGAATGGTCTGTACGATTTTTTTCATGATAGTTTTAGTCCTTGTAATTGTTTTATCTGCTTCTGATAGTCTTGATATGTTTTAGAGGTTGTCCCCCAAACCCGATATTCGACTTTTTGTTTACTTTCTATCTTTTTTATTGCTTCATCTATTTTGTTGTTCCACCTGGCACGAATGTCTGCACTTTCAAACTGAGTCAGATACCTACCATCGCCATTTTCCTTATTAATGACACATTCATAGTAGACTTTCAGTCCGCACTTTTCCGTTCTTGGGTTATAGGCATCGAATAATGTCTGTGGCATATTCGTATTAACCCCCTCTATCAAATCATTACATATATTCACACATTCTGTATAACTACTACGAACTCTATTCCGAATTTCGTGGTCAAGATGTATGTACCTTACCCCTATTGCCGATGCAATCACCAGTATTATGGATAGAATAACTTTCAATGCTATTTTCCCTCTTTTCATAGGTTGCTCTGGTGTCGAAGGTGTGGTTACTATCGGTTTTGGCTGCGTAGGCGGAGTAGCAACTCGTTGTGTGGGGCGTGCAGTGGTAGCGGTGGAACTCGTGGAGGTGGATGTATTGGTCTGCCTTTGTGTGGGGCGTGATGGGGCAGATGCCGTTGGTTTCACCAATGAAGGGTTGGCTGCCCACGTGGCGAGGGTGTCGGCTGTAGGGCGGTCCCACGTCTCACGGGCAAGCATGAGATGGATGACGTGGGTGAGGGCGGGAGAGATGGGTTGAGCGATGTCGGGTATCTCGGCACCGTTCTTCTGCATACCGCCGCCTATCTCACCAAAGGGCACATCGCCTGTGATGAGTTCGTAAATCATTGCGCCGAGCGACCAGATGTCGCTGGCTTTGGTGGGTGCCGGTTGTGCCGAGAAACGTTCGGGACCCATATACGCCATCGTGCCGCCTGATGTGGAGGCACCCAACATACTCTTGCGCAATGTGGTACGCGCCTTGGTAGAGATACCAAAATCGGTGATGCGATAGTTGCCGCTCTCGTCAAGCAGGATATTATCAGGCTTAATGTCCTGGTGCACAATATCCTTGCTGTGCAGATAGGCTAAGCCTGCTGCCACATCGTGGAGCACACGCCATACCTGCTGCTCGGAGAGTTTGCCTACCTGCTTGGTGAGTGCGCCCTTGGGGCAGTACTCCATAATGAGGTAGGGCATATTCTCCCATTGGTCCACGTGGTCGGGCTTGAGCAGGTTGGGGTGCGTAAGGTGGTGCACACTCGCCAGTTCCTGACAGAACTCACGCAGTCCGTCGTTGTCCAACCCTTGTCCCGGGGCATAGACCTTGATAGCGATGTCAAGGTCTGTCCATGTATCATGCGCCAACCATACCTCCGAGAAGCCACCACGCCCTATGAGACTGCGCAGTTGGTAGCGGTTGGCAAAAAGTGTATCTTGCTGTAACATTGTTTCCGTTAAATCAAACTATTAAACATATAATTATCCACGAATTAGCCATTAATTTTCGTCATTTATACCCTAATTCTCCGTTAATGACCGTATAATAAACCGTTAATTCATTTACGATTTAATAATTTACGATGTACGATTTATTGGGTCATTTATTTTTATTGAGCGATTTGCTTTATTGCACCAACACTATCTCCTTGGGCAGGTTCTTCTGGTGCGGATTCTTCTTGAACAGAATCCAGTTTTTGTACTTGCCTGATACCGCCTTGCAGTTGCTGTTGCTCTTTTTGCTCACGCGCCTTGCGGGCTTTCTCTGCCGCGACAGCGCGGTGCAATTCCTTTTCGATAGCGGCAAGACTATCCCTGTGCGCTTGCTCAATACTATCCTGTTTTGCTTTTTCTATATCCGTAGCAGTATCCTTCTTAGAACGGAAGTTCGCCGGTGCAGAAGAAGCAGATATATTAGAAGACTTCTCCAAGTCCTCATCCATAACGTTCAGTGTATCTGTTTCTACCGCGGACGGGACGTCCGCGTCCCCGGAGGGGGTATCCTTGTCAGGAAGGAAACCGCAAATAGCAATACTTGCTGCAGCAATGAGCACCACTACAAGAATAGCAGCGATGATAAGTTTGAGACGGCGGTTGGTGCGTAGGAGTTTGGCTTTGGAGGCACTTATGGCTGCTTCTTTAGGGGCAACATCTGCTGTGTGCTTGACGGGCGGTATGCCGCCTGCTGTGATTTGGGCAAGGATGGTAGTTACATTGTCGTGCCACCCTGCTGCTTCGTCGGCAGCCCACAGGGCATCGCGACACTCGGAGATAGTGGCATGGTGCTGCTCAAAGATTTCTTGTATCTGATGGTCCTGCAGGCAACCGCATAGTCCATCGCTGCAAAGCAGGTAGATATCACCCTGCTGAATATCAAAGACACGCACATCGGGTTGTGCGGCACCGCGCGGGTCTCCCAAACTGCGGGTGATGATATTGTTGTTCGGGTGGAAGAATGCCAGTTCCTCGGTGATACTGCCTGCGTCCACGAGTTCCTGCACATAACTATGGTCGTGCGAGAGACGCTCCAATCCCGATACGGCATTGTAGCGGTAGGCACGTGAATCGCCGCACCAACCCACATACGCCTTGCCGTGCAGCAGCCACACCAATACAATGGTGCTGCCCATACCCTCGGTAGCGGGATTGCGTTTGCTCTCCGCCTTGATAGCCGCATCGGCGGCTTGGATAGCCGAGGTGATGAACTTCTCGGGACGGGCAAGTGCGTCTTTGGTTATCTGGCTCTTGCAGAAGCACTCTTTGACAGTCTGCACCGCAATGGCAGATGCCACTTCGCCCGCATTCATACCGCCCATACCGTCACAAACGACAAGCAAGGTGCCGAGGCTGCCCAATGTGAGTTCCTCGTTTGCCGTGAAACCGTGGCGGTCGGTGGCTATATCGGCAATGACTTGGTAGTTGTCCTCGTTGCTGTCGCGACCCGCTGCCTCGCAGCGTGCCGCCAATGTAAATTTAATATCCTTCATATTATGTACGATTTACGAATTTACGATATACCATTTATTTACGATTTTTTCTATTTTCACTTTACGGAAGATATGGGGACGATGAGACCTGTGGAGCGACCTGCACCGGCGGAGACGACACCGACAACAAGGAGTTCGCCGGAGTTGGTGGTAGCAAAGACAGGTCCGCCCGAATTGCCATGCTCGAAAGTGGTATTGGTGGTGAGGATAATCCCCTGTTCCAATCCCTCTTTGGCAACCACCGCCTGCGAATAGATGGGGTGAATGTCCGTGGGCGAGTTGGCTCCGATAGCCATCGGGTAGCCGAGGATAGCCAAGTCGGCACGCATGGGAAGGCTGCGGGAGAGCGTATTGTTGTACGACAATCCTCCGCGCTCCGAGGTGCGGAAATACGCCCAATCAAGGGCTATATCCTCAGGCAGGCATATAATAGTGCCGTCGTCCATGGTATGCCGCTTGTCGGCAGAGCGATTGATGACAGCGCTGGTAGATACGAAATGCAGTTGCTTGCCCGATGGTGAATAGGCATCCAAGTAGCAAACCACCTTGCCGCCATTGTACGCCACCGCATTGCAGATGAGCGAGTTGGTGTCATCCTCGCCCGACGGATACATCCACGGCTCCACGATGTGGCGTGCCGTGACGAAGCGTCCGTCATCCAGCAAGAAACCTGTGCCTGTACCTACATTCTGCAGGGTCTTGGTTTGCCCGTTGTACGTGACTTGTATCTCGCGGATATGTACGAAATAGACATTCGGTGCACATGCGTCCAGAGAGGTGCTGCCCGTAGTGCGCGATGATACCGACGGCAGGGATTCATCGGATGCGGAAGATGCGGGTAAAGAAGAAAGCGCGTTTTTGAGGTCCTTTTTGACGCGGGATAATTCTTTTTCCAACCGCTGTTGTTGTCTTGCCGCTTCTTCCATCTGCTGTTGGTGCTGCTCCTGTGCCTCTTGTAACTGCGCCTGTGTGAGTTGCTGTGACTCTTTCAGCCCCTTGTTCTCGTTACCGAGGTGTATGCCGAGCCACGTGCCACCGCCTATAAGCAAGACGATGACGGCAGCCATGACTGCCATAGCGGTCTTGTAGGGTTTGAGTGCCTGCTGACGGAACAGACAGAGGCGGCGCGAGAGGGCAATACTGCCTGTCTTGGACTTGTTGCCCTGCGGGATGATAAAGCCCAGTTTGGGTCCGTTGACAGAGAGTTGAATCTCATCGCCGTTTTGCAGATACCATTCGTTGGTAACTGGGTGTCCATTGAGGAAAGTCTGATTGGTATGCGAGAGTTGCACGAGTTTCCAGTTCTCCCCATCGCGTACAATAGCCGCGTGGCGACGACTGACAGTAGAGAACGACTCGTCGAACTGCACCTGGCATTTCGGGTCGCGCCCTATCTCAATTTGGTCCACGATGATTTCCTGTGCCTCGCCCGCATGGTGGTACTTGGAAGATACCTTGTGTTCGAGGATGTAGTAGTTTTTGCCACCGGCATTGAAGATAGAGCCGATGCCTGCTCCTACGGAGCCGCTGAGTGTACGTTTGTACGTAGTTGATTGTGCCATAACTTTATGTACGATTTACGAATTTACGATGTACGATTTATTGGGTTAGTTATTAATTTCCACTATATTGTCTAATTCCACTGCATTGTCTAATCGGCAAATGCCATGAGCATTCCGATGATGAGTGAAAGACTAAATACACAAATTACATATATCCATGCGCCTTTGGTCCATGATGCCTGTTTTGCCTCGAAAGCGAGGGTGGAGCCGTTGTATTTCTCCCATGCCATGCGGTTGCCTCTGAAACCGAGGACAAAAGGTATGACTATTCCTGCTGCCCAACCCACATACGGGATGAAGATGATAAGCGGCCAATAGATACCATTGCCGCAACCCCATATCCAACTGAGTAGGAATGCTCCCCAGTTGAAAGAGTTGAGATTGCTCGGTTCGACCTCGGGCGCTAGGGCTTCGGGTTGTGGTACTTGTTGCTGCACTTGCTGTGGCGCAGGTGCGGGAGATTGTGGCGCAGGTACATAGCGCGCCGTAGCCCGCGAGGGTGGTGCGGCGGGAGAGAGGTACTGCATGATTTGCTGCATGGGAAGTGGATAGTGCGTGCTGAGTGTGATACGGTCGGACGGTGAGATGGCAACACGCCGGTTGTGCACCAACGAGCCGTTGATGTATGTGCCGTTGGTGCTATGGTCGGTGAGATAGAGTTGGCTGCCGACCTGCTCAATGGTGGCATGGTTGCCGCTGACGGTGGTGTGTTCCGCACCGACGACAATGGTGTTTTGCGGGTTGCGCCCGATGGTAATGGTGTTCATGTCTGTTTGTTGTTTGGTTGGGCTAATGCCCTGTTCTTAAGGTTGTGTCTGTACGTTTTATCCATAAGCCTCTACGCGGAGTTTGGTATCTCCGATAGAGATAATGTCACCCGATTGGAGGTAGTACCCCGCATCGGTTACCTCGGTGGAATTGACAAAGGTGCCATTGAGTGAGTGCTTCCACCCTCCCGAGGCGAGGTTGTCCCACTGCCCGTCGCGAATGAACCATATCGCCGCCTGCGGGTCGTACTCCAGCGTGCAATGCTTGCGCGAGATGTAACTGCTCTGCACCTCGCAGATAGGAATCGTGTTGTGGACGGCATAGTCGCTACGCCCCATAGTCAGCAGGTTGCGGTGGAAAGCATTGAGGTTGTAGGTCTTACCGTATTCCTCACCCTGCATGACGCGCAGCAGATAGCCTATGATGTGTGCGGGTACATGCGGCAGGGCAGCGTCGTGGGGTTCGTCGTTTGTAGCCGGCAGCAGACGTAGTACATCGTCCACCGATTGGAGTCGCTGCTTGAAGTCGGGACGCAGGCACCCCTCTATGACGGGCAAGAAAATGGTGCCGTACGCACTGAGACTGAGCGGACTGCGGTTCCAGTTGCCCTCACTGCCGTGCTTGATATAGAGTGCCAGGTCGGCTTCGGTGTTGAGCGTGCCGAAAGGCAGTTTGCCGGTGAGCAGTTGGTACATCATCACGCCAAACGAGAAGATGTCGGTAGTCGGCAGGACGGTGGCATCACCCCGCTTGGGTTGCACCTGCTCGGGTGGCATATAGGCGTATGTGCCGAAGATTTGCATCGGTTTACCAAGGATATTGCGCTCGGTCATACGTTTGTTGCGGTCGCCCGAGATACCGAAGTCGGTAAGCACGGCGGTGCCGTCCTGCTTGAGCAGCACATTCTCGGGTTTGAGGTCACGGTGCACCTTGCCGTGCGTATGCAGGGCTTTGAGCCCCAGCAGCACCTGACGGGCAATGGTCACCCAATCGGTATTGCGCGCGCACTGCGTGAGGTCGCCATTAGGGCAAAACTCCATGATGATATACGGGTTGCCCTGTGCGAAGCCGTGGTCGATGGAGTGTACCAAATAGGGGCTGTCGATGCGCCCCGTCTGGTACTCCATCTCGAAGCGGTCGGAGAGTTGCTGACGTATCTCGGGTGCGACCTCCCATAGTTTGAGCAGTTTGAGGGCATACGTGTTGCCTGCGTAGTCGGTGACGCGGAACACTTTGCCGAAAGCCCCCTCGCCTAACTCGCGCTGCACGGTGTATTGCCCGCCAATGGAGTCGCCCGTATGGAAATCACATCGCTCTACCATGATTACTTGTCGGCATGGAAGATGAATTGCCTGTTGCCCATCAGGATAATGTCGCCGTCGTGAAGTGCGGTGCGCCCGGCGGCATGGATAAACGTGGTGTGCTGTGCGCTACGGTCTTGGATATACCACGTACCGTCTTGGCAAGTCAGTTCGGCTTGCGTCTGCGAGGTGATGGTGGGGTTTTCGGCATCCAAATTGGCACGGTTGAGTGTGTGGGTGTCGCCTTTGAAGGTAAGTGGTGCGGGGTCTGCCTCGTCGGAAGACTGGCGGACGGGCGTGAGTGTGCATCGGCCCTGCGGCGTGACTTGCACCCACGGATTGATAGTGCCTGAGTGGTTGGGTGTCGGTTGAGGTGAAGGCGTGTGGGGCTTCTCCGCCTTCAGGGCTTTGCCGCATTGCGGACAGAAAGAGGTGCCAGGGCGCAACGGATAGCCGCAATCGGGGCAGGTGTGTGCCACGACTTCGGGCATAGTGGGTTGGTGCTCTTGGGGCTGTTGCCCACCGAAGACAGCCGCCTCATTGACGGTCTTGTTGAGTGGTGCCGCATTGATGTGCGGGTGATTGACTTGTGCCGCTCCTGCGAGGGGAGCATTGCACTTTTCGCAGTGTGTGTTGGTGTCGGGATTGTCCCAACCGCAGTTGTTGCAACGCATAGATATTTTATTGTAGAACCTTGGGCTCCTCAAGGCTCGGGTATATATACAAAAAAGCGTGGAACCTTGTTCTACGCTCATCCTTATACATTGGGGCCCTTGCAAAGCCTTTACCATTAAGAAGAACGACTTAGCCCACGCCGAATATGTATATACACCAATACACTACGGCACACCATCAGCCATAACAGCCAACAGATGCACCATAGATGCACGGCGGAATACACATTCCGTAGGCATTCGCCACATTCTTGTCTTGGATGGTAGAAAATTTGCAAGGTTTCAATGTACCAAAACAAGCGTTAACAAACGCCTTTTCATTTATGTCCTTGTAGGCATCTCACCTACCTGTCCCCCGTCGGGCTATCACGGGAGCGACACTACCCTCCCACCCACGGCGCGGCTACTGTTTATCATGTTATAGTCCCATAAACAGAAGGACTTGAGTTTATTATACCAATACGATTTTATCTTGTTCTACATTCTTGGCAAAGGGCATAAAGTACATAGATGCCCACTCTTTGCGGGTGTAGATTATGGGCATCACGTACTCATTGTTATCGAAGCCAATCTCTGTGAACGGAGAGGCATAGCGACCAAAATCCTCAAACTCGCGTTTCTCTTTGTTGAGCAATATCAGCAAATCCCAATCGGAGTCCTCAGTTGCCTCGCCTCGCGCCTGAGAGCCATACAGCCACAATGAAGCGTCCTTGGGAAGAACGGTCTTGCCAAGGATTCTTAATTGCTCTATGAATGGTTGTGTTGGCATATTGTTAGGATTAGAAGATAGTGATGCTATTTTTCTCTACTTGGTTTAGAAAGTATGTACTGAGGTTGCCGTGCTTGCGAATCAAATCCACATTGCAGCCCAACAATTTCTCCAAAAACAATTGTGCTCCGCACACATTTTTCATCGTGGCAGGCATCTCAACAAAGATATCCACATCGCTGTCTTCCCGCTGCTCGCCCCGTGCTACAGAGCCGAAAATACGCATATACGATATGCCGAACCGCGATTGCAGTTCAGAAGCATGTGCCCGAAGCAAATCAATATATTCCTGTGTACTTTTCATAGCACTTGTTCCGTATCTTGTTCTTGGCTACAAAAGTACAATAATTTTTGCAGGTATGCAAAAAGAAATATGAAAATTGATGTCAGCAGGCGGCTGAATTCTCTGCAAAATAGTGATGGTGTGGCACGGAAATTGTAAGAAATAGCGTAAAAGAGTACTATTTTTGCAGAGGAAACGTCTGGCATCTTGTGTATGTGCAGAAAATGTAGTACTTTTGCGAAAGATTGTACAAAGATTGATAGTTTAACCCCTAAATGATAGCGTTATGATAGGAATGCCAACATCTTGCAAGCCCATTCGCGGTGCTATGGCGAAAGAGATGCACGAGCACCTCACGAAAATGTCCGAGGAACGGAAACAGGGGACTATGAAACGTGCTTACTCGCCACACAAAACATCCATCCGGTTGATAGAGGTAGAGAATGGGTGATTATACCATACGGTCGGTAGAAATATCGCCTGACCTTTTGCCTTTGCTGCGGGAGTTCTCTTGCGGCGTTCCCGAGATGGACGGGATTCTCCACTCGCAAGGGTTGTTAGCAGAATTGTATGTTGACAACCCCGTGGCGTATTGTGTGTATAATGCGGAGCAAGAGTTGGTGGGGTTTTGCATCATAGGCAAGATAAATCTCCCATTGGAATATGATGGGCATTGCGAATACCTTGATATGGTAGATGTGGCGTGTCTGGCTATTCGCGAGGATTATCGGTACTTGGGAATAGGAACGGCGATATTGGATTTAGTGTGCGATAAGGCTGAAGCATTGGTGCCCGGGGTAGAGTATGTGCATGTGGACGCCTTGGACTTGGAGGATGGTACGTATAGCGCGGTCCCGTTTTATCAGAAATACGGTTTCCGTTATGCCGCGCGGGCGGGGAAAGATGTGGCGTGCATGTTCTATGCACTACACAAGGTTCAAGGGTGATTTTCCAAAGCAAACAAAAAGAAATGTCTGTGGGGGCATGAGGGTGTAGTTCTACTCAGTCCTTGGTTTTTTTTATCTTGTCTCGCAACGAAAGCACCCTGTTATGCCCACGGGCTTATGGAGAGGTCTCGCAGGCATTTAGTGCGCAAAGCGCTTCACCCTTGCTTATCCCTTGCTGTTTGGCGCGAGGGTGAAAGGAGAGATAAGGGGTAGGGAAAAAGGTAGGTTGGTATGAGGTGATTGTATATGCAATGTAGCGTTCTCTGTAGTTCTACTTGAGATGTGTTTCAGCCGACCTTGGTGGCTGCAGCCCATAGGGTAGCCCGCTCGGGCGAGTAACCGATTTGGAACTTGTTTTTAACAAAAAATTGGCTTTTAATTCCATACAACTCCTGCCACCAAAAACTCACCAAAAAAGAATGACCAAAACATGGACAACTAACAAAACCTGTTGTGCGCAACATGCGCACAAGGGATTGAATCCTCCGTTAATGCCCGTTAATTATCCGTTAATCCATTTATCGGGTGTAGTTTTCTATTAAATGTCATTAAAGTACTATTAAAATGTTAAAAGAACAGGTAATTATCAGAATAGTTGCGCAATTTGCAGGTTTTGTGTAATTTTGTACCGAGATAACAAACAAGATAAGTACCCCTATAAAAGAACGACACCTGATAGTTTGACTTACGTCAGGGACTACCAGAGATTCCGACCGCAAAGGTACTGCTTTTACTTGATACTGCCAAATAGTTAGACAAAAAGTCTCCATAAATGCCCATAAACCCATTAAATAGTGTCGGGTTATTGGGCGGTAATTAATTCATGCCATAGTGTAATTTTCTATGCCATAATGCCGATGCCTTCGTGGCGGAAATATGCCTCGGCGGCGTATAGGGGGACATTCTCCATCCAAGTTTGGTCAATATAGGGTTTCATACTCAGGCGGACGCCTTTGAGCGAAGAAGAGGCGTTTTCCTCTATAAAAGTACGCAATGATTTGGCATGTACGTTCTCCTCCGCCTTGACCTCTGCGGGAATAATACGTCCGGCACCCTGCACCACAAAATCCACCTCTTGGGTGGAATTGTCCTTACTATAGTAGAAAATCACCCGCTCTGTCTCGTTGCGTTTCTCCAATGACTTGATTTGTGACAGTACGAAATTCTCCGTAAATGCTCCCTTATATTCCGAGAATACGTCCATTCCCAAGAGCACAGCAGAAGAGCGCACACCTGACAGGCACATCAACAAGCCTACATCTGCCATATAAATCTTGAAAGCAGAGGCGTCGGCATAGAATTTCAGCGGTTCTTTGGGCGCAAGTATTTGACTGATTATCTGTGATGTGAAAACTGCTTTTGCGCTTTTATGAGGGAATAGATAGTATAAAACTACATTTTTGTGTGGGAATATATGTGTATAAATTGCATTTTTATGAGGGAATCGGAACGCAGGCAACTTCCATGGCAGGCAGTTGGTACATCATCACAGAAGGTGAAGCAAGAGCAACACACACCGTTTTTCAACCCAAAAGAGACAGCCGCTTAACGTCTCCCGTTAAGCGGCTGTGAGGTGTGGTTCTGCTTGGGCTTGAACCAAGGACCCCCTGATTATGAGTCAGGTGCTACTAACCAACTGAGCTACAGAACCCACTATATTAGCACGAGAATATGCCACAAAAATTATGCCATTCTGTGCGGGAAGTGCAAATATTTTAAGTTTACCAGTATTTTACCGTAAGTTTTCCAGTATTTTATCGGCTTGGCGGCGGGTTATCATCTGCTGTGATTCGGTCAGTTCGGGGATATTGACCTCCAAACCGACCGCTACCTTATCGGGGTTGGCAATTTTGTCCTTGTTTGCCATATAGATGTACACCCAGCAATATGTGTTGGCGTAGTGCTTGCGTGCCATCTTGGAGAGCGTCCAGTCTTGCCGGGTGACCTCTTTGGCTACTGTCTTGCCCGACAACTGCATATCCACTACGACGGGTGCGGAGGGGGTGCTGCTTGCTGCCTTACTAACCGCAGGGGCTTTGCGCTCGGCTGCGGGAGCCGGTTGCGGGGCTTGGCGGTAACGCTGCTTGGCGGCATCGAATTCATCGGCACCCAGCAGGCGAATCTCTACGCGACGGTTGGGTCCGTAAGCGGCTTTGCTGCGTTTTCCCTCAATGATGCCGCCACTATATGCAACAATGCGGTCGGGGGTGATACCGTGCTCGCTGATGAGTTCGTTCATCACGTTGTGCGCACGGGCAGCACCGAGTTGCAGGTTGTAGTTCTCACTGCCTGTGTTGTCGCAGTAGCCGACAACCTCCACATATAGGTTGTTGTCGCGCTGCAGACGCGAAGCCACCTGCTGAATGACGGTCAAGTCATTGTCTTTGAGTGCGGATTGGTTGGGTGCAAAATAGATATAGCGGTAGTCGTTATCGGAAGCGGCTTTCTGAAGAGAGGTGACGGTGTTGCTGATAACTACGGTGTCTTTTTGCACCACTACCACCGTGTCCGCCTTTGCAGGTTTGGCATCTTCTTTCGCCTTGCTGATACGTGCCTCGAACTTGTCCTCATCGGCTACGTTGCAGACGTGCGACTTCTTGACAGCGTTAATCTTGTAGCGCAGTGAGAGTGTGAAATCCACGATTCCATCGTTGTTCGTACCCTTGAGACGGCCATCTATGTCGTCCTTGGTAAAGTACGTGTATGTGGCTTTGAGCCCCAAAGAGACACTGCGGCTGATATTGAACTGGAGGTCCGCACCTGCCATAATCATCGGGCAGAACTGGAATTTGCCGTCTTTATCCGTTTTGTCAGGGGTTTTGCTGTCGTCCCTTTTGTAAGAAGAGAAAACGTCGCGCCGGTAGATACCTGCACCGCCACCTACCAACACATTGAGCGCAACAATCTTGTGGCGGTTGTCGGGGACCCACGCATTGATGATATCGAAAGACGATACGGCTTGCACGCGGTACATTTGTGCGTCGAACAGGGTGTTCGGGGAGCCGTCTTTTTTCTCCATAATGCGAAGCGGCGAGTATAGCCCTTCCAATCCCAGTCCCCATGTGGGGTTGAAGTTGTAGGTAAATCCGAGTCCGACAGTGGGCGCATATAATGCTTCGACGGCTTTGGCAGGGTAGTCTGCATCAAACCAATTTCCTCCCGCATCCAGATATAAGGTCCAGTGCGAGTCCATAGGGGCGGCATTGGCAGTACGCCCGTAGGGACGTACCCCCGTGGCGGAGGTCTTCTGTGCAGATACGCATGGCGCCAACAGGAGCAGGCACAAGACACCCGCCACCCTTGTGAAAGTGCGGCGTCTGCATGCAACTATGGACCCGTATTTGCTCATTTGAATTTGCCGGATGGTGTCATATTAGGGCTGCAAAGGTACAACATTTATTTGAAATACCCAAGTAAAAAGGTTAAAATAGTGTTTTTTCGCCAAAAAGTTGTGTAGATAGAGATTTTATTGTAACTTTGCCTTCGTTTCATGGGGGAATGGGGTGAAGTCGGCGGGGAAACGGTGATGATGAGCGTATATGCCCGACAGGGTCGGCTGAGTAACCCGTTAATCACCCGATGTCGCCCTGAGGAGATGTCAGCATGATTTCGGGGGATTCCGGGGATTGGACAATAGAAACTAATTGATATAAAAATGGATATATTGAGTAAAATGCTGGAGCGCGCGCAGCAACATCCGCAGCGCATTGTGTTGCCTGAAGGGGACGAACCCCGTACCTTGGAGGCGACAAATATCATTCTTCGTGACAAAATTGCCCGTCTGACGCTTATCGGAAACCCCGAGAAGATTCATCAGATGGCGAAAGAAAACGGGTATGAATACATCAAAGAGGCAACGATTATCGACCCCATGACCGATGCCAAGATGCCGGAATATGCGCACCTCCTTTACGAACTGCGCAAAGCCAAAGGCATGACTGAGGAAGAGGCTGCCAAGAAAGCACAAGACCCGTTGTATCTGGGTTGCCTGATGATTAAAAACGGTGACGCAGACGGCGAGTTGGCAGGCGCACGTGGTACGACCGCCGACACAATTCGTCCCGCATTCCAAATCCTGAAGACCAAGCCCGGTGTGCACATTGTGTCGGGCGCGTTCCTGATGTTCACCCCTGCCAAACAGTTGGGTGAGGACGGTTTCCTGCTATTCGCAGACTGCGCCGTCAATCCGTGTCCGACCGCCCAAGAGTTGGGCGAGATAGCCGTATCGACCGCCGAAACCGCCCGTACGCTCGCCGGTATCGAACCGCGTGTGGCGATGCTCAGTTTCTCGACGAAAGGCAGTGCAAAGCATGAGTTGATAGACAAGGTGACGGAAGCCACCCGTATCGCGCACGAGTTGGCACCCGATTTGGCATTGGACGGCGAACTGCAGGCAGACGCTGCGCTGATACCCGCTGTGGCTGAGAAGAAGGCTCCGGGGTCGCCCGTGGCAGGTAAGGCAAACGTGCTTGTATTCCCTGATTTGCAGGCGGGTAACATTGGCTACAAGTTGGTGGAGCGTTTCTCGGGTGCAGACGCCGTGGGGCCTATTCTGCAAGGTATCGCCGCTCCGGTGAACGACTTGAGCCGCGGCTGCAAAGTGCAAGATATCGTACAAATGGTAATCATCACGGCTAATCAGGCTATCAAAGATTAAAAAGTATTGGCTTGTCCGTGGCGCAAAGGTAGCCCAAGGGTTGCGTATCCCTTGCGCATCCCTTGCTGAAAGGTACGGATTTGACACGATTAAGAAGTGTAAATTATTCAACAACAAAACGAAAAGGATATGAAGATTTTGGTATTGAACTGCGGTAGCAGCAGCATCAAGTATAAACTGTTCGAGATGGAGACCCGCACCATCCTCGCACAAGGCGGCGTGGAGAAGATAGGATTGCCGGACTCGTTTCTGCAGATGAAACTGCCGAGCGGCGAGAAGGTGAAGATAGAGAAGCCGATGCCCGAGCATACGATTGGTATCCAGTTGATACTGGACAGCCTCGTAGATGAGAAAATCGGGTGCCTGAAGTCGCTGAAAGAGATTGACGCCGTAGGACACCGCGTAGTGCACGGAGGCGAGAAATTCAACAAGTCGGTGCTGATTACGCCCGAGGTTAAGGAGATGATTGTCAAGTGCATAGACCTGGCTCCTCTGCATAACCCCGCCAACCTGAAGGGCATCGAGGCGATTGAGAAGACGCTGCCGGGCGTGCCGCAAGTGGGTGTGTTCGACACGGCTTTCCACCAGACCATGCCCGACGAGGCGTATATGTACGCCATTCCGTACGAGTTGTACGAGAAATACGCGATTCGCCGCTATGGCTTCCACGGGACCTCGCACCGCTACGTGTCCGCGCGCGTGTGCGAATATTTGGGTGTGGACCCGAAAGGCAAGAAGATAATCACGGCGCATATCGGCAACGGCGGCAGTTGCACGGCGGTGTTGGACGGGAAGTCGGTGGATACATCAATGGGTTTGACGCCGATAGAGGGCCTGATGATGGGTACGCGCAGCGGCGACCTCGACCTCGGGGCTGCGACATACATCATGGACAAAGAGCACCTGACGACCGCCGAGTTCTCGACGTTGGTGAACAAGAAGTCGGGATTGCTGGGCGTGAGCGGCGTATCGAGTGATGCGCGTGACATTGAGAACGCCATTGCCGCCGGCAACAAACGTGCGGACTTGGCACGGAGGATGTTCATCTACCGTGTGAAGAAATACATCGGTGCATACGCTGCCGCGCTGGACGGCGTGGACATCATCGTGTTCACAGGTGGCATCGGCGAGAACGATACCTACGTGCGCGGCGAGATAGCCAAAGGGCTTGGTTATCTGGGTGTTAAGATTGACGAGGAGAAGAACAAGCACAGCCGTGGCGAGGAGATTGTGATTTCCACGCCGGACAGCCGCGTGACGGTGTGCGTCATCCCGACCGACGAGGAGTGGATGATTGCATCGGATACGATGGCGCTGTTGTGATGGATGGAGTGCGGGGGCGGTTGGTGCCGCCTCCGCCTATATAAATAAACAAGGGCGCGCCCGACAGGGTTGCCCCGCAAATATTAAATCACTGAACCTTGAAACCGATAATTTATCAGTTATTGCCGCGTACCTTTGCGAACTACAATGATACGCGGCGGCATTGTGGTACCCTGCAGGAGAACGGCTGCGGTACGCTGAATGCCATCACCCCGCGCGCACTGCGTGCGATACGCGACCTGGGTGCCACGCATGTGTGGTACACAGGCGTGATACGCCACGCGACGGCGTGGTACAACACCCCGTCAATAGTGAAGGGTTTGGCGGGAAGCCCCTACGCGATTACCGACTACTATGACATCGACCCCGACCTGTGCGAGGACCAAGACCGGCGCATGCAGGAGTTCGAGGCGTTGGTGGATAGGACGCACAAGGCTAACTTGCAGGTAATCATTGATTTCGTTCCCAACCATGTGGCGCGCGAATACCGCTCGACACACCGCCCGAAGGGCGTGAAAGACTTGGGCGAAAACGATAATCCGAACTGGGCGTTCTCGCCGCTGAACAACTTCTACTACCTGCCCGGGCAGCCGTTTGCGCCGCAGTTTGACGCGCAAGGGTACATGGAAAACCCTGCGCGAGCCACGGGAAACGACTGTTTTCGTGCCAATCCGACCAAGGACGACTGGTATGAGACGGTGAAGTTAAACTATGGCGTGTTCTACCAAGGCGGGGGCGAGAAGCAGTTTGACCCGATACCCGACACGTGGCATAAGATGCTGGATATCATGCTGTTCTGGGCAGGAAAGGGCATTGACGGCTTCCGTTGCGATATGGCGGAGATGGTGCCGCAGGAGTTCTGGCAGTGGAGTATCGGGCAAGTGAAGGCGCAATATCCTGATATTCTGTATATTGCGGAGGTGTATCAGCCGTCTTTGTACCGCGACTATCTGGCGGCGGGCTTTGATTACCTGTACGACAAGGTCGGGATGTACGACTATCTGCGCGGCGTGACGAGCAAGAACTGGCCTGTGGAGGGCATTACGCAGCAGTGGCAGCGCGTGGACGACATACGCGAGCACATGCTGTATTTCCTTGAAAATCACGACGAACAGCGTATTGCGAGCGGTTTCTTTTGCGGGCGCGGCATGTGTGCGGAGCCGGCGATGATAGTGGCAGCCACGTTGGGAACCAATCCCGTGATGGTGTACGCTGGGCAGGAATTAGGCGAGAAAGGTATGGACGCCGAGGGCTTCTCGGGCATGGACGGCAAGTCGTCCATCTTTGATTATTGGGGGCTGACGTCGTTGCAGGCGTGGGCGAACCACGGGAAGTTCGACGGGGCGTTGTTGGATGACGAGCAGCGCGACTTGAGGGCGTTCTATCGGCAGTTGCTGCGCGTGGCGCGGACCGAGAAAGCCATCACTATGGGCGAGATGTATGACCTCGAATATGCTCAGAATGAGGGCTTTAACAAGCACGAGCAGTTCGCGTATATCCGCAAATACAAGCACCGGTTGCTGTTGGTGGTACTTAATTTCGACGACCGTCAGGTGGATATGCAGGTGCGTATCCCGCGGGAGGCTTTCGAGCATCTCGGACTGACGGAAATGCCGATGGCAGAGGCAACGGATTTGCTGACTGGCGAGGAGTACCGTTTCCCACTGACAGCACACACGCCCGTGTGTCTGACGCTGCCCGCATGGAAAGGGGTGATATTGAAGGTGAAGACTGCGAAATAGCGCGGACATTTGTTGGTGGATGGTTATAGGATAGTTATAGGTTGGAGATTTGAAAGATGAAGAAATGGTCGATTGATACGGAGAAAATAGGAGTCTATTTCCGATTGGTGCGCGGGGGTAACCTGCTGTTTGTGGCGATGCTGCTGTACGTGATGGAAAAGTGGGTGGCGACACCGCTGTTGCAACGGGAGATGTTCCCTGAGCAGATGCCTTGGTGGGTGCTGACACTGCTCATTCTTGCCACCATGTGCATTGCCGCGGGGGGCTATGTCATCAACGATTATTTCGACATCAAGATTGACAGAATCAACCGTCCCGACAGGCTGATAGTGCCCGACATCGTGTCGAAGAACACGGCGATGCGCCTGTTCCAGTGCCTGACGGCTGTGGGCATGGCGATGGGAATCGCTGTGACGGTGTGGGCAAGGAGTTGGACATTGGGCCTGATATTTCTTGTCATCCCCGGATTGTTGTGGTTTTATTCGGCGTCGTATAAGCGGCAGTTCCTCGTTGGGAATATTGTTGTGGCGTTTATGGCGGCGTTGGTGCCGCTGCTGGTCGCTTTTGCGAATGTGGATTACCTGAAGCATACGTATCCTGATGCCTTGGGGTATACGCCTATCGTTGGCGAGTTGTATATATGGACAGGTGCTTTTGCGCTGTTCGCGTTCCTCACGACGCTGGCGCGCGAGATTGTGAAGGATATGGAGGACGAAGAGGGCGACCGCGAGTACGAATGCCGCACGATGCCCATCAAGTGGGGCAAGACGGCGAGCAAGGTGGTGGTGACGGTGCTTATCGCCATTATATGCGGGCTGGTTTGCTATTTCGGGTTTGCGGTAGTGCCTTTCCCGCATGCGTGGAACACGTTGTCAACGAGGTATATCGTGTTCGGTGTGCTGGTGCCGTGCGTGTGCGAGTTGGTGCTGTTATGGTGCGCCCGTATGCCGCGTGAATACCATAATGCCCAGGCACTTATGAAGTTTGTGATGCTGATGGGGGCGTTGTATAGTTTTGTCATTGTGCGCATGTTATGAACATCATTTTAGGCAGCCAGAGTCCGCGTCGGCGCGAACTGATGAAGGGGTTGGATATTCCCTTCACCGCCATCACGATAGATGCTGACGAGTCGTACCCGAAGGACTTGCAAGGGGGAGATATACCCCTGTATATATCGCGCGCGAAAGCGCGCGCGTACGTGAGCAAACTGACGGAAGGGGATTTGCTAATTACCTCGGATACCATCGTGTGGCTGGACGGCGAGATGCTCGGGAAACCCCATTGGGAGGCGGAAGCCAAGCAGATGCTTGGGCGGTTGAGCGGGCATACCCATCAGGTGTTTACGGCGGTATGCTTCACCCGTTTGGACATTGCTGCAGGGGATTCTGCGGCTCCGAAGTATATCCAAGACACATTGGTGGACAGTTCCGACGTTACGTTCCGCGAATTGACGGCGGAAGAGATTGACTACTATGTGGAGCACTATCACCCAATGGACAAGGCGGGCAGTTATGCCATTCAGGAATGGATTGGTTATGTGGGTATTACGCGCATAGAAGGGTCGCAGTACACCGTGATGGGGTTCCCGATAGAGCAAGTGTATATGTACTTGAAAACCCGAGGAATGATTAGTATTTAATCTGCAAAGAGGTTACAACTCCGTCAGCTGCACCCCATTGCAGGACACGGAGAGTCGCCATTTTACATTGAGGCGTAGCGGCACATTCTGCTCCATATGCCCTGCTGGGAAACCCGATAGCACGGGGAAGTCATATTCAGATACCGCTTTCAAGATGGTCTCTTGCACGGTACAACCCATTAGCGGGTCATCCTCACAATCAGTGAATTGCCCGACCACCAAGCCGCCTAAGTACGCCAATGCGCCGCTCATACGGAGGTTTTGCATCATGCGGTCAATATGATAGTGTCGCTCGCACACATCTTCTATGAAGAGAATAGGCGGCTCTTTACATTTGTCTATCAGGCAGTTGAGCGAATAAGGCGTGCCTTGCAGCCCATACAGCACACTCAGATTGCCTCCTATCAGTCTGCCCTCGCATTCGCCTTCCCGCTGGCAAGGTTGGGTGGGTAGAGAGTATGTCATTTTCTCGCCTTGCAGGGCACGCCGTAGTAGGTACAAGGCAGGGTTGTCATCGGGTAGAGTAGCAATGTATTTGCACATAGAGGCGTGCAATGTGGGCACGCCATACAGACCTAAAATGCTGTGCAGCACGGTAATATCAGAGAAGCCAACCACAAGAGGCACGTGCTGATTAGGCACGCAAACCCTATCGGCTATCTGTTGCAGCCCATATCCTCCGCGGCTGCAAAGCACGATGTTAGTATCTGTCCTGCAAAGTGCATTATTGAGGTCGTCTAACCGTTCTTGCTCTGTACCGGCAAACCGACCGTGCCGTCCCCGTGCATGCGGAGCAACAGACACAGCGTATCCCCATTGCTCTAATCTGGCAGTGGCATTGTCAATCAATACGTTATCTATGGCTCCCGAGGGGGATATAATCCGAATATGCTTCATCGACTGCAAAGTTAATATATTTTTTCCGCATTGGCAAGGCTTGGAGGATATCTAACGTATGACCAACATAACTATCCTATAACAAAAACAACCGCCCAAACGTATTGGGCAGTTGCTTTTGCAGTTTCATAAGGGGCTATTAGCGCATCACTTTTTTGCCGTTGATGATGTACATGCCTGTGGGCAGGTTGCTGTCATCGGTGCCAAGATAGGTACCCAGAATGTTGTAGATGCCGAGATACCTGCTATCGCTATTATTCTTATTTTCAACATTATCCACAGCAGATTCATTGAAATAATCGAAATAATCACCAATACCTGTTTGGGCTTTATATGCTTCGAACGAACCTTCTGGGATAATGATTTCTACACTTGTCGGGGTAGGATGTTGGTTTTTCGAGGGCTCGTTAATAAGCCAAGGCATCTGTGTGTATGTTTTCGTTTCACGAGTTTGGCAATGTGGCGGAACGATACCACGAAACTCCAATGTTTCCAACTCATCAAGAATGACAGAAATGACATCCAGACTATCCAATGTGGAAGGTAGTATCAGTTTCTTCACCGGCATCTGCCCGCCGTTCAAACCACTATGGATGCTCGAGGTTGAAATATGTTTCAGCCCTTCTGGCAATTCCAATGTGCCGGTTAGTTGTGACATGTACTGCATAGCCTGCGGTGCAATCTCTGTGATATTGCTTGGCGTGGCAAAAGTGAGAGATGTGGTGATGCTGTCATTCATAAAAGCCTTGCGCCCTAATGCCGTAACAGGGATATCAAGTTTGGTAATAGATACTTTGCCATTGGCTTCTGTGGGGATAGCGCACACCGTCTTTGAGATAGTAGTGGGAATAACTATTGTTTCCAAACGGTATATCTTATCCGCAAGGTTGGTTGTTACTACAGCGGTTGTGTCTTTCTCTGTATTCGTAATGATATAGAACAAATCCCCTGCGCGGAGAGTATCTGTGTTGCCGCTATTGAAACAGTCAAAATAATCCCAACCATTTTCTGCAGCATACAAAGCCTCACTACCTGCAGGGACAATCACTTTGGTTGATGTTGGAGTGTAAACAGTCGCATTGTTTGAGGTAAATGGCAACGATGGTACCAACGACTTTCCTGAGGTTAGTGCACAATGAGGAGGCACCACGGCATTGCAAATCAGGGTGTCCAAGTTGGTAACTTGCAGCGACATCACATCCAAACTATCCATAGTGGAAGGCAGAGTCAGTTTGTGCAATTTCATGTCGACATTTTTTCCTACACCTTGTATGGCAGTTAGTGGCAGATGCTTTACACCTTCAGGCAAAGCCAACTCTGTTAATTCCATAGCACCTTGGAATGCTTGCATACCCAATGTTGTTACCTTACTCCCCTCTGCAAAAACAATGGATTTGCAAGTCGCCTTTGCAAAAGCACCTTGTAATAGCGCAGTTACATCGTATGCCTTGCCATCTTTACTTACCGACACAGGAATGACCACCGTGTCCTGTTCGTACACAAACTTATTGTCTTTACGAATCACTGCAGCGGTCTGTGTTTCTTCGTTCAACTGATAGTAAACTCCATTCACTTGAATGGTGTCCAATGTAGCAGCCATCATACTCATCGAAAGTGCGGCTGCGCCAAAAAGAAGATAAATTTTTTTCATATAGATATAAATCATTTGTATTTTTCCTTATTCGAATTTGAGGTGCAAAGTTACTATGTATATATAAGGTGTGCAATCCCTAAAAGTGGTGAATTTTGAATAAGTAGTTGCATATCTGCTTCAAAAGTATTAACTTTGCACTCCAAATATACAAGTAAGAACATGCGTAAAAATTTATTCCTGACGACATTGTTGATGCTTGCCACGAGTTTTGCCGCGGCAAATGATATGGTGACATATCGGTGGCATTCTTCCTTATTGCCGCCCGCCGACAATAAATGCCAATCCAATATCCATAACATCTGTAGCAACGCGGAAGGCAATGCTTTTGTGTTGGGCAATTTTGGCTCTATCAATGCCACTGATGAGACCACTTTCCTTGGACAGACATTCACTGGTGCGGAATATGGCGTAAGTTCCAGCTACAATCTCAATCTCGTCTTTGCAAAAGTGGACTCCTTGGGCAAACCGCTTTGGACTATCCATAGTACCGAAGGCAATTTCTCAAGTGGCACTTTCTGTCCTGCTCGCGATGGCGGTGCTGTGTTGGCGGTTAAGTTCCGCCTTACCGAGAAGAATAAGCAGGATGGCGCAAAGAACCCTTACATTGCACTACAAGATGCTACTGGTAAGGTGCAAAGTCTGGAGACTACTTATCAAGGTACTAATTATCAGCATGTTGTCCTTGTGCGTGTAGATGCCAATGGTGCCATCACTCATTTCATACCACTTTGGACCTCGCATGCTGTAGCACCTCACAACAAGGATGGCAAACCCACGCCTGACGTGGCAGACATTACTGCCATTATGGAAGATGAGGACGGCAATCTCTATCTGCAAGGCGGGCAAGCCATGGATATTGCATTGGGCACTGATACTATCCGTGCCCGTAAGAACCCCGATTGGGATGGGAATTCTTTCTCTGATAATTGTAACTCATTCATTATCAGGACGGATGCTCAATTCCGTTATCTGTCGCACACGACCACGGACGGCAATGTCCTTTACGACCGTTTCATGCTGGCGGCATACCACGATGGCAATATCGTCTTGGTGGGGCATGCAAAAGTGGATAGTCTGGGCGGCACACTGCAATGGGGTAAGCAACAACTCAATCTTCGTGATCGTTGTATTGTCACTGCCCGTTTGGACCGCAACCTGGCGTGTACCCAACTCCATGCTATTCAGCAAGTTCGCATCAACAATATGAGCGGTATGTTCAAGCAACTCGCTTGGTCGGAAGACAGCACTACCCTTTATTTCACTGGGGCATTGAACGGCGGTTTGGTTTGGCAGGGAGATACATTGGCTTCTGGCAATATGGCACGTGGGCAAAAGAACGACGGTCTGCTTGTGCAGATAGATGCCGCCACTGCCGAACCGCGTAATTTGGCGTTGTTGCATAGTGATATATTGAATGTTAATATAGGTGCAACTATGCTCAACGATACATTGTATATACTTAACTATCAGTTCGGTACGGATATATCATTACTTTGCTACGACAGCAAACTACAGTACCTCGGGCGTTCTGTGTTAGCCACTGGTGGAGGCAGCCTTTCCGCACTGGGTATTGCCCGTTGCAATCGCCAACTTTGGATTGGAATGCGTTCTCGCGGAGGAATTGATTTCAACGTGGGCAGTGAGACTATTGCATATACGCCGCTCTGGTATGCTACGTTATCGGGCTGGCAATTGAATGGTGGCGTTTCGTCGGGTATTAGCACCCCGTCCGCCAATACCACTGGCAAATCCAGGAAGGTTATCATCGATGGCAAACTCTATATCCGTCGTGGTAGCCAACTCTTCAACGCCCTCGGGCAACCGCTTTAATGGGCTCAAAATTACAAAATAAACTCAATCACAAAATAAATCGTACATTCGTAAATCGTAAATAATATGAAAAAAATCCTGTACCTTGCAGCCTTCATCGCTGCTATGTTCTTGGCATCATGCTCCAAGACCGCGCAAAAAGCCGAAACCATCTACACGATAGATGAGGTTTACACCCAAGCCGAATCGCTTCTCGGCGACACCATCACTTTCCAAGGTGTCTGCACCCACCTTTGCAAACACGGCGGCCGCAAGGCATTCCTCATGGGCAGTGACGAGAGCCGTATTCTCCGTGTTGAGGGCGCCAAGATGGGTAATTTCGATGCAGCCTGCATCAGCAATATCGTTCGCGTCAAGGGCGTGCTTCACGCATTTGAGGTACAACCCGAACCTGCCGTATCCGACAATCCTGCCGAGCAACACGGCACCGACGGCAATGGTTGCGAGACTGAGCAAAAGGCCATCAAGGGCTACTACGCAGAGGCTATCTCTTACCAAATCATCACTGAGTAAATCCGTGGATGCGGATGTCTCGTCCGCGAACTGACGGAGACTATATACGATAATGCTTTGTCATGGGTGTTTAATGGTCTGTGGAGTATCGAGGCTAAAATCGTAAATGGTAAATGAACTGTAGGTAATTTGTATGGAACAGCCCCTTTCTCGCGGAACACGCTTCCGCAAGTGGTGCCGCATCGCGCACCGCGAATTGAGTTATGTCTTTGCGGGCATGCTCTTGGTGTACGCCATCAGCGGCATAGCCCTCAATCATAAGAACTCGTTCAACAGCCAGTATTCTATCACGCGCACCGAGTACCAATTCGCGCCCGCCACACAGGCTACTGCCGACCGGGCGCAGATTGACGCATGGCTTTCCGCGTGCGGTGTCGCAGGGCAGGAGATACAGCACTATTTCCCCGATGCCAACACGCTCAAGGTGTTCCTGAAGGGCAATAGCAACCTCGTGGTCAACCTCTCTACGGGCAGCGCTGTCCTTGAGCAGGTCCGCAAACGCCCCATCCTCGGCAGCCTCAGCAAACTGCACTACAACCCCGGTAAGGCATGGACATGGTTCTCCGACATTTTTGCCGGCGCTATGGTTATCATCGTACTTTCGGGCATACTGATGCTCCGCGGCAAGCACAGCCTGCTTGGCATCGGCGGCATTGAGTTCCTCATCGGCATCCTCATTCCCCTGCTGTTTATCTTCTTGTCGTAAAGAGTGGTGATTTCCTGTTCTTTAACGAGTCTGCTTAACATTGTATAGGGCAGACTCGTTTGTTTGTAGGGACGATGCGCCCCGTGCCCCTTTGGGCGCCATATCGTACCCCACCTTATTATATATTGCCATTAATCCGCAGTACCCCTTTTTCTTCATCATCGGGGGTGTGGTCATGCTTGGCGTATGCCGACACGATATATTTCACCAGCGGGTGCCGCACGATGTCTTTCTGGTTGAACTCCACAATGGCTATCCCTCGTATATCGCGCAGGCGCTCAATGGCGTCCCTCAATCCTGATTTCTGACTCGCAGGCAGGTCTATCTGCGTCAAATCGCCCGTGACAATCATTTTTCCGTTTATGCCAAGCCTTGTCAGAAACATCTTCAGTTGCGCGGTGGTGGTGTTCTGAGCCTCATCCAGAATCACGATGGCATCTGCCAGTGTCCGCCCGCGCATGAACGCCAACGGCGCAATCTGTATCACCCCGCGCTCCATGTACTCGTTCAGTTTCGCCCCAGGTATCATGTCCAGCAAGGCGTCATATAGCGGCTGCAGATACGGGTCTATCTTCTCTTTCATGTCGCCGGGAAGGAAACCGAGTTTCTCACCCGCCTCTACCGCAGGGCGCGAGAGGATAATCTTCTTCACCTCGCGGTTCTTTAATGCCCTCACAGCCAGCGCGATAGCTGTATATGTCTTTCCGCTGCCCGCAGGACCGATGGCAAACAGCAAGTCGTTGTCCTCGTAGGCGTCCACCAGTAGTTGCTGGTTACGGCTGCGCGCCACAATCGACTTCCCGTTCACGCCGTGCAGTATCAGGTTATCTTGCAGATACTCTTGCGGTTGCTCCCCATGTAGCAGCATTAGTATCTGCTCCTCGTTGAGGGTGTTGTTCTTGATGCAGAACGCCTCACACTCCCGCAGGCTGCGCTCGAAACGCGCAATAGCGGCATCTGCTCCTGTCACTTTTACGTGATATCCCCTCGCCACCACCCGCACATCGGGGTGCTGGTCTTTCAGGCAAAGCATATTCTTATTGTTCACGCCGTAAAATACGGCGGTGTCGAGCGACTCATTCAGTTCGATAATTGACTCCATAGTGGTATTTGGTTTAGATATTCATATTGATTTGGCAGCACGCGCGCTACCACGGTTTGCGCACCGTTGCTCAGTACCAAATAGGGCACCTTCAGTTGGCGGTTATAGACAGCGGCTTGGTCCAGCACTTTCTGCGTCAGGGGCACGGTGTCCGCCTTGAACTCCAATAGCATAACCGGTTGCATGGCAGCATTATACACAATGGCATCGCACCGCTTCTGCAGACCTGCCACCTCAATTGGCACCTCCACAGCAATCAGCGAGTGCGGGTAGCCGCATTCGCTCTCCAGCGATTCCAGCACCTGCTGCCGCACCCACTCTTCGGGCGTCAGCCGCACAAACCGCCTGCGCCATGCGCAGAACACCTGTTCCTTGTTATCTATTGTACGGGTTCTCATTCAAAACGACAAAGGTACACTTTTTTCTCCGACAAAACAAGCCCCTCATGCACAATCTTTCTCCCCTTCTTGGCACCCCCTTTGTTATTGGACAGTACACTTTCTCTGCTCTTTTCCCCCAAAAAATGGCGTTTTTTGGGAAAAAGTTATATCTCAAACCCATCGGAAGAATTAAATACGCACTAACTTAATTCCGCCAACGGGTTTCCTTATTTTGTGTAATGCCCGAAGGCAGACAAGACCAGCACCACCATTTCAGTGTCATGAATCTCATACACCAAATGATGTTCACGGTCTAAACGCATCGACCATGTTTCCGTGCCAAAATGCTTGAGTTGCTCCACCTGTCCCGTGCCCGTACGCGGGTGTTCACGCAGTTCGTCGTTTGCGCAATACCTGCGGTGCACGGGTCTACAAAGCGACAACGTCCTGTTGTGCCTCATGTGTGAAGACTATCGTATACATAGCAAGCGTTGGATAAAGGCATTATTGGTCTCGTTGGCTTGCATAGCAACCACTTCTCCTTGGGCGGCTTGCTGTCTGGAACGTGCCAACTTGCTACGAAACTCTGCCTCCGTCATTTTCTCTTTGTACACAGAGGAATCCTGCGTGGCAGGACACGCATCAATTGCCAACCCATATTCTCAGAAAGGCGCTTCAAGAAACGTGCATCCGCATTATGCGGGGTTATCCGAAAGGTGCTTTGAATACCTGTTGTTTCCATAACATTTGCTTTTTCTCATTGCAAAGATATTGCTTTTCTTGTATATATGTAACACTCCCATAACAGTCATCATCTGAACAAATCGGAATGTGTGCCTGTATCAATAAGTATCAGCACCAGCTCATCATCGTGCTGCTCCCACACCAACAGCCAATCCGGTTGGATATGGCACTCCCACAAATTGGCGTATTTCCCCACCAGTTTGTGGGGCCTATATTGTGCAGGGAGCGTCCCTGTCTCGGACAATATCGTCAATACTTCCGCAAGAAGCGCCGAGTCAAATCCACGTTTCAAGCAACGCTTATAGGCTCGCTTAAACGAGCCTTTTACCTTAATCTCGTACCGCATATGCTACGAGTTCAAGTAGTTCATCAACGCATCCACTGACTTGAACGAGTACAGATTGCCTTTCTGCACATCCTCTATTGCCAAGTCCAACTCTGTTTTCTTCTCCTTTGGAGTCGGTTTGGCTTGACCATACACAGCATTGCCAACCGCCATTGACTTTTTCACAATGGTTACACCGTCAATGCTGCCCAACACTCGTTTCAGGCTCGGCAATATGCTCTTATTTTCCACATTCAGCACAATCTGTTCCATTCTTTTTATCTCCTTTCTTGCTGCAAAGTTACTATATTCCCCCCACATATACAAATGTATACTGCATTTTGCCCTGTGTGCCATGCGCAGGTTGCGCCCCCTATCCCCTGTCGGGGGTATCGAGCCCCCGACAGGGGAATACAGTCTTTCCTATGCAAATGTGCGTGCCAACGAGCCAGCCCTACGGGACAGGCTCGTAATGCTACAAATCTTGGACGAGGCGCACTGAGTAGCCGCAGTAGCGATCGTAGTAGTTCCGCGGGTAGAGGCGGTTGTCGTTGAAGTACAGGTGGTACGCGTAGTTGCTAGAGTTCGCCGTACTTGACCAATAGTAGCCGCCGTACTGCACATAGTACACGTCCTGACCGCTACGGTCGCCCGCAGCAGGGAGAAATACTGCACCTGCCGTCTCCATCGCTTTCCAATGCTCTGCATCATACACATTCGTCGTCCACCCACTTGCTGCAGGTGTCCACGTTACAGATGCCGGCTTTACAAAATCATCTGCTAAAAGTATCATACCATACACTCCGTTCACCGTACCACGAGACCACAAATACTCTGCATTCTTACGGGTATTGAACAGGTAATTCCATTCACTACTCGTCAAAGTACGCCATAAGCCCGCTTGGCTGCCGCCATTGCTGATAGCATTGTACACGCCCCAATCGTAGTTGGCACTTGTGCCAACAAGGTTCCTATCAGTCATATTGGTTGAAGGACCATAGCCATACGCATTATAATCACTATACGTATACTCCCATTGACACTCACCTGTAATAGGCTGCATCTCGCAGTTCCATACAGAATCAAGAGCCACTTGATTTGTAGCACTACTCCATGGCTGATAACGCTGAGCGGCAGAGTCATTAGACGTATTGTCAAAACCACTTGTCCCCCAACCGAACAAGTCTATCCATCCATCATAAGTGGCAGAGATATTCGAGTTGCTATTACCGATATAATCTGTTTGGTTCTCCGCAAAACGCCATGTATTCGTGGAGGCTTGGTATTGCAAATTGCCTTTGGAGAACGACACTTGCTTGTCTGCCGATACCGAGAATTTACCACTACCTGCGCCCTCAGATGATGTGCCCGGAGTAGGTTTGTTGGGCGTGGTGAACACGATTTCGTCACCATACGAGGTGCCTGCTTGGTTGACAGCATAAGCACGCAAGTAATAACGCGTATTTTCTGTCAGATTAACAACCGTCGCTGTAAACTCACCGGTCCCCTTACCTGCCTTGGCGATATTGTCCTCCGTAGTAGGAGCCGTGTGCGTGGCATAGCAGATACCGCGTTCCGTAACAGCCTCGTTGCTACTGAAGAACACCTTGCCGCCCATAACAAGAGAGTTGTACGTAGAGCGGGTGACGGCAGTAGTCAGCACCGTAGCCGGACCGTCTTCATCGCCGCAACGATCGATGTAAACGGTGTCCTTGGTCACAATGCGAACCGTGTCATGCACCACGTACATGGTGCTACGGGGCATAATCAGGTGGAGCGTGTCGCCCTCCAGCATACCGTTCATGTCGTAGGTCATGCTGTCGATGGTCGTGATGGGGTGACCGTACAGCACTTTCCCGTTGAGCCAAACCACTTGATTGGTCTGCGCCGTGGCAAAAGCACCAATCAGTGCCATTGCCAAAAAGAGGAATACTTTCTTCATTTGTCTTATTGTTTTATAAATTGAAATACACCATTTTGTGCCAACAGCAGGTATGTACCCGCAGGCAAGTGTGAAACATCTATCGTAGCGGAACCCTCATACAACGGGGCAGTTAGCAGGAGTTCCCCTTGCAGGGCATAGATGCGGACGAAGTCGCCCTCTGCGTGCTGCACCATCAGTTGCCCTTGCGTCGGATTGGGATATGCCACCACTTGGGCTTTTGCGTTCTCTGCAGGAGAAAGGTCTGTCGGTTGTTGGTCATCGGAGTAGTCTACACGTCGGATTTTAGCCAATGCCTCGTGATACACAACATACCCCGCATGGTCGAAGACACAGAGAGAATCTCCACGGTACACCACCTTGCCCACGGAGACAAGTGCCGTTTGCATGGCATTGCCTGTAAGCGGATGGATAGCCAGATGCTCTGCCAACAGCGGTAAACTGCACAGCAGAGACAATAATAAAGTTACTTTTTTCATTGGTGTGTATATTTTATTGTTTCATCCTACATTATCTGTCTGATTTGAGCCCCCTCTCTGAGGGGTCTGGGGAGTCATCTGATACCGTCTCCATTGTTCCAAATGCTTGTCCACATTCTCCAAGTCGAAGGCTATCTGCGCGTAGCGGTTGGTGGACAACTGCTTGCTGTCGTGCAAGATACGGTAGTACAGTCTCACCTCAACCAACAACTCCAACGCCTCTGTGATATACTCTGCTTTCTTCTGGCGGTCAGCCTCCTTGTTGGTGCGATAGACCAATACCTCTATGCGGAACAGCCGCTTCTTCATGTCCTCGCCCAACGAGTAGCGGTAGTCCTTCGTCAGACGTTTGCACACATCCAACGTGGTCAGCAGCATATCATACACCGCTTTGAATACCGGCAGATTATCATACGTACTTGGCATCAGGTTATTTACGATTTACGAATTTACGATTTACAAATTTACGATTTACAAATTTGCGATGTATGATTTGGTCTTATGTGATATGTGATTTCCTTTATCTCCGCCACAAAGTTCATACACTCGATGGGTGTGCTACGCTCCAGCGGGAAAGCACGTATCCTGTCCAGCAGCCGCTGTATATCGCAGTTGTCTGCATGGCGTGCAGTGTCAGCATATTGCCCGTCTTCGTTATGCCCTGCCGGTTTGCTTTCACGCAGGGGCAACGATGCTTTCCAAGCCATATAGTCCTGTTCAGAGAAAGCCATTGCCTCCCCCTGCACCTCACATAGTATCTCCATGCCGTCAGGCTGTACCCCGGGAAAGTACTTGCTCAGGCTCTGCGCGGGAAAGCCCACACTGACCACGTCCTGCCCCACCCGCTTGACAAACTTCCTGGTTGGCTTGAAGCCGAACAGACGATGCAACAGAAATGCCGACTGCTCATAGCCCCGCCAGAACAGCCCTTCACGCAGAAGCAGAATGCCTGTTGCTGCCTGTTGCTTGATGAGTATTTGCAAATAATCCATGTCAGATACCCCCACCCCCTCCCTCAAAGGAGGGGCTTATTATGGCGACGCGAGAGATGCACCCCATTTCACCCACAGGGCTC
Source organism: uncultured Bacteroidales bacterium (assembly GCA_934692905.1). Taxonomy (GTDB): domain Bacteria; phylum Bacteroidota; class Bacteroidia; order Bacteroidales; family Paludibacteraceae; genus Colicola. The sequence continues at coordinate 36,861 of CAKUUM010000004.1, forward strand.
ATCGGGACCCCGACCGCATCGTCTTCCATTTTTATCAAAGAACACATGCAAAAAAGAGGTTCATATTTCCCCTCTACCGAGTGGAGAAACATGAACTTATGAGCCGTACGCATCCCTTGCGAATAGATGCGCTCAAAGAAACCAAAATGCGCTCTATGCCCGCCGCACTTGTGTGTGTGTGTGTGTGTGTGTGGAAAGATGGTAGAAGGTAGAGAGCAGAGGATAGGTTGTAGCCCACATGGCACAACGTGAAACCATTGCGCTGCTCCCGAAAAATGCAGATATGTCCAGTCGGTTATTTAACATTTGCTCACATCTGTGTTTATATACACAATAAACGCTTGTGCCTGCAAAATTACAACAATTATTACAGATACGCAAATCAATTGTTATTTTAACGCAAGTTCGATATAACGAAAACTTATCTTGGACGGACGGCTACGCTGTATTATCACAAATTGGTCATCAATTCCATGTCTTAAAATCAGCGCAACTGATGTCAGACTAATAGGGCAAATGAGACGAATGGGGCTAATAAGACGAATAAGACAAATAGGGCAAATATGGTGAATATTTGGACAGGTCAGGTGTTTTTTGTACCTTTGTGTCGTATTTCGAGGTGGTTGTGTTTGTCAGGAATACGGCCATGCGGATACAATATGTTTGATACCATTGTTCTATGTATATGAAATCGTTTTGTGTCAGTTTGCTCACGATGATTGTGAGTGTGTCGGTGTTTGCGGCTACGGATGACTGGGCGCAGCATAACCGCTATGCCAGTGCCAACGAAGCCATAGTGGATACACCGTCCGTGGTTTTTATAGGTAACTCCATTACCGACATCTGGGATAACATACACCCCGAGTTCTTCACCGCCAACCACTATGCCAACCGTGGCATCAGCGGGCAAGTGACATCGCAGATGCTGGCCCGTTTTCAGGCGGATGTTATCCAACTCCACCCGCAGATTGTGGTGATTCTGGCGGGAACCAATGATATTGCTCTCAACAACGGATATATCGCCATTGAGCATATCGCCGAGAATATCCAATCGATGTGCGAGTTGGCACAATATCACCATATCCAACCGATTATCTGTTCGGTCCTGCCTGCATATGAATACGCATGGCGCAAAGAAGTGGAGTCTCCCGCAGCGGTTATACGACAACTCAATAGTCTGCTACGGACATACGCCGAGAAAAACAATATCCCTTATGCGGACTATTACTCCGCCCTGGCGGATGAACGCGGCGGACTGCCTGAGAAATACTCAAAAGACGGCGTGCACCCTACCGCAGCGGGCTACGACATTATGGAGCCTATCATTACTGCCGAGATAAACAAGCACCTGAAGAAAGAGACATGTTCCATCACGCCGACGCGTACCGTGTACCTCTATACCGGCAAGAAGCCCAACGAGAACGGCTATACCGCCGATGACGAGACAGCAGGTCAATACGGGGAATTGTACAAGACTTCCGAACCCCGTTTTGATTTGTATCTGCCGGAAGGCGTAGAGAATGCCCCTGTGATACTGTCTTGTCCGGGTGGCGGATACCGATATACCTCCATCGGCAACGAGGGCATCAACGTGGCAGAGTATTTTGTGCCACGCGGATATGCCGTAGCCGTTCTCAAATACCGGTTACCCAACGGACATACCGAAGTGCCCCTTACGGACGCGTGCCGCGCAATGGAGATACTACGTGACAGTGCCGATGCATGGCATCTGGACAAGAACAAGACAGGTGTTATCGGTTTCTCTGCGGGCGGACACCTGGCGGCTACGCTGTGTACGAAATACACTTCGGCAAAGGCACGTCCTGATTTCGGCATACTGGTTTACCCTGTTATCTCTATGGACGATAGCATTACGCACAAAGGTTCATGCCGCTTGCTCTTGGGCGAGCAGGCGTCTGACACTAAGCGGGATATGTGGTCCGCCGACAAGTGTGTAAGTGACGACACGCCTCCGTGTTTCATTGTAGCATGCCAGGACGACAAGACGGTGCCGGTAGAGAATTCGATTCGTATGTATCAGGCTCTCACAGCCCATCATGTCTATACAGAGATGATACTTCTGCCGGCAGGCGGGCACGGTTGGGGCTTTGCCCGTCAGTTTCCGCAACGCAAAGTGTTTGAAAACGCCTTGATGCAGTTCTTGCAAGGACGGTAAACAGCCGACACCACGTAGTGCAAGCCCTTACTCCTCGTACAAGAGATAGGGCTTGCGCTGTGCCTTGAAGTGCTGAACGTCCGGTTGCCAGCGGGCTTGTATCTCTGCTTCGGTATGCCCGGCGATTATCATAGGGCGGATATAGTCCACGCCAACCAATTTCTCGAAGAAAGGCGTGAAGAACGCATTGCCGTCCCATGCTTTGCCGTCGGTGGTGTCGGCATTGGCACGCACCACATTGTAGGCATCTATCAGGTAGCGCAATGAGAAATGCACTTTGCGGGCATCGGTTGCCGATATACCGCTCAGGTCAATGCCATGGCAGATGTTGCCCTTTTGCGTGGAGGCGGCAGGGGTGAAGGAAAGGGTGTCCGTAGCCGCGGCAGAGTGGTAAGAGGGATGCCCGTAGCAGAGGAAAGGCTTGTCCGTACCACGTCCCAAGGAAACGGGAGTGCCCTCGAACAGGCAGACAGACGGATAGAGGTAGACAGCCAGCATATTGCGCAAGTTGGGCGAAGGGGGAACGGGCAGGTTGTAGGTGGTTTGGTGGGTGTAGTTGAGACAGGTAACGACAGTCAAGTCAACCTGCAATGAATCGCTGAGCCAGTATTCACCGTTTATCATACGTGCCAGTTCACCAAGCGTCATACCATGTACGACCGGTATGGGCAATGCCCCGACGCCCGATTTGTAGCGCATATCCAAGATAGGTCCGTCGATGTAGTATCCGTTGGGGTTGGGTCGGTCGAAGACTATGAACTGCTTGCCGCTGTGTGCGCAAGCGTCCATGAGACGCATCATGGTGATGTAGTAGGTGTAGAAACGAAGTCCGACGTCCTGTATGTCCGTGATTAGCACATCGAACAGGGACATAGACTCTGCCGACGGGCGATAGGTCTTGCCATCGTAGAGGGAGAGAATGGGAATACCCGTCTTCTCGTCCACGCTGCTCTGCACATGCTCGCCCTCGCGTGCCGTGCCGCGGAAACCATGTTCGGGCGAGAAGACAGCCGTGACCTGCACACCATGCGCAAGGAGATGGTCCAAAGTGTGTGTATCGCCCACCATGCCCGTATGGTTGCTGAGGAGTGCCACACGCTTGCCCTGCAGCAACGGGAGGTAAGCGTCCGTGCGTTCGGCACCGACGATGACGCGAGTCTGTTCTGCGGGTTGTTGCGGGGCTGTCGTGGCAGCGGGACAAAGGATAGCCGTTAGCAGGGCTATTAAAAACAAAGGTATTCTTTTCATTTCTCTTTTCTATCTATGGCACAAAGGTAAGTGTTTCGGTTGGATTGCACAACTATGGCGGGATGATTTCATAATCACTTATAACTATGGCGGGGCGAGACGCCTACACTCCTATCTTACCGCGGACGAGGCGTCCGCGTCCCCGGCAACAATAGTGAAGATGCGGGACGAGGTGTTTCCCCTACTATTCCACAAGAATATCACAAGAGGTTACCTAAGTTCGTTAGATAGCCTCTTGTGATACTTATGCGGTTACTCACCAATATACTTATTGGGCTTTGGGGAATTCGATGAGTGCAAAGCCGGCATTGACAGCGGCCGTGTAAACCACTAACTTGCCATCCACTTCGGCTGCATTGCACTGAGCGGAGCAAGCCGATGCCGTAGTCTTACCCTCTGAGTCAAGGAAGTAGCCATACGTAGGCTCCCATGGGTTCTCCTCCGTGCTGTTGTTGATAGCCTCTGACAACTTGACCAATGCGGCTTGGTTGTCCACACCGTCGGTGATGTCCATGATGTAGAGAACAGGACCGAAATTGTAGTGCATCGGTTGCGAGTTGGCTACAGTGAACATCAGATAACGTCCGCGATTGTAGTTGATGATGCGCGGGTCCACTCCGTGATTGGGGCGTGCGTCCGCTTCGGTGAAATCGAACTCCACATCGTCAATGAGTTTGGTACCATTGGCATCCATAAGGCGGACAAACGGCACATACGTACTGGTGAACAGGTATTTGCCCGGGTCCACTTGATTAACATAACCGTAGTAGGAGCATACATCTTCGAGACTGATTTCGTAAGGGTCGGAGAAGGTGGTGAAGTTGGTTACCGTGAATCGGTAAATCTTGTCGCCTGGCTCCTGCTTGCAGAAGAAGGCGTATCCGTTACCACTCTCGTCGAGGTTGATAGACATATTGTCACCCAGGCGTCCCGTGTATTTGGTGGTGTCGTTGCCGTTGATGCTGAGCACGCCATCCCATGACCATACATCGGGCATAGCAGTCGGGGATGCATAGTGATATACTTTCAACGGAGAAGCAGCACTGACTGGTGCTACAAGGTTGCAGATATAGATGTGTCCGTGAGAGAGACGACCGGCACTGACAACGTGTGTACCGCCCGTTACGCCCTCTACGTTGAGCATAATCGGAGCGCTTGCGTTGTTGGCGAGAAGGTCAGCCACCTTCAACAGGCGCGGTGTGGGAGTCTCTGCTCCTTCACGGGATACGATGAGCACGTGTTCACCATCGAAGTCGCTACCACGTACCTGCTCGCCTGCGAAATAGGCAGGAGTGTTGCCCGTAGCAACAGAGAAGTCGTGTACGACGGCTTGGGTGAAATCAACGCCCGGGGTAGGTCCGCTCTTGAAGGTGATTTCCATCTCCGTCTTGCGCCCCATAAACTCGATAACGAGTTTGCCCGGGTTGGCTGCGGTGAGGACATTGTCTTTCATCTCGGTGAATTGGTAGGTGGCACGTGCAGGGATAAGCGTGATAGACGAGAGGATAGCCTCTGCCTCATCGGGCATACCGAGCGCGAGTACGCCGTCCACCACTTGGGCTGTGTACTCGGTGCCGCCGCGGGACTTCATAACGAGTTTGTCGAGTTGGGGGTCAGAGGTCGGGTCACTGAGATTGATAAAGACCTCATAGACCTGCTCTTTGGTACCGTTGATGACCTTCACGTCCTGCTTGAGTTGCTTGCCGTCCTCGGAGGTGTTGAGGGTGAAGTCGTAGGTGTCCTGGTCGAGTTTGGCACCCAGCGAGAGTTTGGCGTTGAACTGGATAGCGTTGACATCGGTCTCGGCTGCCACGTTGTCGAAAGTGACGGTGTAAGCGTTGTTGTCCACCGTGCCGGTGTAGGTGGAGTTCTTGATAGAAATGGACTTGATGAGCGCCTCGACGGTGTCATTGTTGCCATTCTCCGGGCCTTTGCACCCGGGTGTGCATAACAACCCGATAAGGGCGATGCACGAAAAGAAAAGATTACGTTTCATATACATTTAACAACTAATAATTTGCGATGGTGGTAACCAAAACATTCATTGCCTGCAAAAACAAGGAACATGTAATTACCGTATAATTAACCACGAATTTTGCTCCATTAAAGCCATGCAGACCCATTAAAATTCTCCGTTAATAGCCGTGTAATTGACCGTTAATTTTCTCCATAAACATATAATTACCGTGTAATTAACCATTAATTTTGCTCCGCATTGGCTGTTTATATTTTATAATAATTACTCGTTTATGAATGGTTTATCCGTTGCCTATCCCTTGCGTATGGGTTGCCTATCCCTTGCTGTTTGAATCGATTAATAAACGATAACATCCAAGGACGGGCTCCGCTAATTGCCGCGTAAGTCATAAGCCTCCATTAATTGCCGTTAATCAGTCGTCAATTATTCTCCATTAAAGCCCATTAAAAACAGAGTATGACACCTTGATGTCGTATTGCTATCCTCCCAATAAAGTCTCAATTTTTTGTCGAGACCTTATCGGGGGTATATAGGGAGTCATTAGGGGGCTACTGCCACTCCTTGGTTTGGGTGAGGGTGTAGCCCTTGTTTTTGTAGAGGGTGATTTGACCTGACGGCACGGGATTGACATAGTTGCGTGCGACAGGCATTTCACGTGCACCCTCCGTATTACGAAGAATATAACCTTCCTTGATCGTTGCATCTGCCGTGGCTGTAGCCATATTGTCCGCATCCGCCTTTACGAGCACTATTTCAGGGTCAATACCTTGGTAGTTATCCTTGTTGATATACGCACCATAGCGTATGTCGGGATTACAGCCATTGTAGAGATAGCCTAACCGATACCAACGCTTCAGGTCGTTGAGGCGGAAGCCTTCCATACACAACTCCACACGGCGTTCACGACGGATTTCCCAAAGGATAGCATCTATCGGTCCCCCATCCTTTGTCCGGTCGCCAGGGTAGTATTGAGGATTGTACTCCAACTCTGTATATTTGGGGTCGATATATGTTATTCCATTCACCGCAGGCTGATTGCCGGCAACCACTTGCAGGGCAGGTAGATTAACATCAGCACGAGCACGAATCATGTTGATGGAACGGTCAAGTTCTGTGTTTGAGAACGGATAAGATGCATTAATCAGATGAAGTTCGTAAGCCGCTTCTGCGTAATTGAGCAAGACTTCTGCGTAACGCAAACAAGGTGCGTCGGTGACATTCTTCGAACCTGACCATGTGGCTTCAGGAGTGGAAGCACGGTCATCATCCATAAACTTATTCCATGAATAGCCTGTGAGCGCATAGTTAAATGGCTTTGTATCCGTACCTTTCAGATAAAAATGAGGACGGATACACATAGTGAGACGCGGGTCACGGTTATTAAAGAACTCTGCTTCTGTTTTCGGAATAAAGAAGGGGTCCTTTACACCAAGAGGCAGTCCGTCGGCGGTGAGGAAAGACTCGGCGAGGGATTTGCTGAGACCCGCCTGCGCCTCGGTGAAGGAGTACGTGAGCGTGGAGTGCGCCAGTACGCCGTCTTCGTAGTGACGGTACATGATGACTTCAGGATTGTCGGCGAGGTCCTCGCTGACGAACAGCGACTTGTAGGAGGGCGCAATGGAGTATTTGCCCGAGTTCATGACGAGCAGGGCGGCATCGCGTGCGGCAACCAGGCACTGCTCTGCCATGTCGAGGTCGATATTATGATACTTGAGGAACGTACCCTCGCGGAGCAGATAGCGGGATGCTATGGCTGCCACCACATAACGGTTGATTTGCTGCGCCCCATCGTTCTCGCGGACACTATCCATGGCATAGCGGAAGTCCTCGAGGATACGCGCGTCCACGTAGGTACGGGGGTCGCGGTCCTTGTAGAGGTAGTCCATGTCCTCCTTTTTGCTGCTCGCCACAGGCACACGGTCGAACCAAGGCACATCGCCGTAGGTGAAGGTGAGGTTGCTGTAGTAGCAGGCACGGAAGAAACGTGCCACCCCGCGCCAGTGGTTCTTGGTAGCCGCGTTGGCATCAATACGGTCGATATTCTCGAGCACATAGTTCGCCCTGCGGATATTGGAGAACGACCACGAGCCGTCGGACACAGGCACTGCCTCGGGACGGAGGTTGAGTTGCTGCTTGTCGGAGGCAAAGTCGTCGTTGTTGGTCTGCCCCATGAGGAACGGTCCGTGGGATGTGCCCGTGCCATAGCCCGAGAAGACAGAGGTGTAGAAGCCGTACATATAGGTACGTGTCTGGTCCTCGTTTTGCCAGAACTCGGCATCGGTGAAGTCGTCGTAGGCAGGCTGATTGAGGAAGTCTTCGCAGCCCGTGAACGTCAGCGAAGAAGCGGCGAGGAGGAGCGAAAGGATTATATGATTATTCTTCATAAGTCATTAGTATATAATATTATAACGAGATTTGGAGACCACAACTGAGTTGGCGTGTGAAGGGGTAGATACGTCCCCATCCCATGGCTCCGCCGTCGCCGGTAGAGGTGTCGGTCTCCGGGTCGATGGGCAGGTCGCCGAGATGGTCGAACTCACATACGTTCTCGGCACTGAAATAGATGCGGAACTTGGAGAAGTGCATCTTGCGGAGTGCCTTTTCGGGCAGGCTGTAACCGAGGGTGATGTTCTTGAGACGCAGGTAACTCATGTCGAGGAGGTAGCGCGTCTGGCAGAGGAAGTTGAAGGCTGCCGCCGAATACTGCCCGGGTTGGTTGGTCTCGGTGAGACGGGGATAGAAAGCATCGGTGTGGTCGGGCTTCCAGTAGTCGGTCTGGTGGGCATAGTAGGTGCCCTCGGAGAAGTTCCATCCGGGTATCATCATAGTGCCCGTAGCCCAGTATTGACGCGAGCCGACGCCTTGGAAGAGCAGGTTGAGGTCCACGCCGTACCAGTCGATACCAATCTTGAAGTTGTACTCATAGCGCGGAGTGGTGTTGCCGATACGACGCCAATCGCCCGGGTTGGCAGCGGTCTTGTCGCCCCACGTGATTTCACCGTCACCGTCGAGGTCCATATACTTGACATCACCGGGACTGTACTTGTAGCCGTAGCCGTTCATCTTCTCGAAGTAGGACTGCGAGGCGATGCCGTCCACGAGGGTGCCGTCGGCATTGAAATCGTCCTCTTGGAAGAGGCGGTCGGTGGTGAAGCCCCATATCTCACCATAGATTTTGCCCTCGTAGTTGCTGCCATCGAGGACGGAAGTGTTCTTGCGGGGGTGCTTGGTGACGATGGTAAGAGCGTCGGAGAGGTTGGCGGTCAGGTTGAGGCGCAATCCGTTGGAGAAGCGGTGGTGGTAGTCGAGAGAGAGTTCCCAACCGTTGGTGGTGAGTTGGGCAGCGTTCTCGTAGGGTGCGGTGGCTCCGAAAGTGCTCGGGACTTCGGTGCCGCCCACTACCATGCCGTCGTTGATACGGCGATAGAGGTCGAAACTGACACCTAGGTCGTCGTTGAAGAAACGAGTATCGATACCAAGGTTCATGGTCTTAATGGTCTCCCATGTGAAACCGTCGGCAATGGCGGTAGGCAGAGAGAAAGTCAACATGTTGGTGGAGCCGACAATCCAGCCGCTGTTGTAGGAACTCATGATGGCACGGAAACGGTTGTTGCCAATATCCTGGTTGCCGATAGAACCGTACGAGCCGCGAATCTTGAAGAAACTCCACCACGGGTTGAGGACATCCCAGAAGTTCTCCTCGCTTGCCACCCAACCGAGTGAAGCAGACGGGAAGAAGCCCCAACGCTGGTCGGCGGGGAAACGCGAGGAACCGTCGAAACGTCCGTTCAACTCAACGAGGTAACGGTTGCGGTAAGCATAGTTGGCACGCGCAAAGAAGCCCATGATTGCCCATGAGGTGTGGTTGCCGTAGATGAAGTTCTCGCCCGTGGCAAGGGAGATTTCCGCCTTGTTCTGGTCGAGGAGGTCGCGCTTCTCGGCGTTGACGTAGTCCACCTCCTTGTACTCGATATTCATACCCGCAAAGACATTGAAGCTGTGGGCATCGTTCCATGTGTGTTTGTAGCGAAGGACGGCGTTGCCCGCATGGTAGTTGCGTTGGTAGATATACTTGTCAATCTTGTTGCGCGAAGTGGCGGCCCAGTTGTCCACCAATTGCATGCTGCCGCTCCAGAAATCCCAACCGCCAACAGTGCCACCGCGCTGGGTGATGCTTTGGTTGTCAAGGTTGTAGGTGTAATCAAGGTCGAGGGTCAGGTCGGGTATGCCGAGCGTGAAAGTAGCCCCTACGGACATACGCATATAGTCCTTGATGTTGCTGTTCATATTCGCCGCAGCGGTCTCAGTGACCGAGTTGCGGAATGGGTGTCCCTCGTAGGTGCCGTAAGGCATGATAGCAGGCCAACGGTATAGATAGTAGAGAGCATCGTAATTAGATGTGCCGTAGTTGAAAGGCGTCTCAAGGTCGGTACGCGTGTAGAGTGCCTTACTGCGAACATGAAGCCATGGCTTGATTTCGGTGTCTGTGGAGAAATTCACCGAGTAACGGTCATATTGGTCAGGGTTGACCTTCACGACACCGCCTTGCCCCATATAACTGAGACCCATATAATAGTTGGTCTTGCCCGCCGTGCCGCTGAAACTGAGGTTGTGCTGCTGCGAGAAGGAGAAGTCCTTGATATACTCGTCGGCAGCGTTCCAACCGCGGTAGAAATGCGGGGTGCCGGACTTGATGACAAAGTCACGCCCCTCCACCATCTCGGGCCCGAGGTTCTGGCTGCCGTACATACGGTTCCACTCTTTCATATTCTCGATGTCCTCGGCATCCCATACCAACCCGCAAGCGTTGGCAAAGACCGTGGTACCCGGAGTACGACGCTGACGTGCCTCAAGAGCCATCTCCGCACCGATATACGACTTTGCCACCTCGGGCAGTGCCGTCGGGGTTGCCCACGAGAAATTGTTGGAGTAGTTGACCGTGAACTTGGACTGCGCACCTGCACCCGATTTGGTGGTAATCAGTATCACGCCAAAAGCAGCACGTGTACCGTAGATACTGGATGATGCCGCGTCTTTCAGCACGGAAATGTCCTGAATATCATCGGCATTGACCATAGATATGTCGCTAATCTCCACACCGTCCACAAGGATAAGCGGCTGGCTGGCATCGTTGCCCTCGTTGAGCAGAGTGCCGACCGCACCACGGATACGGAACTTAGGCGTGTCGCCCAATCGTCCTGACGACTGGGTGATGGTCAGACCGGGAACGGCACCTTGCAGACCCGTACCCACGTTGGCGATAGGACGTCCCTCCAACTGGTCTTCTACGCTCACAGACCCCACGGCACCCGTCAGGTTGGCTTTGCGCTGGGTGTCGTAGCCGACTACGACCACCTCGTCGAGCATCTTGTTGTCCTCGCGCAACGTGACATTGATAACGGTGCGCTGATTGACGGATTCGGTAAGGGTGTTGTAGCCGATATAGGAGAAGCGCAGTTGCGCATCGGCAGCCGCCTCTATGACATAAGCACCATCGAAATCAGTGATGGTACCCGTGGTGGTGCCTACCACCAGCACACTAACACCTATCAGGGGTTCGCCTGCGCCGTCAGTGACCTTGCCGGTAATAGTAGCAGCATTGGCTACACAGAGGGTAGCCAATGCCAATAGTATGGTTGCTAATCGTTTCATTTGATTACTTTCTTGCCGTTAATGATGTACATGCCTGCAGGCAGGCGGCTATCGTCGGTGCCCAGGTACTGCCCCGTGACGGTGTAGATGCCCTGGCGCATGGCGGGTGTGGTGTCTGCATTCACCTCATCAACCCCCATCGGGAAAATATCACTGCGTACAGGTACGCGTGTTGTGTAGGTGTTGTTGGTGTTAGGCAGGGCATAGACCATCAAGCGCTCATTGGAGTTGGAGACGATGTACAGGTTGCCTGCAGCATCAAAGTCCACGCCCATCGTATTGCCCTTGGTGTCCCACTCAATGATGCACTTTTCGGTGAGTGAGGGTGCACCCGTAGTCTCGTTGTAGATTACGTCCCATACCTTCACGGTACCTGCAGCGGCACCCATAGCAATCATATTGCCGTCTGCGCTGATACCCATACCGCCTTGGTGCGAACCGTCAATACCGTTGTTGGCAATATTGAAGTCTATCTCGCCCTTGGCGTTCACGTGAATGAGAGCAGGAATGGCAGCACTACTGTTGTAGCGGTACTGGCTCATAAAGAAGCCGCCACGCTGGTCGTAAGCCAACTCACCGCTACCATTCTGCATGTGCGAACCCGTGTTGAGGTCGTTGAAGAACACTGCCGACGGCGTAGTGGTCCAAGGCAGTGCCTCTTGCTCGCCGATATTGTACTGGTTGATATTGCTATAAACGGTACCCATACTATTGTCGCGGTCGTAGGTGTAGAGCACTTCGTCCTTGCCCGTGCCGAGCACCACACAACTCATCACGGGGTTGGTGATGACCTTCGAGCCCGACTTGATTTGTCCCGTGGACTTGCTGCGCTTGCCGCTGAAGACAGGCGTGAAAGCACTATCAGGCTTGGCAGGGTTCATCACATACACACCCGCCGAGCCAAAGGACGTGCTGGGAACAAACACATCGCCGTTGGGTGCTACCGTAGGACGTGCCAACGCAAATTGATAGTTAGATGCGGCTGCGTTTTCGCCCCACTCTACCTCACCTGTATATGCCTTGCCGCCTTGGTTGGTAACATCTGTCAGGTCGTTGCCCAATACGAACACACCCATCTCCGAGTTGCGGAACGATGGTGCCGTACCTTCGGAGCACTGACCGCCTACCGAGTTGCTGACATACACCCGTCCGAAATACGGGCTGGACGGCGTCTTGTCCACAGCCACACCGCGTGCAGCATAGAACTGGAACACCTCGTCATCGGTGCTGACTTTGGCAGGATAAGCAATAGCGCGTGTCGAAGCCGTGATGCTGTAGTGGTCGAACACCTTGCCTGTGAACGGATTAGCCACCTTGTGTACTCCCTTGCTTAAGGCACCTATCACGTGGGTATCCACTATCTCGTTGTCTTTCTCGATGGTGATGCTCACATTGGAAGCGTCCTCGTTGAGGCGGAAATAGAAGTTCGTGCCGTCGCAATCCAACTCACCCGCGTAGATGTTTGCTACCGGCGAAGACAACGACTGGAAGTGCTGCACACCCTCGCCGTCTGCCAGCACGATGATATGAATGGTATAGCCGTCCACCCAAGCCATCGTACTCATATACGCTGCCTCAGCCTCGCCGAGACCTGCCTCGGGGTATTGGTTGCTAACTTCTTGTGCCTTGTCCATACCCTCGGTAACGTCATACAGACGGAAGCCGACTTTTGCCTTGCCGTCGCTCACAGGACGCGCCATATAGTAGTGCCCTGCATAGCAGAAGAAACTAACGCCCGCTATGTCGCAAACCTTGCCAAACGGGTCAATGGTCAGTTGCTTGCCGGTGTAGTCCGTACTGAATTCCCTTGTTGTCACCGTGGCTTTATCACCCTCGGCATCTGCATTATACTGAATATCACTGACGGCTTTGTCTCTGCCTAATACATATTGGCTGCACCATGCCGCACCACTGATAGCGAATGAGTTACCCCATACGTTGTCGCAATCGAACAATACTGTTGGGTTCTCCATCTTCTCGTCCCACATATAGAAAGTACCCTTGTCTGCCACCTTGCCTATCAAGTAGTTGTCAGCACTGAAGCCTATATCGCTCAGCACCACCCCTTCGGGCATCGGCAGGGCGGTCTCGCCTGTCATATCCGTGTTGTAGCACTTCACCACACCGCCAATCAGCATATAGCACTTGCCATTGCGGTACAGCGCACGTGTTACGCCTGCAGGGCATACTGCTTTCTCACCCACTGCCTCAAACTCATAGTTATCCAATGCCATTGCATCGCTCTCCGCACACGGATAGTCCACTGCCTGCAGACGGATGTTCTTCAGTTGCATCTTCACACCGGCTATCTCCTCTGCCTTCACGGTCACGTTGGTCTCCAAAGTGCTGTATTTAGCCTTGCTTGCCACCACGCGGTAGTCGCCAGGCTCCAAGTCATAGAACGCAAACACGCCATTGTACCAGTCATCGGTCGTCTTCTCGGCAATCTTCGTATCGCCCTTATACAATTCCACTTTTGCACCATTCAACGGTAACCACTGGTCATCGCTGTTGGGCACATACACAAACTTCGGCTGGTTGAGCACATCCACCAACTCATTGCTTGACTTCACCCAACCGCTGATTGTAGCGGTCTGTGGCAACTCGCGCTTGAACCACTTGTGGAAGTGCTGGTACATACGCAGTGCCTCCAACTTGCAATAGTCATCATTGCACAGACGGTGTGTTTCGGGCGCATAGTCATGGAAAGACCCCTCGCTCAGGAACCCTGGCACTGTCAGCGGACGCAACACGCCCAATCCCATATCGTCCCCATAGAAACTCAAGTCGCCGCGCAGGATAGGTTTCGGACTCGTCCATACGGTCAGAGGGTTGGTTATCTGTATCTCACCGCTGCTGGCAGCCATCTGGTCGCTCTGTGCCACGGTCGGTTCGCCGGTTCTACCGTGATACAGCATCAGCAAATAGTTGGTCTGCGAGTTCAGCGCATTGGAGTGAATCGAGATAAAGTGGTCCACATTATTGGCATTCGCCTCCTCGGCAATCGCGCTCAGGTCACGGTCATCACCGTTCCTCAACTCCTCCAACTCCTCTGCCGTCGCATTCGGATAGTAACTCACATCGCGGTTACCCGACTTGTTCGTCGTGCGCGACATAATCACCGTCGCACCCGCTTTCTCCAGCATATCACGGAGTGCCAAACCCTTCACAAGGTTCGAGTTGCTCTCCCAGTAGCCTTTGGGGTTGGTCCACACCTCGGGTACAGGTATCGTCCATATACTGCGGTCGTTGGCATCATGTCCTCCGTGCCCGGGGTTGATATATATCTTTATGCCCTTCAGCCCTGCCTCTTGCTGTGCCTCGCGGCGGGCTGCCAAACGCACTGCCTGACGCTTCTTCTCGGCTGCCAGACGCACATTCTCCGCCTCCACAAACACCTGCTGCTCCACCGTACTGAGGTCACGGGTGTCGCGCCCGTCTATACTGCGGGCGATATAACGGATATGGTCTATCTCGTCATGCCCCGTATAGAACTCCTGCATACCTGCCACATGGCGGTTGTCTATCCATTTCGGCGCATTCATACGCCCCATCGACTGCACGTGCTGTCCGGCTATGTCGCACACAAACGTGCCATAACGTGCCGTAACATACACCAGGTGCTGCTCATCGGGCGACACGCTTGCCCAGAAATAACTGGCATCCTCGCCGTTAGGCGTCAGCACATAACTCTCGCCGTCACGTGTCACCACCATCTTCTGGTCCTGAATCGTAACGCTCGTTTTGGCAAAGGCAACCATCGCTGCCACCAGCCCTAAAAGAGTAAAAAATCTTCTCATACTGTTCGGTATTGGATTGTTAATATCTTTGTTTACTATCTGTCTTTCAGCACATTACCTTGTGCGTCATACACTCTCCCCGCATGCTCTATCCTCAGCACTCCGTCCTCTATCCACTTGCGGCTTGCCCATTGGCTGTCGTCCGTGCCGATATTCTCCACCGCATCCGCTGTCGAGAACTCCACCTTGCGCACCTCGCTCCAGCAGTCGCCCGAGTTGGGTATGCGCGTCTTCACACGCCAGTAGTACGTGCCCAGCGGCAGTTGCTGCAGGTTCAGTCGCATATCTGTTGAGAAAGACGTGCCCGTCACTTCTTGCGCCATCACAATATCTGTCATCGCCTCGTCGCGTGCTATCTGCAGCACGTAACTGTCCGCTTTCGGCACAAACGCCCATTGGAATACCGTCGGCAACTTGCGCGCATCGCCGTCATTCGGGCTTACCAACGTAGTACTCACGGCTTCCGTCTTGTCCTCGCCCAATATCCGCAGCGCATACTCATTGTTGTATTTGTCCACCACGCTCACGGCAATCCTGTAGCCGCTTTCGTTCATGCCCTCGGGCAGCGTGAATGTCTTGTCATATGTCACGCCGAGCAATGCCTCGCCCAACGAATACACACCTACTCGGTTGCGGAAACTGTTCGCCACCGCATACACCGCAAAGTGCACATCATCGTCCGTATGTGTCCATGTCAGCGTGCGCCCGTTCTGCTGCAGGTTCTCCACCATAGCGCGCTCGCGTGCGGGTTTCCAGTTTATCGCAGGCGGCAAAGCGGGGTAATGAAACTCCTCGCCCTTGAATGCCTTGCGCAGTTTCTTGTCGTATATCCAACCCATTGTCTGGTAGAACACCGCCCCGGGTGCATTGTCCGTCACCGTGCGGTTCAACTGTGCCTGCTGTTGTATCTCGCTTAGGCTAAACGTATTGTCCTGATATTTGTATATCGCCATACTCGAATAGAAGTGCTTGCCGAAGCGGTTGCACATATCGCCCCACCATTTGCTCAATGTCTTGTAGTCCTGCCCGCCGCCTATCTTCCAGTACAACTGCGGCGACAGGTAGTCCACCGTCCCCTCTTCCAGCCATGCCACGGGGTCGCAATATATCTCCTGATACATATTTCCGCCCGAGATGTTGCTCGGCAGCGTGTATCCGCGCTGCTTTGCCACGGTGTAACTGGTCGTCCATATCCCGAAAGGCGACACGCCGAATGTCACCCACGGTTTTACAGCCTGAATAGTGTCGTACACATCCTTCACCATCTTGTTCACGTTCTGCCTGCGCCAGTCGTCCACACTGATGCCGTCGGGCTTCAATGTCCGCACGCTGGTCGAGTCCTGATTGGTCGTGCCGCCGTAGGGGTAGAAATAGTCGTCCATCAGTATGCCATCGATGTCATAGTGTGCGATAATGTCGCCCACCACGTTCTTTATCTGCTGCCTTACCTCGGGCAACGCGGGGTCAAGGATGATGTCGCTCTTGTACCATAACAACCATTCGGGGTGCGAATGTTTGTAGTTCAGTCGGGTGGTATCGTTGTTCCCCGTCCAGTCATAACTGCCTCGCGAGCCGTAGCGGTAGGGGTTTATCCAACCATGGCAACTCAACCCGCGCTTGTGGCACTCCTCTATACAAAACTGCAACGGGTCATATCCGGGGTCCACCCCGCGCCCGTGGTTGAGGTAACTCGACCACGGCTCATAACTCGACTTGTACAGCGCGTCACATGCAGGACGGATATGGAAGAACACCGTATTCATATTCATCGATTGTATCGAATCCAGCATACGCACCAGGTCTTTCTTCTGTGCATCTATACCTACCGTACCTGCCTTGGGCCAGTCGATATTCGCCACAGATGTCAGCCATGTCGCCCGCATCTCACGCTTCGGACTGGCAGCAAAACCAACAGGCGCAAGCACTATCATTGCACACGCCACTGACAATAAAGCCGATAATCTCTTCATAGTTATGTATTTTATTGTTTGTTTATTCGATGGTATCCCGCTGATTCTATGCACATTACAAACAGACCTATCTTATATCTCGCCCCCCCCTCTGTACCTCATATCAAAATATCAAACAGTATCAAATAAACGACCCTTTATTTGATACTACTTTGCAAAGGTAATGCTTTTCCGTGAATTACACAAAACATCCCCGTTGTTTTACGTATTTTTATCATTTTTCTTTTAATCTTTTTCTCTCCTTGTCTCAAATAGTCCTCATATCCTCCTCTTTTTATCATCGTATTTTTGTCGATTTGTCATCGTATCAACATCGGGTTAAGACTATGACATTAGTATGTGGTTAGTATGTGATTAGTATGTGATTAGTATGTGATTAAGCCGACAATGTCAAAACAATACCGATAGCATTCTTCATGGATGAAGACATACGATGCTTTGGAGCCAGTGCGGCTCGCGTCGTCAGTACATATCTACAATCTCATCACCCCGCAACAAAAAGATAGCCAAGCATTTCTGCTCGGCTATCCTTTTCCGTCCTCAGCCAAGGACTCTGTTTGTATTTCTGTATCTCTTTCTTACTCTACCACTTTACCCATCATATCGTACATCACACCATCGCGAACCACGTACACTTGTCCGTTGCGAACCACTTTCTGCACTTGCGGCATAGCCACCTCTGTGTTGTCAACGAATGTACCCGTGTTCTTCACAATCGTCTGCGACTTTTGTGCAGGCACAACGATACTATTATCCGTAGTAGGCATTGCGTATTTGTACAGACGCTCAACGGAAGCCGAAACAACTAACAAATCGCCGGCATAATCAAAAGCGACACCGTCTATATTCGTACCCATAGCAGGAGTTTGAACGCCTTTAGTCAAAGTAGGAACACCTGTTGTAGCATCGTAGGTTACATTGAAAGTGGTCACTACTGTCTGTCCACCAAAGCCCAATACATCATGTCGGGTATCGTATGCCATCTGACCACGATACGAAGCGTTAATTTTCTCATTAAACACAAACATTGCCTTAATAGCATCATCAGCACTGCCATTCACCGCATAGTCGATCTCGCCTTTGGCATTGATGTGGGTGAGGAGATTGTATTTATCAATTCCCCAACGATGTTGTGCCACCCACAGACCACCGCGACCATCGGAAGCCATCGAGTTGTCCGCATGCGCCCAAACGGTACTTTGGATTATCTTCGTAGCCTTGCCGTTCTCTATCTTATAGATGGTACCACCCGTTTCCGTATTGGCATTCTCCATCACGTACAGCACATCATTCTCATCAATGCAAATAGAGTTAGCCAATGTTATCTCTTCAATACCTGCAACCACGTTTACAGCCTCTTCATCAGAAGCCCCGAATTTCCAAACAGCAGTTGGAGCCAAATTGCGCGCAATATACACATTGTCCTTGCTGTCTACTGCCATACGGTGCATCTCCATACGTTTTCCAATGGTTACGTTGGCAGGCAAAATACCAGCAGTATCCATATTGACACAACCTAACAGAGCATCAAATGCAAATACGCCGGCCTTTTGCGACTTGGTCCATTGCGAACCACCATCTTTTGCACCGTTTGTAGCCTGCAAAACGAGGAACACACCGAAATCTACAGACTCGGTATTGTTGATAGCCACTACATCTTGCGGCAGGTAGAATTTATAAACATCAGTCTCAGCATTTGTTACTTCCGTCAGTGCCTCAATAGCAGCACCTTTCAATTCCACAGCCCAATTGAGGGTAACATTGGCACCGGGGATCTGCTCATCGGTCAGAGTGATTTTGTTGTCGCCTTTTTTGACATCTTTGATGGCTACTTTGCCCACTTCTGCACCACTTTCGGCATTAGTGAACACAAGATTTGCCTCTGTAGCATCTGCCACAGCCTTGAAGGTGAACGTGTAAGACGCATTTTCCTGTGATAAACTTAGCTCGTAAGCCCATACGCGCTGTGCGCTGATGGTGTTCAGTCCTGCTGCCGCGGTCATGACCAAAGCAGCCAAAAGAAGTGAAATTTTCTTCATAACATTACAGATTTATAAGTTAATAATTGTTGCCTATGCTTATTGTCCCAATCTCCCCACTTTATCACATTTTCATAGTATCAAATAAAGGGTCGTTTATTTGAACCCGTCTTGCAGTTCTAATACCCTTGCGACGGCAAAGGTACTGCTTTTTGTCTATGTATGCAAGTAAATATCGCTTTTTTCTTGTATATTTGTTTGTTTTTGTGTAACTTTGCGGCGTTTTCATAACGTAAATTACTATCAACAAAAGCAACCGTATCACCATGAAACAACATTCTACTACCTCG
Source organism: uncultured Bacteroidales bacterium (assembly GCA_934692905.1). GTDB lineage: Bacteria > Bacteroidota > Bacteroidia > Bacteroidales > Paludibacteraceae > Colicola. Next base: position 56,014 of record CAKUUM010000004.1, read on the forward strand.
GTATGCCGCCACATTGCGGCACGTTTACACCACATTCTATCCCGCCTACGCACGTGCGTAGGCACAACCTTTGCCATAGCAGGCACAGCATTGCTCTGGGGTTGTAGTAATCAACAGGCACCCATGTCACTGCATTGGGAGATGGGCGCCAACGACATACGCCCGGGCGTGTGCGAGATGTACCTGACCATCACCAATACCTCAAGCAAGCCCTTGACGAACGAGGGTTGGACGCTCTATTTCGATTATATGTCTGTTCACCCGCTCACGATGACGGCGGACGAACAGCCTTTGCGGGAGGGTACTATCGCAGGTGCACTTCTCGAGACAGAGATACAGGCGAGTTACCATTCTATCGTACCTACCGCAGCCTTCACTCCCTTGCAGCCCAACGAGAGCCGCACCTATTGTCTGCGCTACCGCGGCAACGTGATACGCCAGACCTCTGTGCCCGAGGGATTTTTCTTGGTGCGGGACGACGAACAGCCCGTGTCTATCCCGTGTACGTATGAGCCTTTCACACGCCGCGAACAGATGATGCGCGGCATAGAGACGTGGGAGAAAACGCCTTACGCCGACGGGGAGTACGTATTCAAGTACAATGAGGCAATTTGTAAATTTGAAAATGAACAAGGCGAACAAGAGATACTGCCCTTATTACCTCAACCTAAAAGCGTTGTATATCAGCAAGGTACATGCAATATAGCCCATGCGGAAGTGCAGGTGCGTACTGATGCGAATATGGTGCCAGAAGGCTACACGCTCCGCCTGACAGCCGACACCATATATATAGAGGCAGGTGACGATGCGGGCGTCTTCTATGCCCGTCAGACCTTGGCGCAGTTGGGTGAACAGGCGCCTTGTGCCGTCATCACCGACTACCCCGACTTGCACCACCGTGGGGTGATGCTTGACATCGTGCGCAACTACTATCCCGCCGACTCTGTCAAACGCGTGATAGACGTGATGGCACAGCAGAAACTGAACGTCCTGCACCTGCACCTTTCGGACGATGAGGCATGGCGATTGGAGATACCCGGGCTGCCCGAACTGACCAAAGTGGCATCCCGTCGGGGTTACACCACTACAGAGACGGAGTGCCTGCTGTCGATGTACTGCGGCGGGTGGGATTATACGGACGCACATTCCACAGCCAATGGGTACCTGACACGCACCCAATACATAGATTTGCTGCGCTATGCACAGGAGCGTTGCATACGTGTCATACCCGAGATAGACATGCCCGGACACATGCGTGCGTGCAAGAAAGCCATGCATGGACTGCTGACCGACAGCACATTGGAGGCGCGTCGTTACCTCTCGGCGCAGAACTACACCGACAACGTGATTGCCGTCTCCAATCCTTATGCCATTGAGTTCGTGGACCGCGTGATTACCGAGATAGTGCAGATGCACGAGGAAGCAGGCTGTCCGCTGACCGTCTTCAATATCGGCGGCGATGAGGTGCCGACGGGTGCCTTGACGCACGAGGAGCATCAGGCATTTATTGACCAAGTGCTGGCTATATTGGAGCGGCACCATCTGCAGCCCGCAGGCTGGGAGGAGATAGGGCATTTCTGTCCGCCTGAGACACGTGCTATATGCTATTCGTGGCACAACGGCGAGGCGAAGCCACTGGAACTGGCAGAAGCAGGCTACCCTGTGGTACTGGCAGCGGCAAACCACCTGTACTTTGACCTTGCCTATTGCAACCACCACGAGGAGAAAGGGCTTAACTGGGGCGGATACACCGACGAGTACCGCGCTTTCGACTGGCAACCCTTGCAGCACCCGAATGTGATAGGTATGAGCGCACAACTATGGGCGGAGGTGATACGCTCGTTTGCCCAAGCGGAGTGGCAGTTGTATCCCAAGATATTCGGTCTCTCGGAGCGCGCATGGAATACCCGTAGCCACTTGAATATCAGCCAATACAACACCCTTGTATATGAGACTCTCATCCCACGCCTGCACAATGCGGGGCACAACTTCCACATACAGCAACCGGGCATTCATGCCGAGCAGAAGCAAGACGGCACCTTGCAGATAACCATGAACAAGGTGATGCAGGGCGGCGAGATATACTACCAAGTGGATAACGGCGAGTGGCAATGCTATACGGAACCATTCCGCTTGCCGGGAAAGGCGGCTACCGTAAAAGCATATATTGACTACCTCGACCGCACCAGTAATACTACCTGGCTGTGGTTGGATAGTCAATATACGGATTAGACAAATTGCCTGTGCTTACTTAGCAGGTTCGGCAGAGGGTTCCTGCAACTGGTTGTATGTCTCCAATGCTTTGCGGAGCACCTTGACAGCCTTTGCCAGTTCCTCACGGTTGAGGATATACGCCATACGGACTTGCTGGCGTCCGTCTTCGGAATCATAGTAGAAACCGCTACCCGGAGCCATCATAATGGTCTGCCCTTCATATTGGAAGTCGGTGAGACACCACTTGCAGAACTTGTCGGTGTCGTCCACAGGCAAATGCACCATCACATAGAAGGCACCCATAGGGGTAGGGGCAAAGACACCCGAGATTTGGTTAAGTTGGTCAATCAGGAAGTTACGGCGTGACAGATACTCGTCGTACACCTGCTCCATATACTCGTGCGGAGTAGAGAGCGAAGCCTCGGCAATTACCTGTCCCAGAGAAGGGGGCGAGAGGCGCGCCTGACAGAACTTGAGGACTGCGTTGTGCACTTCTTTGTTCTTGGTAATCAAGGCACCGATACGGATACCACACTCGGAGTACCGCTTGCTGACAGAGTCAATAAGCACCACATTTTCCTCGATTCCATCGAGGTGGAAAGCCGATATATAAGGTCGCTTGGTGTAGATAAACTCACGATACACCTCGTCGGAAAGCAGATAGAGATTATACTTCTTGACAAGGTCACGGAGTTGGCACATCTCCTGACGGGTGTAGAGATACCCTGTAGGATTGTTGGGGTTGCATATAAGGATAGCCCGCGTACGGTGGGTGATTTGCTTCTCAAACTCTTCTACAGAGGGCAGTTTGAATCCGTCTTCGATACGTGTCTTGACCGGCTTCACTATGGCACCGCACGAGATAGCAAACGCCATATAGTTGGCATAACTGGGGTCGGTAACAATGATTTCATCGCCTGGGTTGAGGCATGCCATATAGGCAAACATGATAGCCTCGGAGCCACCTGCCGTGATGATGATTTCATCGGGTGAAAGGTCAATGCCGTAATCAGCATAGTAGCCTACCATCTTGGTGCGCAAGGACTGGTCGCCCTGCGACGGCGAATAGGAAAGAATGTCCTGATGGTAGTTGTGTATAGCCTCCAAAGCGCACTCGGGAGTGTGAATATCCGGTTGCCCGATATTCAAGTGGTAGATTTTGGTACCATTGCGCTTAGCCATGTCGGCGTACTTCGCCAACTTACGAATCGGTGACATCGGCATCTTCTGTGCACGAGTCGATACAGTGAGATTCTTCATGAGGTTGTGGTATAAGAGGTTAATAACTATTTCGCATAGGCAATAGGGATTGCTTCAGCGTGGCAAAAGTACTAAAAAGATTGCACTTATGCAAACTTTTCGACACAAATAATGTGATTATCTATCATTTTTGGCACAGAGTGAATGTTCATATCCGGTGCTTTGACGCCGTTGAAATCGGGCGTATCTGCCAATTTGCGGTTGCTTATCTCTATGTGCACTTCGTCATAAATGCCTGTGCTGATGATATAGCGGAGCAGGGTGGCTCCGCCTTCCACCAACACGGAATGTATATTACGCGAGGCAAGGTCGCTGAGAATATACTGCCAGTCGGTGCAATCACTATAAACGATTGTCTCGGCATCGGGTGAGAACAATTTGGCATCGGGTGGCAGCAGGTGGTGCCTATCCAGCACGATACGTATCGGATTGCGCCCATTCCATCGGGTTGTACGCAGGCCAGGATTATCAAGAAGGGCGGTGCGCGTACCGACCATGATAGCCATATTCTCGGCACGCTGTTGGTGAACGAGTTGCTTGGTAAGCGGTGTGGATATGACTACGGGAGTGCCGCTTGTGCGCACGCGGTCGAGATAACCATCTGCAGTTTCCGCCCATTTCAACGTGATGTAAGGGCGATGCTTCTCTTGCAGACACATGAAACGCTTGTTGAGTTCGCGGCACTCTGCGGCAAGTACACCGACCGTGACCTCGATGCCCGCATCACGGAGTATCTGAATACCGCGTCCTGCCACCTTGGGGTTGGGGTCCGTACAGCCTACCACCACGCGTTTGACGCCTTTTTCCACTATCAAGTTGGCGCAAGGGGGAGTCTTGCCATAGTGGCTGCAGGGCTCAAGACTGACGTAGAGCGTGCAGTCGTGCATTGTCCAATCAGCATTATGCCTGCGGCTCTCCGCGTCGAGGAAACAATTGACTTCGGCATGAGGTCCGCCATACTGACGGTGCCAGCCTTCGCCCACTATGAACTCGTTGTCGCCTTGCCGGCATACAAGGACGGCACCCACCATGGGATTGGGTGCTACATAATACTCACCGAGCCGCGCGAGTTGCAGGCAGCGGTGCATGTATTTGCTATCGTTGGTTTCCATACATCGAAAAAAAACAGTATCTTTGCAACATGATTCCTCTGATTACATATATCGAAGCAGCCCTACGGGGCTGCTATGACGAGCATGAACTGCGCGACTTGGCATGGTGGGTAGCGGAAGAGGCTACGGGACAGAGCCGCACGGAACTGCTTACACGTTGCAAAGATACTGAAAATATACCGGATTTGGAAATCATATTGCACAAACTGCGTCAGCATGAGCCTGTGCAGTATGTGTTCGGGCATACCGAGTGGATGGGTTTAGACCTCAAAGTAACCCCTGCGACACTCATTCCACGCCCCGAGACAGCAGAGTTGGCGGAGTGGGTATTGGAGATGTTTCCTATGCAAAAAAGCATGATTTCATCGGGTTCTCCCGTGTTGAAAGTAGCGGATATAGGTACGGGTAGCGGATGTATCGCGATAGCCTTGAAACGGCATCGCCCCGAGTGGCATGTGGCAGGGATAGATGTGAGTAAGGATGCACTGGCGGTGGCACAAGAGAATGGTGTGCGTAACCACGCGGCAGTGGAATGGCAACAAAAGGACATACTGACCGATGAAATCGGGGATTTTGACATTATTGTGAGCAATCCCCCATATATCTGTGAGCATGAACGCAGGTCGATGGACAGGCGGGTATTGGACTATGAGCCTGCAAGTGCTCTGTTCGTGCCCGACAATGACCCGCTACGGTTCTATCGAAAGATAGCCGAGATACGGAAAGGACGGCACCTTTTCTTCGAAATAAACGAGGTATACGGCGATGAAATGTGCGATTTGCTGTCGGGATTAGGATATAATGATGTGCAACTAAGACAGGATATATATGGAAAAGCGCGAATGGTCTATGGCAGAATTGCAGAGTAAGGCCGAGGCATATTGTGCTCAGGCAGAACACTGCACATCGGAAATCATGGAGAAGATGCGCGTATGGGGCGCGACAAGAGTACAGGCAGAGCAGGTGACAGAGCGTCTGATTGAGGGAAAATACATCGATGAGGCGCGCTATTGCAGGGCATTTGTTCACGACAAACTGCTGTACCAAGGTTGGGGACGCGTGAAGATGCGGGCGGCACTGCAAGCCAAGCGTCTGCCGAGTGCGTGCATAGCCGCAGCATTGGAAGACATCGATGAAACCGAGTATTTTCGTGTATTGGAGAAAGTGATACAGAAGAAAAAAGGCAGTCCCGAGCAAGTGATGCGCTTCTGCATGCAACGAGGGTTTGCGCTGAGTGAGATAAAGCATCTGATAAAAGGGCAGACAGGGGAGGAATAAGTACGACATCCTCACGGTATCCTTACGACAAGGTCGGCGGAATCACATACTAATCACATACTAACCACATACTAATCTCATACACTTAACCCGATGACATCAAGACCTCCTCTGACTCCCCCTTCAAGGGGGGAGGAGTTAAAATGAGTTTTTAATGATGTAGAAGTACCTTCCGCCCGCAGGGCGAATAACGACGCGAGCCGCATCGTCCCCAAAAGTCTTATTCGCAAACACGTTAACTTTCTAAAACACACATGAAAAAGGGGCTGCCTAAACGTGTCAGGCAGCCCCTTGGGGTATATACCAATGTATATTGGCAGGTTATTTGTGTGTATCCGTGGCTTTATTCGGGCAGCATGACTACCTCGAACATATTGCCTGCGCTGACGAGTTTGCGCAGCATTGCCTGTACGGACTCTGCCGACAGGGCACGTACTGCCTCGGGGTACCCAGTCAGGTAGTTCTCACCATAGGTGTAGTAACTATACAGAATGGTGTTGAGCCAATAGCCGTTCTTCTCGAGGTTCTCGTCGTAGTCCTTGAGCATGGACTCCTTCTCCTTGCCGAGGTCGGTTGCCAACGGACCGTTGTCGATGATGGTCTGCACCTCTTCGTGGATGATACCCATCAGTTTCTCCTGCTTCTCGGGGTCGGTGTCGAACTGCATAAGCAACTCGGTCTCAGCCACAGGATTGCGGTACATACGACCTGCCACACCTACACCATACGAACCACCCTCGCGCTCACGGATAGTCTCCAAGTAGCGGGTGCTGAGGATACGGCCTATCATGCGCACGTTGAGCATATTCTCCATGGTATAAGGAATATCATAGGAGGTGTACTGGATGAAGTTGGACGCCGTATGGGTGTGCATCTCGCGGGTGAAGTAGTTCTTCTGGATACCAGGGGTGACACGCACGTTGTTGTCCACAAACGAGTCTTTCTTCTTGGTGGTCTTCATGCCGCCAATCCATGTGCATACCATCTTTTGGAAAGCAGGGTCGGCGGGGTCGATGTTGCCCGTGAAGAAGAACGTGAAGTCGGCAGGGTTGGCAAAGCGCTGCTTGTAGAACGCAATCGCCTTGTCCATGTCCACAGCCGCGAGCATCTTCTCGTCCTGAAGGATAGTACGCGGCGAGTTGTTGGTAGCCATCATCTGGATAGAATCACTCCATGCGTATTTGGGGTTCGCCTCTTTGTTCTTGAGTTGGGTAGCCATGATGCCTTTGAGTGCCTCGAATGCCTTCTCGTCGCGGCGGGGAGCCGTGAAGTAGAGGTAGTTGAGTTGGAGCATGGTCTCGAGGTCCTTGATGTTGGAACTGCCGCTCATAGCGTCGGTGGTACCCGAGATAGACGGACTGACGCTCACATACTTGCCTGTAAGGGCTTTCTGCAACTCGGTCAGGCTGAAGTCGCCGATACCGCAGAACTCAATGATTTCCGTTGCAAACTGTGCGGATGGCAGGTCGTTGACATCTGCCACGGTGGAGGTACCACCAAACGAGCGAGCCGACATCAGTATCTCGTCCTGCTTGAAGGTGGTCGGTTTGAGGATGACGCGCACACCATTGGAGAGTGTCCACTCGGTGGTGCCAAGTGCCTCGTTGTAAGCCGTCCTCTTGATTTTGCCTGCTTTGGGTGCCTTCTCCACCAAGGTGGTGCGGATAGCCTCCTCTACAGGCTCAGCGATTTTCCACTCCTTCGACTCAGCCAGAAGGTCGCGTATCTGCTGTTCGGTAGGCAGGTTCACGCTCTCTTTCTCGGGTGCGGTGATGGCAATAATCAGGTTCTCGTCGGTAATGAAGGACTTTGCCATCTGGTTGAGCATATCGAGGGTAATCATCTGGCGCAGCATAGGCAGGGTCTTGTTCTCCCATTCGATGCCAGGGATGACTTCATCGTCCAAGAAGTTACGGATATATTCGCGGGTGTAGGTGATGTTGCGTACCGAGTTGCGCTCGTTGTACTGCTTCTCGTAGGACGACTCCATCTCGGTCCACACACGGTCGAGTTCCGACTGGGTGAAGCCGTAGCGGTGCATCTTCTCCATCTGGGTGAGCAGATCTTTGTATGCCTGCGTCTCCTGACCATCCTTAGCCACATAGATAGCCACAAAAGCATCTTTCTCCTTCACCAACTCGGTGTAGTAGGAGCCTGCGCCTACAAACGACGCGTTGGGGTCAACAGCCAAGTCCTGCAGGCGGTTGTTGAGCATACCGCAGATGAGGTTTTGCGCCATCGAGAGCGTATAATCCACATCGGTACCGCGCAGTGCCTCAGGCAGTTTGGCTTTCTTGTAGTCCAACTCGATGCGGGTGTATTGCCCCTCTTTGTCGGTAACGATAGCCACGATAGGCTCCTTGTTGTCGTCCACCGAGTAGAGCGGACGCTCACCACGGTTCTCACGGGCAGGCACGTCAGCCCACAGGGCTTTAATCTTCGCCTCGATAGCGTCCACGTCAATATCACCTACCACGACAATGGCCTGGTTGTCAGGACCATACCACTTGTGGTAGTAGGAGCGGAGTGCATCGTAAGCAAAGTTGTTGATGACAGCGGTGTCACCAATCACATCGCGCTTTGCATACTGGCTGTTGGGGAACTTGAGCGGGTTGATAGCCTTCCACATACGGCGGTTGGCATCGGCACCCGTGCGCCACTCCTCGCGTATCACACCACGCTCTGCGTCAATCTCTTCGGGCAGAAGCGACAGACCGCAAGCCCAGTCGTGCATCACAAGCAAGGCGGAGTCGATAATCCCCTCGCGGTAGGTAGGCACGTCGGAGAGACGATAGACGGTCTCGTCCAACGAAGTGTAAGCGTTGATGTTGCCACCGAAGTTCACGCCGATAGACTCGAAGTACTCGATGATGCCCTTGCCGGGGAAGTGTTCGGTGCCGTTGAAAGCCATGTGCTCGAGGAAGTGTGCCAGACCGTTCTGGTTGTCCTCCTCGAGGATAGCACCCACTGCCTGTGCGATATGGAACTCCGCACGCTGTTTGGGGTACTCGTTGTGGCGGATGTAGTAGGTCAGCCCGTTGTCAAGGTGCCCTACACGTACAGCCGAGTCAATAGGCAGCGGCTGCGGTTGTTGCGCTGTGGCGGTCAAGCCCAACGCCAGCACTAATGTGCTAAGAATGAGTTTCTTCATAAAATATTTGTTTGTTAATTGCTATCCCTTGTTCCTTATTATTGTCCTGCGTCCTATGCTCTTTCTTATTCGTCCTTATTCCTTACTCCTTATTCTTTACTCCCCCAAAACACAGGTCTCTATATATTAGACGCAAAAAAAGGCACAAAACTACACTTTTCGAGCAGAAAAATGCATTATTTTGTCATTTTCTCTGTATTGTCCTGATTATCAGGTGCCGGTTCTGCAGTCTTGTCTTCCTCTTTCGGGGCAGCCTCTTCGGCTTTCTTTTCCGCCTCCTGCATAGCCTCGTTGGCTTCGATTATCTCGTCCTCGCGGCTTTTCCACGGGCGCGGACCGAGAATAGCAGCCACATCCTCCGAGGTGATGACCTCGTGCTCTATCAGCAGTTGCGCGATGCGGTTGTGCCCCTCGGCATGCTCTTGCAGAATCTGCTTGGCACGCTCCATCTGCGCGGCAATGATTGCCGATGTCTCCTCGTCAATCAGTTCAGCCGTCTTCTCCGAATAGGGCTTGGTGAAACCGTAGTCGTAACGCCCCGTGGAGTCATAGAAACTGACATTCTTCAGTTTGTCGGACATACCGTAGTATGCCACCATGGCATACGCCTGCTTGGTGGCACGCTCGAGGTCGTTGAGTGCCCCCGTCGAAGTCTGGTGCAGGAACACCTCCTCGGCAGCACGTCCGCCCAGCAGCGAGCAGAGGTCGTCGAGGATATGCTCGCGGTTGGTCAGTTGCCGTTCCTCGGGCAGGTACCATGCCGCCCCGAGTGCCACACCGCGTGGCACGATGGTTACTTTCACCAACGGGTTGCCGTACCGCAGCAGCCACGATATAGTGGCATGCCCCGCCTCGTGGTAGGCCACCGAGCGTTTCTCCTCATCGGTCATTATCTTGTTCTTGCGCTCCAAACCGCCTATGATGCGGTCCACAGCGTCCATGAAGTCCTGTTTTCCCACTTTCTTGTGGCTGTTGCGCGCGGCAATCAGTGCCGACTCGTTGCACACGTTGGCGATGTCCGCACCCGAAAAACCGGGGGTCTGCTTGGCAAGGAAGTTAACATCCACCGTGTCGTCCAACTTCAGTGGCTTCAGGTGTACATTGAATATCTCCTTGCGCTCCTGCAAATCAGGCAGTTCCACGTGTATCTGCCTGTCGAAACGCCCTGCACGCAGCAGTGCGGGGTCCAATACATCGGCACGGTTGGTGGCTGCCAGTATGATGACACCCGAGTTCGTGCCGAAACCGTCCATCTCCGTAAGCAACTGGTTCAGCGTCGATTCCCGCTCGTCGTTGCCTCCGCTGGCAAACGAGTTGCGCCCGCGGGTACGCCCCACAGCGTCTATCTCGTCGATGAAGATGATAGCCGGTGCTTTCTCTTTTGCCTGACGGAACAGGTCGCGCACACGGCTGGCGCCTACGCCCACGAACATCTCCACGAAGTCGCTGCCCGACATCGAGAAGAACGGCACATTCGCCTCGCCCGCTACCGCCTTGGCAAGCAGCGTCTTACCCGTCCCAGGAGGGCCTACCAGCAGCACACCCTTGGGTATCTTGCCGCCGAGGTCGGTGTATTTCTTCGGGTCTTTGAGGAAGGAGACTACCTCCTCCACCTCTTGTTTCGCGCCCGCGAGACCTGCCACGTCCTTGAATGTCACTTTGTCTTTCTTGTCTTTGTCAATCACCTGTGCCTTGGCTTTGCCCACACCGAAGATGTTGGCAGCACCGCCGGCACCGCCTCCGATACCGCGGCTCATCCACACGAAGAACATCACTATCAGCAGCAGCGGCAACACGTTCACCAGTATCAGATACCAGTAATCGTGTGATTTCGTGTAACTTACATCTATCGCCGCCTTACCCTGTGCCTGACGGTTGTCGTTCACCTGGTCCATGAATTTGCTGAACTCCTCCACCGACGGGATAAGGGCTGTCAGTTCCCCGCGCACGTCCTCGCCCTCCTCGCGGTTGCCGAACACGAGGGCGTAACTCTCCGGACGTATCTTCGCCTTGGCGGTATTGTCGTCACTCACCACGAGCGATGCCACCGCATCGTTCTCGATGTATGCCTTGAACTTGGTGTAACTCAGGTCTTTCTGCACGCCGCGCCCGCCAAACGGGTAGAACAGCAGCACAAGCAGCGTCAGCATCACCACATAGTATAGCCACGACAGGCGTGACCGTTTGGGCTTCTGCGGCTGCTGGGGGTTGTTGGGTTGATTTGCCATCTCTTTTTGTTTTCTATAGTTAATGTCAGGAATTACTCTTCGGGTATTTCTGTCACTTTGCCGTCCGCCCACAGGTGCTCGATGTCATAGTAGGCACGGGGCTCGCGCTGCATGATATGGACAAATATCGTGCCATAGTCCATGGCAATCCACTCGGCGTTGTCACGCCCGTCGGTTGCCAGCGGGTGCACATGGGTGGTGGTGCGCACATGGTCGTCCACCTCGTCGGCAATCGCCACCACTTGGGTGTTCGAGTTGCCCTCCGCAATCACGAAATAGTCCACAGGCGCGTCTTTCAGGCGGCGCAAATCCACAATCACGATGTGGTGTCCCTTACGGTTTTGGATACCCTCTACAATGGTATCTAACAGTTTTTTGGTCGAAACTTCTTTCATCTTATTGGTCATCGGCTGTTGTCAGCCGTTTGTTCTTGGTCGTATATCAGTTGTATCCGTAATCTGCCAATATGGCAAACTCGCGGCAAAGTTAATAAAATTCTCCAACTTATGCAAATCCACCTTTCAAAACCTGGAGGTCCTGCAGTGTTAACTCTCACTAGTGCTTTATATATAATAAGGCGTACTATTAAGATTTTGCATCACAAATGTGTTACTCGAGGCACGGGTGCCCTTGAGGGGGCATAAGTTCGCGGGCAGTTTGGCACAAACTGAATGATTATAGAGACGGCGCGTCCCGCGTCAGCAATCCATACAATCCCTGCAAAAATCAGCGTTGCACTTCTGCTTTCCGAGCCGCATTCAGCAGACTGTCAGCACGTTGTGCATTCATTTTCCGGTCATTTTCCAAGCGCAGGATGGCAGGTGTCATCTCTTTGCGTTGCTCAGGCGTGCCCGTGCTGTACTGATGGCGCAAGTCTTGTAGTTTTGTATTCTCGGCTTCCATGTGCGCCCGAAGGGTCTGCCACTCGCCGTAAGCCGCACGCGCCTCTTCGGTCTGAAAATCGTCCATAGACGTGTAAACAGTCGAATCATTCAGCACAAAATGTATCTGCGCCTCCTGTTTCCCGCTGTCAGCAGGACGGGCGGCAACGGACGTATCTTTCTCATTATGAGCCACATTCTCCGCCCGTAGCCAATAGCGCAGTTGGGCGTATGCCGCCAATGAATCCTGCGAAATGTTTCGCCAGTACGACTTCTGCTCAACAGGGACAAACGAATACACGTGCACATACCCGGGGCGCGCAAATCTATCCGTCGCCAGGTAGCCGGTATGGCGTGCCTCATCCACAACCAAAAGATACTCGTTTGCCTCAGAATTATAGGGATAGCCCATATTCTCAGGGTGTGTATAGGTGTCGGTTGCCGTGTTGTAGCGGCTGATGTAGAGGTCATATCCGCCCAGTCCGTTGGTGTCATTGGACGCGAAATAAAGGGTCACACCGTCACTCAGCACATAGGGTGAAATCTGTTTCCCTGACATATTGACTATATCGGGTAACGTGTCGGGATTGGACCATTGGTCCAACAGGCGGTGTGCAGACACGAGTACGCGGGCAGAGTCTCGATTGGCCGACCGGAAACGCCTGTCTCCGCGCTGGTTCATATACGCCACACTCCCCTCGTGGTCGTAGGTGAGTGTCCCTGCCTCGGCGGACAGGACACAGACATACGCCATACTGTCAATCGGCACTTGTATGGAATCTATTATCTCTATTTTCTCCACGCGTTTGAGGTAGCGTTGGCGTTTTTCGGCATTCCGTATCTGCTGTTGCACATACGGGACGCGCTCATTGGGCGATGAAAGTGCCTGCAAATAAGCACTATACGCATCTGTCGCTTCCTCAAAACGCCATAGATGCATATATATGTCGCCCAGATAGAAGTACTTCAGCGGATACTTGTCGCCCGCGCGGTTAAAATAGATGACGGCGGTCGGATAGTCCCCCAACTGTTGTGCACAACGGGCATAGCGGTACAAGTACAGCGGCGAACGCGGATTGCCCTGCAGAAGGCTCTTGTACGCCTTTTGCGCTCCGGCATAATCCCCCTCTTCAAACAGACGGTTTGCCGTGGCAGCATTCTGTGCACTTGCCGTCATGGCGCCGATGAGAAACCATATTATCAGTCGCAACTTTCGCATAGCGGCTGCAAAATTACACATAATAATTCAAACTTCCAATTCTATTTAGTATGTTATTCCGCCGACCTTGTAGGGACCTTGCCGATACCATGCGCCGGTGACGCGGTTATTACTATATGTATCTGCCATTTTGTCAGCCAATACGTCTTTGGTACAACCTTTGTCCATTCCATTGCAGACCGCACAAAGCGGATAACAACGAAAGGAGATTTAACTATGAATACCAACAACAACTACAACAACCAACAACAGCAGAACGAGAACCTGAAGAAGTTCG
>CAKUUM010000005.1 GCA_934692905.1 uncultured Bacteroidales bacterium
CACCCCGATGTCTTCAATGTCCTCCTGCAGGTATTGGACGACGGGCGTCTGACCGACAACAAAGGGCGGACGGTCAACTTCAAGAACACCTTGATTATCTTCACCTCCAACCTCGGCAGCCAACTCATCCGTGAGAACGAGGAGAAGGGTATCGACCAGGATACCACCAAGAATCAGGTAATGGAGATGCTCCGCCAGACGATACGTCCCGAGTTCCTGAACCGTATCGACGAAATCATTATGTTCAAGCCGCTCAACGAGAAGCAGATACGCGATATCGTGGGCTTGCAGATTGCCTCGATACACAAGATGCTTCTCACCAACGGTGTGGATTTGCGCGTAACCGACGACGCCATCGACTATATCGCCCGCGAGGGCTACGACCCGCAGTTCGGTGCCCGTCCCGTCAAGCGTGCTTTGCAACGGCTCGTCCTCAACGAACTGAGCAAGCAAATCATCGCCGGCAAGGTGGATAACCATCGCCCCGTCATCGTCGAACTTCGCGACGGCGAACTGCACTTCAAGAACTGATAACTTTCCCCCCCCCAAAAAAAAAAGGAAAGTGGGATAACCGAGAAAGAGAGATTGTCTAACACATTGTTAGACGGTCTCTTTTTTTGTATTTGTACAAATTTCGGAAACGATATCCACCTATTGCCCGCTATATGCGAGCATAAAGCCTATACATAGATATGGCTCTATTGTTCTGCCCAATAGATACAAATCATGTATAACTTTGAATACAGTGTGTAGTGTAGTACTATACACTATCAGCAGTCAGCAGTTATGCCAACTTCGCAACTCAACCTCCACCTAACACCCACAACCCAACCAAATAAACTCATAAAACCAAGTACAAAGATAATACAAAATCGTCCCAAATCCAAATTTATTTTCGTTTTTTCGCCGAAATGGTGCATTTTGCATTTTGGACTTGTAATATGCTGACACTCAATGCCAAAAAATCTTCTTTTTTTCACCACTTTCCCTGCACTTTTCCAAAAACGGTGTTTTTAACAAAAATTGCATTTCAATTCCCGATTTTGTTCAACAGTATGTAAGAAAAAGAGACTGCCTACGCTTGTCAGGCAGCCTCTTGGATGTATTGATTTCTAATATCGACTGTTACTCAACGATTTGACCCATCATATTGTAGGTCTTGCCATCGCGGATAATCAGCACTTGACCATTGCGGACAACTTTCTCGGTAACGGCTGCCTCAGCAGCAGTATTGTCCACATACGTACCCGTGCCATCAAGCGTAAAAGCATACTTCGTTGCAGCAGGAGTAGCAACCACTGCGTCAGCAGTATGAGGCAGAGCGTAAGCAACTATCTTCTCCTTGGAGTTGCTAACTACATAGAGGTTATTTGCGTAGTCCCAAGCGAAATCATTAAGGTTGGCACCCGCAGTAGCCATATTGATTTTCATATCTTCAGTCAAGACAGGCTTTCCCTCTGCATCCTTTGATACCGTGTAAATAGTTCCCATCTTGTCAGCACTCGCAATAACAACTTTGGTAAAATCATGATTGAAACGGAAACCTGCCTTTCGTGTATTGTCGCGCAATTGTTTGAAGTCTTCTACGCCCTCTGCGGTAAAGTGAACGAGACCTGGTTCTGTGGCAGTAGTTGTAGCGCGATAAGAAGTAAACCAAACACCACCTTCTGCATCATATTGGACTTGTACGCCTGTGGGGTCAATCCCATAGATACCATCAAAAATAGCACGAGAACGAGCCTTTGCCCATGTAGTAGCGGTACCCAAGTTGTATTCAGAGCACTTGTAACCAGCAGGTGCATAACCAAAACCTCTTATATTGGAAGAAAGCATAAGCAGTTGAAGGCTCTCTCCCTCACCACGAACATCAAAACCAGCGTTAGGTCCAGCAATGAAATTGCTATCAGCATCTAACAATTCCAATTGCTCATTCGTTTTTGCGCCAGAAAACACTGGAGTCCACTCATCCATGCTCTGGGGATTAACCTCCCAAAGATACGTGCCATTAGCCCCCAAAGAAGTGACAAAGATACGCCCATCTTTAGAGATACGAATACGGCGAGGAGCATAAGAAGTTCCAGTTGCATCTTTTTCTACAAACTCATTACCACCATTAAAACCTGGTTTATCACCATTTTTGATAGGCTCAAAAGCAGGAGTAAAAGCAAAAATACCTGCACCAAAATTACTTGACTGATAACCAGCCTTGCTTTTTGCAACTTGCATACCCTCGTTACAAAGAATACGTCCGAAGTATTCACTTTCAGGGTTGAGGTCAATATCTACTGCTGACGGGTGATAGAAACTATAACTTTGCTTATGCTCTGTCACGGTAGTAACCTCGGCACCGCTAACCTCCACTTTCCATGTCAATTCTACACCTTTCGGGAGACCTTCGGTAGGGATAACCTCTGTGTATTCTCCCTTAGCGATACCCTTGCAATCAATGGTTTTAACCGCAGTTTCACCATTCATAATCACAACTTTAACAGTAGTAGCATCATCATTCAATGCGTACTTTACCGTCAAGTTGTTTTCGCCTGCATTCAGTTCGGAAGACAAACCGTAAGCAAATGGGTTGAGTGCTGCAAATGACATGACGCTTGCCGTCATAGCAGCCATTAATAAGGTAATTTTCTTCATAATAAGAAAGATTTAATAAGTTAATAATTAGTTTGTTATTTATCAGATACTCTTCATATCTATTGTTCTACTCTATTGTTCTACTCCAATTTTTTCATTGTCGGCAAAGCGGGTGCAAGAAAAAGGTACGTTTGCGGTGCACCCGTCTGCACCTATCCTTGTGTCGTGCAAAAGTATAGTTTTTTGCTGATTTGCACAAGAATGTCATCACTTTTTGTGAAAAAATATGACGGACTGGTACGTGCACCGAAAACGTACGATTTGTGTAAACACGTAATTATCCTAGAAATTAACCACGAATTCGTTATTGGGCATGAGTTCTCCGTCAATTGTTCGTTCATTGACCGTTAACGAGCATAGGACTCCATTAAACACCATCATATAGAATTTCGGTGTATTATTGCACAACTCGTTTTTTTTATGTATCTTTGCAGGCTTAAAGAACGGACAGGAACAACCCCCATAAACGCAATGCATGCCATGGCAGAAGAAACGTATCAAGTACCAAGCAGTTACAACGACGACAACATTGTCCACCTTGACGACCGCGAACATATACGCCGCCGCCCGGGTATGTACATCGGCAAACTGGGCGATGGCAACCATTCGGACGACGGTATCTACGTGCTTATCAAGGAGACCATAGACAACTCCATCGACGAGTACCGCATGGGCGAGGGCAAGGTGATTGAGGTAAGCGTGACGCCCGTCTCCACCACCGAAGAAGGCAAAGGAGAGCGGGTGCGGGTGCGTGACTACGGGCGCGGCATCCCATTGGGGAAGATGGTAGAGGCAGTGTCGCTGCTGAACACCGGCGGAAAGTACGATACCAAGGCATTCAAGAAGTCCGTGGGCTTGAACGGTGTGGGTACGAAAGCGGTGAATGCGCTGAGTATGGACTTTGTGGTGCAGTCGTTCCGCGACGGGAAGACGCGCCGCGCGGAGTTCCACCAAGGGCATTTAGTGTCGGACACCGATGTGCAGGAGTACGACGGACCCGAGAAGCGCGGAACGCTGGTGGAGTTCGTGCCCGACAACTCGCGCGGACTATTCGAGAATTACCACTTTCGCCCTGATTTCATCGAGACGCTGATGCGCAACTATGCGTATCTGAATACGGGTTTGACGCTGGTGTACAACGGCAAGAAGTTCTCCTCGAAGAACGGACTGTTAGACCTCTTGACCGACAATATGACGGTGGAGCCGCTGTATCCTATCATTCATATTTCGGGTGAGGATATAGAGATAGCCCTCACACACACCAACCAGACGGGCGAGGAATACTACTCGTTTGTGAACGGACAGCACACTATTCAGGGCGGCACGCACCAGGCGGCGTTCCGCGAAGCGATAGGACGCACCATCAAAGAGTTCTACAACAAGAACCTGGACCTCAGCGACATACGCAACGGCGTGGTCGGGGCGATAGCCATCAACGTGTCGGAACCCGTGTTTGAGAGCCAGACCAAGGTGAAGTTGGGTTCGAAAGACATGTCCCCCGAGGGCGGGTTGTCGGTGAACAAGTTTGTGAACGACTTTGTGAAGCAGCAACTGGACAACTACCTGCACAAGCACCCCGAGGTGACGGAGGTAATGCTGCAAAAGATACAGGACTCGGAGAAAGAGCGCAAGGCGATAGCGGGTGTGACGAAAGCCGCACGGGAACGCGCCAAGAAGAACCTGCTCAACAACCCCAAACTGCGCGATTGCCAGGTGCATTTCAATGACACGAAGCCGGTGAAATCGGCAAAAGATGCAGATGACGACCTGCGACAGGAGAGCAGTATATTCATCACCGAGGGACTGTCTGCATCGGGTTCTATCACCAAGAGCCGCGACGTGCGCACGCAAGCCGTGTTCTCGCTGCGGGGAAAACCGTTGAATTCTTATGGATTGAGCAAATCGGTAGTGTATGAAAACGAGGAGTTCAACTGCCTGCAATCGGCACTCAACATAGAGGACGGACTCGATGAATTGAGGTATAACAAGGTGATTATTGCCACTGATGCTGATGTGGACGGTATGCACATACGTCTGCTGATGCTGACCTTCTTCCTGCAGTTCTTCCCCGACCTCGTAAAGAAAGGGCATGTGTATATCTTGCAGACGCCGCTCTTCCGCGTGAAGAACAAGAAAGAGACGCGCTACTGCTATAGTGAGGAGGAACGGGTGCAGGCGGTTGATGACCTGAAACCCAATCCGGAAATCACACGATTCAAGGGATTAGGTGAGATAAGTCCCGATGAATTCAAGGGTTTTATAGGGTCTGGCATCCGTTTGGACCAGGTGACGCTGCGCAAAGAAGACGCCGTGGGCGAGTTGCTGAACTTCTATATGGGCAAGAACACCAGCGAGAGGCAGAACTTCATTATCGACAACCTCGTGGTGGAAGAAGACAAAGCAGAGGAGGAATAAGTATGTTGCCATTGATACTATTCGTTTGTTTGGGCGTTTTCATCGTGGTGGTATTCGAGATACGTGCCCGCAAAGAGCAGAAGAAAGATACTTCCGAACCTGAAAAGGTTACCCCGAAACCGGTGGTAACAGACGGGGAATGCTGCGGACAGCATCTGGTGTGTGAGCGCGAGACGCTGCTACAAACCAATGCCAAAGTCGAGTACTATGATGATGAAGAATTGGATGCTTTGGCGGGAATAGCCCCTGAAGACTACACCGAGGAGCAACACCAAATGATACGCGAAGTGTTTGATACGCTGCAAGAAAAGGATGTTCCCGGCTGGGTGCGCAGTCTGCAACTGCGCAACATTCAGTTGCCTGCCGATATACGCGAGGAAGCGTTGCTGATTGTGGTGGAACGCCGCAGCAAATAGATTCCCATACCTACCAAGACAAGGCTCAAGACGCCTACCCACCATGTGCCGCCCGTGCCGAAGGCGTCCATATTGCTTGTGTCCCAACCTGCCTTATGGGCTGTGAAATAGACCACTACCGCAAGGGCGTTGTTGGTGAAGTGCATCAGTATCGGCAGCCACAGACTGCCCGACCACACCAACGCATAGCCGAAGACGGCACCCAAGAGCATGCGGGGAATGAAGCCGTAGAACTGACAATGTATCGCCGAGAAGATGACAGCGGTTGCCCATATTGCGATATGGGGTGTGCGTGTGCAGGTGCGCGGAGTGAAGAGGTGTTGCAGGACGCCGCGGAAAGTCAGTTCTTCCGCCATAGCGGGAAGGAGTGCCATAAGCAGGATATTGACTATGAAAATCCCGATGGAATCGGTCAAAAGGAAGCGTTCTGTGAGTACGGCTGCCGCCTCTTCCTGCTGTTGCATCCACATCTCAATGCCCGAAAAGCACGCGGGTAGGGTCATCTGCTGGTTGAGGTAACTGAGCAGGTTGATTCCAGGAGAGGCAACCAACATAAGAAGAACTGCAATTATTGCCGATTTCATCGGCATGGATTGGTCCAAATACAGCCATTTCACCGGCTTTTGGCTCCACAAGTATGCCATCAGGAACGGGGGCAACAAGAATGTGGCTGTGGTTTGCATAAACTGGAACCATTTCAGCGATTCCACCGAGGTCTTGTCGGGCATCAGCATCCATACGGCAAAGGCCGCCATAGTGAATAACGCCATACAGCATAGCCATTGTATGGACTTCAACAAGACCGATGAATCCGTGTATTTTCCGCGTAACGCCATATATCGCATCCTTATACAAAAAATGAAGGCTGTGCACCTTCATTCTTTCCTTTCGTATTGTCGGGATGACAAGATTTGAACTTGCGACCTCCGGTCCCCCAGACCGTTGCGCTACCGGACTGCGCCACATCCCGATAGGAGTAGTATTCGATACATTGAAGTACCAAACTTTCTCCCCTGTATACCCACGCAATGCTTTCTTTCGAAAGCGGCTGCAAAGGTACTGCTATTTTTTGACTCTTACAAATAAAATACAAAAAAAATCGCACCCGACGTCCGAAGAGCCGTGCGGCGAAAAACGATACCTCCCCAGCGACCATCCCATATTCCCCCTACATCCTCTCTGCAAGGTCAGCGGAATCTCATACTAATCACATACTAATAACATACTAATCACATACTAATCTCATACACTTAGCCCGACAAATACACGAGGGGCAATGCACAATTCACAATGCGTAATGCGCAATGTGTAATGGCGGGACAAGGCGTCCCCACAAACTATTGCAGATGTCGAAAATAAGATGTATCTTTGCAGCCGAAAGATAAAGAGATTTTCATATCGGAAATGGACGTAAAGAACAAGTTGCCATACTACTACAACACGCCTCGGAATGTGGCGACGCTGGTGCTGAGTACTGCCGTCTTTGCCGAACTTTTCATATTGATTTTCACGCCGTTCCAGTCACGCAACTGGGCAGACGACGATATGCAGTACCTGAGGTGGGTGACGGTGGTGGTGCTGGTGGCGATGGCTGTCATATCGGTGAGCCGGACGGTGATGTACTACTACGCGCAGAAGAGAGACATCAGTTACCCCGCATATGCGGTGTGGATATTCCTGGAACTGACGGCTATGGCGTTGATATACTCGGTGTTTCCGTTTGTGATGCTGCCCGAATACGCGGAGGCGCGGGGGCTGACATTCTTCAGTATGTTCAAGGAGGCGATGATTGATACGGCATTCATATTGCTGATACCGTATACGATTGATTATCTTGCAATTAACCTGATGGAGAAAAACAAGGAGATACAACGGTTGAACCAAACGACCCGCACGGAGACACAGCCGAACATGTTCAATTTTTATGACGACAAGGGAGAGTTGAAACTGTCGGTGAAGCCGGAGATGGTGTATTATATAGAGGCTGCGGACAACTATGTGGAGGTGCACTATGTGAGCAACGGCAAGAAGCAGACGATGCTGATACGCAACAGTCTGAAGAACATAGCGTGGAGTTTTCACGAACAGGAGTTGGTGCGCTGCCACAGGTCGTATATCGTCAATCTGAGCAAAGTGCAGTTGCTAAGGCGCGTGGACGGGGAACTGATGCTGGATTTCGGCGAAGAGAATATACCGAAAGTGCCCGTATCAAGGGGGTATGCAAAGGATGTAATGGAAAGATTTTCAAAAAATTAGAGATATGAAAGTAGTTAATCTATCAGAGAAACCCTCGTTGCTGACGCAGTATCTGAAAGAGATACGGTCGGTGAGTATTCAGAAAGACAGCATGCGTTTCCGCCGCAACATCGAACGCATAGGCGAGATAATGGCGGTGGAGATTAGCAGGGAGTTGAACTACAAAGAGGAGAACGTGAAGACCCCCCTCGGCATCGCGCCCACACAGGTGCTGCGCGACCCGATAGTACTGGGGACGATACTGCGTGCGGGATTGCCGTTTCATCAGGGATTTCTGAATATGTTTGACGGTGCGGAGAACGCCTTTTTGAGCGCGTACCGGCGTGCCGTGGTGGGCAGAAACGGGAAAGAGACGCTGGAAATCGTGTCGGAATACCTGGCGGCTCCGCGTCTGGACGGGAAGACGCTGCTGCTGGTGGACCCGATGCTGGCGACGGGTATGTCGATGGAAGTGGCATACAAGGCGCTACTGAGCCACGGGACGCCGAAACATGTGCATCTGGCATGTACGATAGGCACGAAACAGGCCATTGAATACCTGCAGGCGAATATGCCCGAGGAGGCAACGCTGTGGTGCGCGGTGATTGACCCCGAGTTGAACGAGAAGAAGTATATCGTGCCCGGATTGGGGGATGCGGGGGATTTGTGTTTTGGAACGAAATTATAAAGAAGGTGGATTTTTGTTTTTTGCTTGCATCTGTCCGACTTTCGCTCAGTCATAATGCCCGCATTACAATCACCCCAAAAAATCAAAGATTTTTCGGGGACCCCGAGCACTCCTTCACTCAAGTCAAACATCTACTAAGCAAAAATTCAAAAATCCCATAATATCCATAAGAATGGATTATAGTTATTTACGGATGCGACGTGCGTTGCGATATTGGGAATGTGCGGTGGTGGCGGCTATCATATTGTATGGCAGCCTGATACGCGAGCCGCATTTCCAACTGCCGCCCGTGGAAGGGGCAGACAAGTGGGCGCATGTGCTGATGTATCTGGGCTTGGGGGCTACGCTGATGTGGGATATGCTGCGCGACAGGCAGCATGGATGGAAGTTGTGGGTGACAGCATTGGCGGTGCCGATAGTGTATGGGGGCGTGATAGAGATACTGCAAGAGAACTTCTTTTATCCGCGCACGGGAGACTGGTGGGACTGGTTGGCGGATATCGTGGGGACGGTGACAGGATGCGTGGTAGCGTATGGCATAAACGGTTGGTGGCGTGGACGAAGAGTGGAGAAATAGGATAGCGTTGGTGTGGGCGAACCGCACCCGTCCGCGTAAGGCACGGGAGGTGTTGGAGCGCTATGTGTTGGCTACGGAGGCGATAGCACGTCACCCCGAAATGGTGACCAAGGAGGCGTTGCGACATGCTGACGAGGAGATGGCGTTTGTAGAACGACACCAGATAGCGGTGTACTACTACAAAGACGCGGGATACCCCTACCGTTTGGCGCAATGTGTGGACGCGCCGCTGCTACTGTTCGGGAAGGGGAACCTGAATGTCAACCCGAAGCATGTGGTGAGTATTGTGGGGACGCGTATGCCTACAGAGCGTGGGAAAGATTGGTGCAGGAGACTGGTGCAAGATTTGGCGGGGCTGGTGCCCGATGTGACGATAGTGAGCGGCTTGGCGTACGGCATAGATGTGGCAGCCCATCGGGCGGCATTGGAGGCAGGCGTGCCGACGATAATCATTCCTGCGCACGGGTTGGACAGGATATACCCTGCGGTGCACCGCGAGGTGGCTGTGCGGGCATTGGAAAATGGCGGGATACTGACTGAATATACGTGCGGGACAGAGCCGGAGAGGTATAATTTTGTGGCGCGCAACCGTATTATTGCGGGTCTGGCAGATGCTGTGGTGGTCGTGGAATCAAAGGCGAAAGGCGGTTCACTGATAACGGCACAGATGGCGCAAGACTATGACAGAGAGGTGTTTGCGCTGCCCGGGCGGATAGATGATGTGACATCGGCAGGGTGCAACGGGCTGATTAAAAAGCAGCAGGCGCAACTGATTGATGGTGCGGAGGATATAGTGGAAGCCATGCAGTGGCAGGCTGCGAAACAGCCTGTGCAGACGTCGATGGTGGAGTTGGGGTGCAATTTGAGCGAGAAGCAGCAGGGGATACTGCAGTTGCTGCGCGAGGCGGAGGACGGGTTGCACGTGAACCAGATAGTGATGGAGATGCAGATGCCGTATAATGACGTGTCGTCGGAGTTGGTGATGATGGAGTTGCAGGACGTGGTGAAATCGCTGCCTGGTGGTATGTGGAGGGTGAGGGGATGACATCCCATTTACGATTTACAATTTATTGGGATATTGGGTAAATATGTACGATTTGCCCCTTTTGCCCCATAACGATGCGAAATATACTTTGACGACGCGGGACGCGTTGTCCCTATAAATACGGCAATATCTTCCTGTTGGGATGAGGAATAATTTGCATATGTGGGAGAAATGTACTACCTTTGCTGCGATTTATACAAAATGATATGACAAAGACCTATCTAATGCCGTTGCTTCGTAAAAGTGCTATCATTGTGGCATTTGTTGCGGGTGTAATATGCCCTGTATGTGCCCAAAGTACTGATATTTTAGTAGAAGAGAGCGGGGAACTCGTAGCAGAAAAGAAGTGGTTGGATGACTATCCTGCCCATGTGGGCTTCACGTGGGGGGCGTCGGCAAGCGTTACCAGCAACTATATCTGGCGCGGATTGTACGTGGGCGGCTTGAGTGCACAAGTAGATGCTACGGTGGGCTATGGCGGGTTCTTTGCCAACTTGTGGTGGAACGTGGGTGCTACAGACTGGGCATTTACGGGCTTTAACCCCGAAGTGGACCTGTCTATCGGTTTCAGCCGATGGGGATTCCAGTTCTACTACCTGCATATGTACTATTTTGACCACTATGCCGACGGGACACGTTCACGCTACTTCGATATGAAGAACCATGCCCCCGGCGGCGGAGGCACGACCGGGGAATGGCGTATGTCGTACAGGGTGAGCAACAAGTTGCCACTCAGCATACTGGTGGCTATGCGCACATTCGGCAGGGACGGGTACATATTGGAAGACGGGACACTGAAGAGGGCGTACTCCACATATATCGAGTTGGGGTATGATTTCGACCTGACGCACGACTGGACACTGGCGGCACGTGTGGGCATGACCCCCGCAAAGAGTATGTACACGGGGTATCAAGGGAATTTTGCCGTAAACCTGGTGGGACTGAAGTTGCAGAAACAATGGCAGATGCAAGGGTATGCCGTGCAGGCGTTTGCGCACGTGATGCTCAACACATGGAACGTGAATGCCGACAACCTGATACTGCCCGTGGCACAAGCAGGAGGGCAGAAACTGAATATGGCTGTGGGGTGCAACGTGGGGATATAGAAACATGTAATTCCCATGTAATTAACCACGAATTTCTTTTTCCATTAACGCCGTATAAAGCAGTGGGAATTCGTTATTGGTTGTAGTCATTCCAAAGTGTTTTTCGATAAATTTGCACCCCCAAAGTGCAGATTTAGGCGAAAAGTGCATTTTTTAGTGCTAATCTTGTCAACACAAGCAAAAAACACTACTTTTGCACTCCAGTAATGAACATATCGTATGGACACCTTATTTGAATACCAACAGACTCTGTCAGCCAAAACAACGCTGACCTTTTTCCGTTACAAATATACGGAATTGGATTGACCTATTAGAAAACAAAGAGACTGACTAACATATATAGACAGCCTCTTGTTCTTGCACGTTTTTTAGCAATATATCGCGTGTTGGGGAGAAGGGAGGCAACGCGGCTCACGTCTTCATAAGTCCGTGGGCGATATGGACTGCTCCCCCGCGTTATTGTCTATGCAGCCCGAAAACTAAAAGTTCAGAGCCACACCAATACCGTTCACGCCACCCTTAACGCTCAATGAAGGCTGATATTTCTTAATTTTCTCTACATTATAAATATCCACACTATTATGCAGATGAGCATAACCGCAACTTATCATTGGAATGCTGACTATTTGCAGGACACTACCAACAAACACCAACCCCCATCCTAATCCGGGATTCGAGTGTATTATCTCCACATAAGAAGGGTTATAATAGTCGTGGTAACTATTCATTACATGCATAAATGCAAACAATGATGATAGTTCTGCTACACATCCAGCCCCCAACAATGCCCAACCATAATTGGACATACGGTAGCCATTTTGGAAACGCTGATAGGCAGGTTGGCTGTTCATAGCCAAGAAGTCGCCGTACTCACGCTGATTCATTTTTACCCCCATTATAGTAATAGTGATTTCCTTTGCGGGTCAGCAGTGCGTTAGCCGGAGCAGACGGCTTTTCTTGAATACGGATGTTGGGTACAGTAAATGAGTTCGTGGGGGCACTCTCATAACTAATAGAATTCACCTCACTAACAGGAATAGACCGCACATACACTGTCTCTTGTACCCATGTGGCATACTTCAAGTTCCCCTGATTAGTACCTAATACTTTGGCTACGATGCTGTCGCCGTTGGTTTTGTAGATGATGTCCTGTACACTGATAGTCAATACACTGAAAACGGACAAAATAACGAAATAAACTCGTTTCATAATGATTTGTTATTTAATTTTTCCTACTCACTTACAGGCTTTTCGGATACTCCTAATAGTCACACATATGCATGAAAAAAGCGCAGACCTCATGTTGCTTATTCACAACAAGAGGCCTTCGCATTGCCTTTAAGGTCAAATAAACAACAGGAAGCCTACGTAGATATGACAACACACCACACCCAACAGCAGGGTGCAGTACGACTCATAATATGTACAAACCACCATAAATACGGGGACACTCCCCCTCATTGGCGGGTTTGTGGTGCACAAGTTAGAGATATTTTTGCAAATACACAAGGGAATTATACTGATTTCATCACTTGTGTCAAAATTAGTGCGGAAATACGCCCCAAATAACTGCTACACGAAAAGAAAGAGACTGCTTGATGTCGCTATCAAGCAGCCTCTTTTTTATTGAAACAGTACAAATTACTCTGCTTTGCCGTCGGAGCCGAGCACGTTGATGATTTTGTGCTTGTAGAGTTGCTCCATCAGATCGCGTGCAGGACCGCAGTACTTACGCGGGTCGAACTCAGCGGGTTTCTCCCAGAATACCTTGCGGACAGCAGCGGTGAATGCCAGACGGCTGTCGGAGTCGATATTGATTTTGCATACAGCGCTCTTGGCTGCCTTGCGGAGTTGCTCCTCGGGAATACCAACGGCAGCCTCGAGTTTGCCTCCGTATTTGTTAATCATATCCACATACTCCTGCGGAACACTGGACGAGCCGTGGAGCACGATGGGGAAGCCCGGAAGTTTCTCCATAACAGCGTCGAGTACGTCGAATGCCAATGGAGGGGGAACAAGACGACCGGTCTTGGGATCAACGGTGCACTGCTCGGGTTTGAACTTGTATGCGCCGTGGCTGGTACCGATAGAGATTGCCAACGAGTCGCAGCCCGTGCGGGTCGAGAAGTCTATCACCTCTTCGGGTTTGGTGTAGTGGCTCTCCTCAGCAGAAACCTCGTCTTCTACGCCGGCGAGTACACCGAGTTCAGCCTCAACGGTAACATCATATTGGTGAGCGTACTCAACCACCTTGCGGGTGAGGGCGATGTTCGCCTCGTAGGGAAGTGCACTACCGTCAATCATTACGCTCGAGAAACCGAAGTCCACGCAACTCTTGCAGAGTTCGAAACTGTCTCCGTGGTCGAGGTGAAGCACAATCTGCGGGTGCTCCCAGCCAAGTTCCTTAGCATATTCCACTGCACCTTGTGCCATATAGCGGAGCAGGGTCTGGTTAGCGTAGTTGCGTGCGCCTTTGGACACTTGGAGGATAACGGGGCTCTTGGTCTCAGCCGAAGCCTTGATGATAGCCTGGAGTTGCTCCATGTTGTTGAAGTTGAAGGCAGGAATAGCATATCCGCCTTTGATTGCCTTGGCGAACATCTCACGGGTGTTCACAAGACCCAATTCTTTGTAACTTACCATAAAATCAAACTTTAACTTGTTGTTTATTATTTAGTTATTCTTTTACTTGCCAAGATGAAATAGGTGATGAGCAAGAGGTATGCCACGATACCGATGATGGCGGCACCGTTGCTGCCAGCCCATGCGGTGAGGTAGCAGTCGGCTCCGCAGAACTTGATAACTGCCGAAACAACACCCATCAACGCGCCACCTGCAATAAAGCCCGATGCCACGAGGGTGCCTTTCTCATTGCGCTTCTGTGCCAATTCCTCGGCACGGTCACCGTCTTTCTCGCGTTTGCGGCTGACAAGCCACGAGATAGCACCACCTACCAACAGGGGTGTGTTGAGGTGCAAGGGAATGAACATACCGAGTGCGAAAGGCAACACGGGTACGCCTAACTGATTGAGCAACAGGGCAAGGATAGCCCCTGCGAGGTAGAGCATCCACGGTGCGCCCTGTCCCGACATAAGCGGCTCAATGACTGCCGCCATGGCGTTTGCCTGCGGGGCAACCAATGCGTTGTCGCCCGTGAAACCATACGTCTTGTTGAGCACAATCATCACACCGCCCACGGTGGCAGCCGAGACGAGTGTGCCGAGGAATTTCCATGTCTCCTGCTTCTGCGGCGTGGTGCCAATCCAATATCCGATTTTGAGGTCGGTGATGAAACCGCCTGCCATTGACAACGCCGTGCAGACCACACCGCCGATAACCATGGCACCTACCATACCGCTTGAGCCTTTCATGCCCACCGCCACGAAGATGACAGACGCAATGATCAGCGTCATCAGCGTCATGCCGCTCACGGGGTTGCTACCCACAATGGCAATGGCGTTGGCGGCTACCGTGGTGAACAGGAAGGCTATCACAGCCACCACAAGGAACGCCACTACAGCCTGCCAGAAATTGTGCAGCACGCCCACCCAGAAGAATACGAATGTGATTGCCAAAGCCACGGCAATCGCCAGGACTACGAACTTCATACTCAAGTCTTTCTCCGTGCGGAGTGAGGCTTGCGCTACGGCTTTGCCCTTGCCGCCCAGTTCTTTGCCTGCCAGTCCGACAGCCGACTTGATGACACCCCAACTCTTGACAATACCAATCATACCCGCCATGGCGATAGCACCGATGCCGATGTTACGCCCGTACTGCGTGAACATCAGTTGTGGGTCCATGCTCTCCATGCCCGGCAGCGAGCCCATCAGAGGCAGCAGCACCCACCACACGAAGAACGAGCCCGCGCAGATGACAGCCGCGTATTTGAGTCCGATGATATAGCCGAGCCCCAACACGGCAGCACTCGTATTGATAGAGAATACCAGTTTGCATTTCGCAGCCAGTGCCTCGCCCCAGCCCGTCATACGGGTGCTCAGGCTCTCGGTCCACAAGCCGAAAGTGGAGACTGCGAAATCGTACAATCCGCCAATGCCTGCCGCCCAGATAAGGGGTTTCGCCTGGCTGCCGCCCTGTTCGCCGGACACCAACACCTGCGTTGTCGCCGTTGCCTCAGGGAACGGGTATTCGCCGTGCTTCTCCTGCACGAAGTATTTGCGGAACGGAATCAGGAACAGGATACCCAGACAGCCGCCCAAGAGCGACGACAGGAAGACCTGCATGAAGTTGACCGTGATGTCCGGGTATTTGGCTTGCAGAATATAGAGCGCGGGCAGGGTGAAGATAGCCCCTGCCACAATCACGCCGCTGGATGCGCCAATGGATTGGATGATAACGTTTTCGCCAAGGGCGTTCTTGCGCCGCAACGCCGATGAGAGACCCACTGCGATAATGGCAATCGGGATAGCGGCTTCGAACACCTGCCCCACTTTCAAGCCGAGGTAAGCCGCTGCTGCAGAGAAGATTATCGCCATCACCACACCCATAATGACGCTATAGGGCGTTACCTCGGGGTAGTTGTTTTGCGGTTTCAAAATAGGTTCGTACTTCTCACCCGATTTGAGCGGGCGCGCCGCATTCTCGGGCAACTGAATCTTCTCTTTCTGTTCCATTTTCGGGTATTAATTGTTAGTTTCAGCCTGCAAAGTTACACATTTTCAAATACGTATGCAAGAACGGGGTTTGTAAAGTTTGATTTTGCAAAGTGCGGAGGTCAAAGTTTTTGTGCATGGAAGAAACTGACGGGAACACGAATTACCGCAAACAGACCACTAAACCATGTACGATTTGCGAATGTACGATGTACGATTTATTTCGTATTTAGCCATTTAAGGATTGACGTTACGCAAAATCAAAGCACACACACCATAAGCATCCCGCCTGCAAACCCGTGGCAAGGTTGCGACAAGGTCGGCGGAATCACATACTAATCACATACTAACCACATACTAATCACATACTAATCTCATACACTTAACACGACAAGTACACGACAACAATGCGCAATTCACAATGCGGAATGCGCAATGGCATGTGACGACAGGAGAGACTTCTACATATTGTGTTTGAGAGGGTTGAGACGGCAAAAGTGCAGTTAATTTGTATATGTGCGTTTTTTTGTGTACCTTTGCGGGCATTTTGCAGAGTATGCCCATCAGCGGGCGAAGGCGCGCTTCCGGGAAAGGACAGAGGAGAGAGCCGCGGAAAGGGCAATACACAAAAGATTGCAAGACAAACAACAATAAGAAGATATGATAAATTCGCAAGACATTAAGAACGGCGTATGTATCCGTATGGACGGCCGTCTGTATTTCGTGATTGAGTTCCTGCATGTGAAGCCGGGAAAAGGTAACACCATCATGCGTGTCAAATTCAAAGATGTAGTCGATGGCCGTGTATTGGAGCGCCGCTTCAATATCGGCGAGAAGTTGGAGGATGTCCGCGTGGAGCGCCGCCCCTACCAATACCTCTACAAAGAGGGTGAGGAGTACATCTTTATGAACCAGGAGACCTACGAGCAAGTGCCTATCGCCCATGACCTTATCACAGGTGTGGACTTCCTGAAAGAGGGCTTTGTATGCGATGTGGTTTCCGACGCATCGACCGACACCATTCTGTTTGCCGAACTGCCGACCAAGGTAGAGTTGCAGGTGGCTTACACGGAGCCCGGTCTGAAGGGTGATACCGCTACCAACACCCTGAAACCTGCCAAACTGGAGACCGGCGCAGAGATTCGCGTGCCTCTGTTCATCAACGAAGGCGAGGTTATCCGCGTGGATACACGCGACGGCAGTTACTGCGAGCGCGTCCGCTAAGCATTGCTGCACGACGATTAACGACTTCACGAGGTTGCCTAACGCCATGTTAGACAACCTCGCGTGCCAATTAGGAGATGAAAGTTTGTGATGATAAAATAGATTTGCCCGTGCTGCACCTCGTGGGCGAGGAGGCGGACAGGCTGGGGATGGAGTGCTACGTGATAGGCGGTTGGGTGCGCGACCTCTTCCTTCACCGCCCGAGTACCGACATCGATGTAGTGGTGGTCGGTAGCGGTATCACGTTGGCTGAGGCGGTAGCCAAACGCCTCGGGCGGGGTGCACACTTGAGTGTATTCCGCACCTACGGAACCGCGCAAGTGAAAAAGGGAGACACCGAACTGGAGTTTGTGGGGGCACGCCGCGAGAGTTACCAGCACGACTCGCGCAACCCGCACGTGGAAGACGGCACCCTTGAGGACGACCAGAACCGCCGTGACTTCACCATCAACGCGATGGCAATATGCCTCAACCACGACCGTTACGGCGAGTTGCTTGACCCCTTCGGAGGTATCCACGACCTCAACGAGTGCGTCATCCGCACCCCGCTTGACCCCGACATAACTTTCTCCGACGACCCCCTGCGCATGATGCGCGCCATACGCTTTGCCACACAGTTGGGCTTCTACCTCGACCGCGAGACCTTCGACGCCATCGAGCGCAATCGCGAGCGCATCAAAATCATCACCCGCGAGCGCATTGCCGACGAACTGAACAAGATAATGCTCTCCCGACGCCCGTCCGTAGGGTGGATATTGCTGGACAAGACGGGCTTGCTGCCGCTCATCTGCCCTGAGGTGGCAGCCCTCAAAGGCGTGGAGACAAAAGAGGGCAAGGGGCACAAAGACGTGTTCTTGCACACACTGCAAGTACTTGACAACCTGTCTTCTAAGTCCGATAACCTGTGGTTGCGCTGGGCGGCACTCTTCCACGACATCGGCAAGCCCAAGTCCAAGGCGTGGGACCCGCAGGCGGGCTGGACCTTCCGCAATCACAACTACATAGGCGCGAAGATGATTCCGCGTATCTTCAAGGCGATGAAGTTGCCGCAAAACGAGAAGATGGACTATGTGGTGAAGATGGTGGACCTGCACATGCGGCCTATCAACCTGATAGAGGACACCGTCACCGACTCCGCCGTGCGCCGGCTGCTGTTTGAGGCAGGCGATGACATCGACGACCTGATGCTGCTTTGCGACGCCGACATCACGTCACGCAACGCGGAGAAAGTGAAGCGTTTCCACAACAACTACCAACTTGTGCGGCAGAAGATGGTGGAGTTGGAAGAGCGGGACCGCATACGCAACTTCCAACCGCCCGTGCGCGGTGAGGAAATCATGTCGCTGCTGCACTTGGAGCCTTGCGCCCGCGTGGGCGAACTGAAAAGTGCCATCAAGGATGCCATTCTCGACGGAATTATACCCAACGAGTACGAGGCAGCCAAAGCATATCTGATGAAAATAGCCAACAATGGGGACACAACAAGCCCCCATGACGAGAAATAGACAATGAAAAAGTATGACTTTCTGATTATCGGCGGCGGTGTTGCCGGTATGAGTTTTGCCCTCAAAGTGGCACGGGCACAGAAGTACCGCATTGCGCTCTGCTGCAAGACCACACTCGAAGAGACCAACACCTCGAAGGCACAAGGCGGCATCGCCAGTGTGACGAACCTGCTGGTGGACGACTTCGAGAAGCATATCCACGACACCATGGTGGCGGGTGACTGGCTCAGCGACCCCGCTGCCGTAGAGCAGGTGGTACGCAATGCCCCCAAGCAAATAGAGGAACTGGTGCACTGGGGCGTAAATTTCGACAAGAAAGCCGACGGCGAGTTCGACCTCCATCGCGAGGGCGGGCACTCCGAGTTCCGCATTCTCCACCACGCTGACGACACGGGAGCCGAGATACAGCGAGGACTCATGGCTGCCGTGCGCGCGAATCCTTATATAGATGTGCTGGAGAACCACTTTGCCGTGGAGATTATCACCCAGCACCACTTGGGCGTCCGCGTCACCCGCCGCACTCCCGACATCGAGTGCTACGGAGCCTATATCCTCGACCCCAACACCGGCAAGATAGAGACCTACCTCAGCCGCATCACCCTCATGGCAACGGGTGGCACGGGGGCTGTCTATGCCACCACCACCAATCCCAATATCGCCACGGGCGACGGCATAGCCATGGTCTATCGCGCCAAGGGGCAGGTGAAGGACATGGAGTTCGTCCAATTCCACCCCACCGCACTCTTCCACCCGGGCGAGACGCACCCCGCCTACCTCATCACAGAGGCGATGCGCGGCTACGGAGGTATCTTGCGACTGCCTGACGGTGAGGAGTTTATGCAGAAATACGACCCTCGTCTGTCTCTTGCGCCGCGCGACATCGTGGCACGTGCTATCGACAACGAGATGAAGATACATGGACTCGACCACGTCTGCCTCGACGTGACGCACAAAGACCCCGAGGAGACCAAACACCACTTCCCGAATATCTATGCCAAGTGCCTGAGCATAGGCATCGACATCACCAAGGATTATATCCCCGTTGCGCCGTGCGCCCACTATATGTGCGGCGGCATCAAGGTGAACCTGGACGCACAATCCTCTATCCAACGCCTGTACGCTGTGGGCGAATGTAGTTGCACGGGGCTGCACGGTGGCAACCGTCTGGCAAGCAACTCCCTCATCGAGGCGGTGGTATATGCCGATGCCGCAGCACGCCACAGCCTAAGCGTGATAGAAAACTACGGTTTCAACGAGCAGGTGCCCGATTGGAACGACGAGGGCACCATGACCAACGAGGAGCACGTCCTCATATCGCAGGACATGCGCGAAGTGGGGCAGGTGATGTCCACCTACGTGGGCATCGTGCGCAGCGACCTGCGTCTGCGCCGTGCGTGGGAACGCCTCGACCTCCTCTACGAGGAGACCGAAGACCTCTTCAAGCGCGTCAAAGCCACACGCGAGATATGCGAACTGCGCAATATGATTAACGTCGGCTACCTCATCACCCGACAAGCCTTGGAGCGCAAGGAATCGCGCGGACTGCACTACACCATCGATTACCCCAAGAACCCCAATAATAATACACAAGAAGTATGGTAAACTACGCAATCGCCAATGCCTCAATCGTTCCCGTACGGCGGGAACCTGCCGAGGAGAGTGAACAACTCACCCAACTGCTGTTGGGCGAACAATGCACGGTACTCGACCGCCTGCCGCGCTGGACCAAGGTGCACTCCCTGCTTGACGGGCAGGAAGGCTGGGTGGACTTCAAGATGGTCACCCTTGTGGAGCAACTGCCTGAGTATCAACATCCAACGGCTATCGTCACAGAGCCCTACACCTTGGCGGTATCTTGCAACAGCCCCAAGGTGCGCATGCCGCTGACGATGGGAACACACCTGTCTGACTACCACGACGGCTTCTTCTCGGTGTTGGACACGCAGTACGAACTTCTGCCGCAGCACGCAACCGTGCAACCCCTGCCGTTTGAGTTGAATAAGATAGAGCAGGTGCTCATGTCGCTGCAAGGTGCCCCGTATCTCTGGGGAGGCAAAGGTGCCTTGGGCATCGACTGTTCAGGCTTCACGCAAGTGTTCTATGCGCTGTTTGGTGTACAACTGTTGCGTAATGCGCGCGAGCAAATCACGCAAGGCGAGACCGTTCCCGCATTGGCTGACGCACGCCTCGGCGACTTGGCGTTCTTCGACCACGCCGACCGCAGCCCGCAACAGACTTCCGTCTCGCATGTCGGCATACTGCTCGACTCTATGCATATCATGCACTGCTCGGGTTGCGTGCATGTGGATAGTATTGATGATGAGGGCATTCATCTGCCTAATGGCGAACTGACACACCACTTGGTGGGGATTAGGCGTTATAAAACAATATAACAGAATGAGCGATAGGCGAAAGATAATATTATTGCTGTATGTGCTGGTAATGGTCTGCGGCTGTTCGTTTGTCGGAAAACGCAGCAACGGGGTAGTCGCGGAATATGACGGGCAAACCATTACGTTATCGGAAATTCAGCAACTGACTGCAGGGCTATCCGCAGAAGACAGTGCCCGTGTGGCAGAGAGTTACATCCGTCAGTGGGCCACTGACCTATTGGAGTACAATGAGGCAAAAGACGTGGCAAACAAGAATATAGAACGGCTGGTGGAGGACTATCGCCACTCGTTGTACATCCATGATTATGAGGAACGGCTGATAGCGCAACGTATGCCCAAGCACGTGGAAGACACATTGGTGGCACAATTCTATGAGACGCATACCCAGCACTTTGTGCTGAGAGAGACTATTCTGCGCGGTGTGCTGCTGGTGGTACCCAATGGCGCTCCGAAAATGGACAAACTAAAACAATGGCTGCAGCAACCCACTGACGAGACAAACATCGAAAGTATTGAGAAATACGCCTACCAATACGCAACAGGGTATGAGTTGTTTGTGGACGAATGGAAGACCGCCAACCAGATATTGATGCGTATGCCATTCAAGGAAGACGACTTTCAGAGACAACTCAGCCACAAGAAACAGATTGAATTACAGGACAGTATCAGCACATACCTGCTGCAAGTGACAGATTTACACGCAGCAGGAGAGACAATGCCTTTGGACTATGCTACGCCTGAAATTGAGAAATTACTGCTCAATCAGCGGCAGGTGGAGTTCATACAACACGAACGCACAGCCCTGTATGAGAAGGCTGTGCGCGAGCATAAGGTGAAGTTTTACGAGAGGTAGGGCGGGTCTCACTTGAGTTCTGTGAAAACGGATTTCTCTTTGTCATATAACTCCGACCAACTCAACTCATCCTTTTCGGCATCATATTCCATAAACCACATATCCTCTGTCATATCCTCTCCCGTCCGCGCGTTAGTCAGTTTGATAGTATCTTTGCCATTGTCTGCCCTACCCAATTCATACTTTCCGCCACCGACAAGCCATGCACCTGCAACAAACTGTCCATCCTCCCCGAATGCCATAATCTCGCTTATGTCACCTCGTTCGTTATACTGCACGAATATCCTTCCTGCCAAAGGCGATTTTTTCGCACACGACACACAGCACACGGATAAAACAACTGCACCCAATAGTGCAAACATTACCTTTTTCATAACGGTTTCTCCTTTCTTGATTACGATTTATAATTGTTTTCTTATACTACTCACTCATAGATAAGAAGCGTTGAAAATCAGCCGCTTGCTCATTCATTGTCTTAGGCTTCCCCACTCCACTTTTCTGCTGTGCCTGCAGGCTCGCCAAGTAGCGCGCATACTCCTTATACAACTTGCGGAACGATTTCATAGGGATTGCGGTATCAGGCACTTGCGTTACCGTTTTCGCTATGGGGTTTGTCTCCATCTCGGGCACTACAGGTTTCTGTCTCCACGGCTGCACTATCGCCATGCCGACTGCTACCACCACCGCCACTCCTGCTACGCCTCGCCACACTCTCTGCGAGGTCAATCGCACCGTTTGTTGTGACTTTCCTATCGGATTCTGGGCTGTTATACGTGGCATAGCCCGCTTTTCTGCTTGTTTTCTACGCCTTACGGAGGACTGTAATTGGTCCTCAAAGGTTGCTTTATTTATATCTGACTTATTCATATCCGTATATTTATCTGTATTCATAAGGTTTCATGCTTACCCGTAATTTTTGTGTCAGCGCATATAACCGCGACTTCACCGTACCCTCGGGTACACCCACCACCCCGGCTATCTCCGCCACCGACAACTCCTCCCAGAAACGCAAGTCAAACAACACCTGTTCCGCCTCTGTCAGTTGCGCCAACACTTGGCGTAGCACCTCGTCAAATCGCCTTTCGTCCATGCGCAGGGCAGTCATATCTTCCACCGCCTCTTCACTGGTTTGCAGCATTTCCTCTGCATAAATTATCTGATAATCAACGCTTTTGTAGTAATCTTTCAGCCTGTTGTACGCTATGGCAAACAGCCACGGTCGCACTTGTTGCCCCTGCCGCCAGGCTTGGCTTTTGCTCCAAATCACGAGGAAAATATCTTGTGTCAAGTCAGCCGCCACCTCATCATCTCCATTCATGCGCCTACTGAAGAACGACTGTACCGCACCCGCATACCTGTCGAAGAGCACCCCGAACGCTGCCTCGTCCCTATTCTGCACAAGACGCATCAAATCCTCATCCGTGTGCCTGCTGTAGGTATGTCGTTGAAATATCCTCATGTCACTAATGCATACGACTGAGTTGACAAAACGTTCACAGAAAAATTACCAAATAGTGTTCGCCCTCGCGGGCACGCCATGCGTCAGAAGGGCTCAGCGTAAGTACATCCCTCGCGCCAACGTGAGCAACCGTAGCGCGTTTTCCCGCGGATAACCACGCCACGCCCACAAACAGGACAGCGCATACCCGACTTATCCGCCTTGACTTCGCGTACCACCTCAGAGGTCATCTGTTTGAGTTCGTCAAGGAACTGCTGTGCGGTGTAGTCGCCACGCTCTATCTCACGCAGTTTCTTCTCCCACAGACCTGTCAGTTCGGCGGACTTGAGGAGTGGCGATATGACAATGCTTATCAAGTTGATACCCAGTTCAGTGGCACGGATATTCTTCTTCTCGCGGACGATATACTTCCGCTGAAAGAGTTTCTCTATGATAGCAGCCCGTGTAGAAGGGCGCCCTATACCATTCTCCTTCATGGCATCGCGCAGTTCTTCGTTGTCCACCGTCTTACCCGCTGTTTCCATGGCCCGCAGGAGAGTGGCTTCGGTATAGTACTTGGGCGGTGTGGTAGTCTTCTCCTTGAGTTGCGGCTCATGTGGTCCGGATTCGCCTTTGGTGAAGGCAGGAAGTGTCTTCTGCTCTTCGGCGGTGTCATCGTCCTCAATCTTTGCCTTGGCAAATACATCGCGCCACCCCGGCTTGATAATCTGACGACCCGTTACCTTGAAATCTATATCTCCCGCCTTGGCAAGCACCGTGGTATTCGCCACTTCGCAGTCGGGATAGAATGCCGCTATGAAACGGAGTGCCACAAGGTCGAAAACCTTGCGCTCCTGCTCCGAGAGGTTGTCGGGACGTTGCCCTGTAGGTATGATGGCATGGTGGTCAGTCACTTTCTTGTTGTCGAATACCTTTTTCGATTTGGGCAGGCTCTGTGCGCCCTTACCACCATCGGCTTTTAGCGGTAACAACGGTGTGATTTGCGGATAGAAGTCCTTAATGCCCGCCAAGGTAGCGGGTACTTTGGGGTAAATGTCTTCGCTGAGGTAGGTGGTGTCCACACGCGGATAGGTGGTGACATGCTTTTCGTAGAGGCTTTGGATAAGGCGCAAAGTCTCATCGGCAGAGAAAGCATAGAGTTTGTTGCACTCGACCTGCAGACTGGTCAAATCAAAAAGACGCGGGGCATATTCGGTGCCTTTCTTCTTCTCAACAGAAGTGATAGTCAGAGGTTTATCCTTGATACTATCCACGAGAGCCTGCCCCTGTTCGAGCGTGGTGATGGCGTAGTCGTCATCGTCCGCTTTGGTGAGTTGTGCGCTGAAAAGAGTGTCACGGTAGGTGGTCTTCAGTTCCCAATAAGTGCGCGGGACGAAATGCTCTATCTCGTTCTGGCGTTTGACTATCAATGCCAACGTGGGAGTCTGTACACGCCCTATGCTAAGGACTTGCCTGTCACGTCCCGAGCCCTGCGCAAAACGCAAAGTGTAGGCGCGGGTAGCGTTCATACCGAGCAGCCAATCGCCAATAGCGCGCATCAGTCCCGCTTCGTAAAGGCGCTGGTAAGC
The DNA here is from genome assembly GCA_934692905.1 of uncultured Bacteroidales bacterium. Classification (GTDB taxonomy): domain Bacteria; phylum Bacteroidota; class Bacteroidia; order Bacteroidales; family Paludibacteraceae; genus Colicola. The sequence continues at coordinate 24,738 of CAKUUM010000005.1, forward strand.
GTCCTGACTCTTGAGGTCACGGAAACCTGCACGAATGGCATCCTCTGTCAATGAGGATATCCAAAGACGCTTGACGGGCACATGGCAGCCTGCTTTCTGATAGACCCACCGCTGGATAAGTTCTCCCTCCTGCCCCGCATCACCGCAATTGATGACTTCATCGGCTTGGGATATGAGTGTTTTGATGATGTTGAACTGCTTCTGTACGCCCGCATCACCACTGACTTTGATGCCGAAACGGGCAGGAATCATGGGGAGTGAGGAGAGGTTCCAGCCTTTCCATTGCTCGTTGTACTCGTTGGGGTCCAACAGGGCGCACAAGTGCCCGAACGTCCATGTGACACAATAACCATTCCCCTCCATATAGCCGTCGTGCCGGGTGTCAGCACCCAGCACGCGAGCAATATCACGTCCCACGGACGGTTTTTCCGCGACACACAGAATCATTGTCAGTCTTCTACGCTAAGACACACATCTTACGAGCGATGGATGTGGAACAACTTCTGCCACCACTTGCGATGTTTCTTTTGCTGCCCGTAACCGTATCCGTAACCGTATCCGTAGCCTGCGACATCTGCGCGCACACCATTGAGGACGCTAACGATATTCGGCAGTTGCTCCTTCTCCGCCACACTATTCAGATAATCAATCAAATCCGTGGTGGTATAATGAGCACGAGACACATATATGGTCATATCACTGACACGCGCCAACTGCAGGGTGTCGCTGACCATGGCAACAGGTGCAGAGTCCACGATGATGTAATCGTAGCGTTTGCGGAGTTCCCTGAACAATTTGTCCAAGCGATTGCTCTGCAGCAACTCATTCGGATTGGGAGGGACAATACCTGCCGGCAGAATGTCCAAGCAAGGGATGCCGGAATGTACGATGGCATCGTCCAACGTATAAGCCGAGTCAGACAAATAACTGGTCAAGCACCCTTTGCTATCCAGCGAGAAATAAGATACCAACATCGGTTTGCGGATATCCAAACCAACCAACGCCACCTTCTTCTGCAGCAGTGCCAGAGATATCGCCAAGTTGCTGGCTACATAGGACTTACCTTCCCCATTGACACTGGATGTGACAAGGATAACAGGATTCTCTATGTCAGGCGGCAAGATGAAACGTATGTTGGTTCGCAAGGAGCGGAACAACTCGGCGGATACAGAGTTCTCGCCTTCACGCACGGCAATATGTCCGCCATGGTGGTTACGGACAAGTGAACCGCCAAAGGGAACTGCAATTTTGCGCTCAAACTCGCGTGTGTCGTCCGAAATCTTGTTGTTGAACAAGTCTGCCAAGTAGATAATTCCGATAGGAATACACAGCCCCAATACCAAGCATATCAGACCTATTATCTTGAGCCGCGGTGCAACCGGAATAGGATTCATCTGCGGTGCCGCGATGATTTTGGCAGGGACTACGGTGGAAGCCAATGTCAGCGCATTTTCCTCGCGCTTCTGGTAGAGGAAGAGATACAACTCCTCTGTGAGTTGGCGCTGGCGCTCAATCTCCACATATTGTCTCTCCTGGCTGGGCACCCCATAACGCTGAGACTCCGCCTTGTTGAAACGAGACTCCAGGTCTTGCTTGGAAATCACCAGACTCTTTCTCACACTGGCGATACTCGTGATGATGTTGTCGCGCAGCATATCCAACTGCATGGTCATCTGGTCAATCACGGGGTTGCTCTCCGTGGCGGTACGCTGTACGCGCATACGTTGCAGCAACTGCGTGTTGTACTCCGAGATAAGTGTTACCAAGGCATCGTCATTGATACCGAGGTTGGCAGGTATCAGGCTGTTGCGCTTGGTGTCGTCCTCCACGAACTCGCTGATATACTGCACCAAATTGAGTTGTGTCTCTATCTCTGCCGCACGCTTGCGATACTCGGTGCTCTCGGTCAAGTACAACTCTGCCTCACTGGGCAGGTCCACAATACCATGCTTCTCCTTATAGCGCTCCACTTCCGCCTCTGCTGTCGCCAACTCGCTCTTAATCAGTTGCAAACGCTCGTTGATAAAGGTAGCCGTGTTGCTTGCCATGATGTTCTTGTCCACCACAGCGTCCATATTGTAGAGTTCAATCTCCTTGTTGATAAAGTCCACAGCACGCCGCGGCATGTCCGTGGTCGTGGAGATAACAATGATGTTCGACTCCTTCTTCATGAGCGAAGCCGTGATACTGCGTTTGTAACTGTCAATCAGCGGCAAACGGGAAGAGGTGGAGATATGATAACGGTCACCTTTCTTCAGTTGCGTGTTCAGCACAAAGCGGATTTCACCTGCACAGGTCTGAATAGGCTGGGTCAGGTCTGTCACCTTGTGGGTGCTGGTATGAAAACGTTTGGTCTTGACCTTCACCACGTAGTCGTTCTTGCGCACCTTGATATCTATAGATGCCCCCGTGGTCGTGGTGTCCAAGAACACAGGCGGATAGACGATACTCAGGTCGTGTTTTGGGTATTGCCCAATCCACTTGAGCCCGTCTTTTTTGCGGTATTCGCTCTGCAAATCAAGGTCTTTGATAACCTGCGCCATGATGTCGCGGGAAGTAAGGATAGCCACCTCGTCTTCCGTCTTCTTGGTGCCGCCCATACCCATCATGGCAAGTATCTCGCTTTGCGGCAGTCCGCCGTCGTCAGAGGTACGAATCATAATGTTCGCGTCCACCTGAAACTTCTTGGTGTGGGAAACATAATAATATATACCCAATGCCCCGCACAACGCGCACGACAAAACTATCCAATACCAGTTTTTCAGAATACGGATGCACCACGCACGCAGGTCTATTTCATTACTATTCTTGTCTTGTGCCATGTCAGAAAATACTACTCAAGTTCTTGATTTATACGTTTTTTACTTGCTCAACACGCCTGAAACGGACAATACCGATACCACGACCGTGGCAGCACTGGAGACGGTGCTCACCATACTGAGCCAGAGACTGATAGTCTGGTTGCTGGTAGAACGTGCCTGGTTAGGCGAAACCACTACGACATCATTCTGCTGGAGGTAGAAGAACGGGGAATAGAAGATTTCGTCCGTATTCAGGTTGAGGCGCGCGAACTCCAATTTGCCATCGTTCTCCCTCATAATCAGCACATCATCACGGCGTCCGTACTGCGTAAGGTCGCCAGCGGCACTCAACGCCTCGAAGAGCGTCATGCGTCCGTTGTTCAACTGGTAGGAGCCCGGATTCTTCACCTCGCCCAAGACAGAAACCTTGGCATTCAGGAAGCGCAGAGTGACAATCGGCTCCACGACCTGCCCCTTGAGGCGGTCCTGAATCATGTTGATTACCTGCGATTGGGTGAGCCCGACCACGTGCAACTTGCCCAATACCGGAAAGTCGATATCGCCATTCCCGTCCACCGTATAGTACTGATAATTAGCAGTTGTGGGGACGGAACTGCTGGTAGGCGAGGCATACGCCACGTTGGGTAAGTTATAAGGCAGAACAGCCTCGGGGTCAAGAGCCGTGACCGTGATGATGAGTGCGTCGTTAATCTTCACGCAAGGCTCGGGCTGGGCTTTCATCTGTTTGTTAATCTCTTCTGCGCTTTCCGCTGTAATTGGTTGAAGGATAGCCAATTGCTTTCTTGAGACACAGGAACTCATCAGCAAGACGGCTATCAATACGACAATGTTTCTCTTTTTTATCATACTATTGTATTCGTTTTGAGGTCTGTATTCGTAAAATACTCAATTGGGCGGCAAAGGTACAATAAATAATTAACATACACAAATCCGCAGGTCTTTTTCGGGGAAACCGCGCCCAACATAACGGCAACCTCCCTATAAGGTCGGCGGAATCACATACTAATAACATACTAATCACATACTAACCACATACTAATCTCATACACTTACCCCGAGAAATACACGAGGTGCAATGCGCAATTCACTATGCGTAATGCGCAATGCATAGTGCACAATGCGCAATCGGGTTGGAGAAAATAAGGAGGATATTCGGAAATAATTTGGAGATATGAAGAATTTGCAGTACTTTTGTAGTGAAAACGGATTGCAGATGCAGCGGAAACGGACTATGGATGCATGGGGAACAGGCTGCAGACGCAAAGGAAAGGGATTACAGATACACAAGACAATAATTGCACGAAAATGATAACCAACCCGCTTGTACTGACGGCTTTGCTGATGAGCATTATCCTGCTGATACCCTTGGCATGCCGGAAAATACACATTCCAGCCATTGTCGGGTTCATATTGGCCGGTATGGCAGTGGGACCCTCGATGCTGAATTGGGTTGGGAATAACGCTGCCATTCAATCACTCGGGGCGATAGGAATGCTGTACATCATGTTCCAATCGGGCAGCGAGATTGACATCAATGACTTCAAACAATACCGCTATCATGCCATTATATTCGGGCTGTACACGTTCTTTTTCCCATTCGGATTGGGCGTGTTGGCGTCGCATTACCTGCTGAATTTCAGTTGGATAACGAGTGTGCTGTTGGGTGCGATGTTCGGCAGCCACACACTGATGACGTACCCGATAGTGAGCAGATACGGGATTCAGAAGAACAAAGCCGTGAACATCACCGTGGGAGGGACGATGTGGGCGATAACGCTGTCGCTGGTCGTGCTGGCGGGCATCGAGACAGGTACGGGCGAGCCGCGCGGGTTTGCAGGAAACATGCGCGTGGCGGGGCTGATAGTGCTGTTCCTGGCATGCGTGCTGTGGCTGTTCCCGAAAGTGGCACGATGGCTCTTCAAGCGGTACCAAGACCCCGTATTCGGCTTCATGCTGGTGATGCTGATGCTGGTATTGTCGTCGTTATTAGCGAGTTGCGCTGGGTTGGAAGGGATATTGGGAGCGTTCTTGTGCGGGGTGTCGCTGAACAGACTGCTGCCGAACCACTCGCCACTGATGCGGCGTATCACGTTTGTGGGGAACAGCATATTCGTGCCGCTGTTTCTGATAAGCGTGGGGCTGATGATAGACGTGCACGTGTTTTGGAGCGGCTGGACAACGCTGGTAGTGGCCGTGGTGATGGTGCTGTCGAAGTTAACCGGGAAATCGGCAGCGGCATGGTTCGGGCGATGGACGTTCGGATTTTCGGATATGGAGCGCCAGTTGGTGTTCGGATTGACACAGGCTTCGGCAGCCGGCACACTGGCAATAGCCACCATCGGGTACCAGATGGGGATTTTCACCTCGGAAGTGCTGAACGGAGCAGTGCTTATGATATTGATACTCTGTTCGATATCCGGTTTCATCACGGAGCACGCAGCCAAACAATTGGCACTGCAAGAGGGGGCACGATTAGTGAGTGACCACGACGAGGATTACTGGCTGCTGACATCCGCGGGGACGGATTTGCGGACACAATTGCGCGAGTTGTCGGTGATGGCGTCGCTGAAGAACATAGAAATCACACAATCAGCGAGTTGGAGCGACGTGCAACGCTCGATAGAGCACATCAGCAAGTCCGTGCTGGTGTACCACGAAAGCCAGCCGCTGAACACGATAAACAGGATATTGGTGGCGGTGCCACGGTACGCGGAGAAAGAACGGGATTTCATCACCTGCTTTGGTTTGATACGCCGATTAGCCGGCGAATTGGGTGCAAAAGTGGTGTTTTACGCCAATCCGGACACTCAAGTGGTGCTGCGAGCGATGTGCCGCCGCCCCGGGAAGACGCTGCGTGCAGCATTCCGCGACATGGACGACTGGGAGGATGTGCTGATGATTGCGAAAGATATGCAAGATGACGACATGCCCGTGCTGCTGTCGTCGCGCAAGGCGACTGCCAGTTACAACCCTCTGTTTGAGCAGATTCCGCAGATGCTGCAGCAGTTTTTTGCGGATAATAATTATATGGTGGTTTACCCCGAACAGCAGACGGGCGGTCCAGATATAGACGCCTTCCTGACGGATGTGCCACAAGCCAGCACGGCATGGTCGGTGGTAACACGCCTAAAGGGTGTGCTGTTGCGGGGGTATGAGCGGCTGGTCCGACTTGTGAGACGCCCGCAAAATGAGTGACGGGGTATAGAGAGTACCGCTTCATTTTGAGGCGGTTGTGGCAGTTGTTCGCGGGGATTACGGTGCCGAAACAGACAAAAAATGCGCAAAAACGCATTTTTTTTCGGAAAGATTTGGTGGGGTCAAAAAAAAGCAGTACCTTTGCAGCCGCTTTCGAGAAGAGAGTATGCTATCCGGTGCGGTAGTTCAGTTGGTTAGAATACCGGCCTGTCACGCCGTAGGTCGCGAGTTCGAGTCTCGTCCGCACCGCATAAATCGCAGATGACTGCTATAAAACAGCAAGTTGGCTGCGATTTTTGTTTGTTGTATATTGGTCTTTGTCAATAACGACGCGAGATGTGTCGCCCCCACAATGAACATAAAAGAGATTGCCCACATCGGTGAGACAACCTCTTTCTCCTAAAAAGACTCTTTTGCGGAAAGAGAGGGATTCGAACCCCCGAACCCTTGCAGGTCAACGGTTTTCAAGACCGCCGCGATCGACCACTCCGCCATCTTTCCTTCAAAACAGCCATTGCTGAGCAATACTTGTTTTAGGCTCCCCTGTACGGGAAAGCGTGCAAAAGTACTGCTTATTTTTGAAATACACAAATTATTTTGTTGGTTTCGGGAAAAAGCAGTACTTTTGTGGGCTAAAAGTGTACGAAAATGTTGTTGCAGATACTGAAATCGAAGATTCACCGCGTGACGGTGACTGAAGCAAATCTCGAATATATCGGCTCCATAACCATTGACGAAGACCTTATGGATGCCGCGCGCATATACGCAGGCGAACGGGTGCAAGTGGTGGACAACACCAACGGTGCACGTCTTGAGACCTATGTCATACCAGGCAAACGCGGTAGCGGGTGTATCTGTATGAACGGCGCAGCAGCGCACCTGATTCATGTAGGCGATACGGTTATTATCATGGCATACGCACTGATGACGCCCGAAGAACAGAGGACTTTCAAGCCATCAGTAGTGTTTCCGATGAATAACAAGTTGAGTGTTTAGCGTTGAGAGTTGAGAGAAATAGTTATGGCGTTTTTCGACCTGATACATACTGATAGTCAATCCAATGCGCGTGCCGGCGTGGTGCATACAGACCATGGCGACATACTCACGCCTATCTTCATGCCCGTCGGCACCGTGGGCACTGTGAAAGGGGTGCACAAGCGCGATTTGATTGATGATATTCACGCCCAAATCATTTTGGGCAACACCTATCACCTCTATCTGCGTCCCGGTACGGAGATATTGCATCAGGCAGGAGGACTCCACAAGTTTGAGGGTTGGACGCGCCCAATACTCACAGACTCAGGTGGTTATCAGGTCTTTTCTCTGACTGATATACGCAAGATGACAGAAGAGGGCGTGCAGTTTTCGTCGCACATCGACGGGCGCAAACTGATGTTTACACCCGAAAAGGTGATGGATATCGAGCGCGAGATTGGTGCCGACATCATGATGGCCTTCGACGAGTGCTGCCCAGGTACCGCCTACAGGCAATATGCCAAAACATCGATGGAACGTACGCACCGCTGGCTGGACCGCTGTATAGCGCGCTTCGACAGTACGAATGATATGTATGACTACAAGCAACACCTCTTCCCTATCGTACAAGGGTGTGTGTATCAAGACCTTAGACAGGAGGCTGCCAAACGCCTGCGCGACCTTGACCGTGACGGCTATGCTATCGGCGGACTTGCCGTAGGAGAGCCCACCGAGCAGATGTATGAGATGATAGAGGTGGTGAATGACATCTTGCCCACCAACAAACCCCGCTATCTGATGGGTGTAGGCACGCCGTGGAATATCCTTGAGGGTATTGAACGCGGAGTGGATATGTTCGACTGCGTCATGCCTACCCGTAACGGACGTAACGGTATGATTTTCACGCAGAACGGCGTGATGAACATGCGCAACAAGAAGTGGGAGAATGACTTCACCGAACTTGACCCCGCCGGCACCAGTTATGTGGACCATCAATATACGCGCGCGTACGTGCGTCACCTCATTCACTCCGACGAGATGCTGGGCTTGGAGATACTCAGCATTCACAACCTCGCTTTCTACCTGTGGCTTGTGGGCGAGGCACGCAAGCATATCCTCGCAGGCGACTTCCGCTCGTGGAAGGAGGATACCCTGCGCAGGATTATGGTACGCCTCTGAAATCAACGGGATACATTGTGTATTTGAATGGGACTGCTTATATGGGCTTTATCGGGAATAGTCCAATGACAATGAATGACCTAATAAACCGTACATCGTAAATTCGTAAATCGTACATACGTTGAAGAAAATAGACATATACATTATCAAGAAGTTCCTTGGCACATTCTTCTTCTCGATTGTGCTGATAATGAGTATTGCCGTTGTCTTCGACCTCACCGAGAAACTTGATGATTTCTTCGAGAATCAGGCACCTCTTAAAGAAATCATCCTTGACTACTACATCAATTTCATACCTTATTATATGAATATGTTCAGCCCGCTGTTCATATTCATTTCCGTTATTTTCTTCACCTCCAAGATGGCGGGTAACAGCGAAATCATTGCCATTCTCGCCAGCGGTGTCAGTTATCGCCGCCTGATGTGGCCGTATTTCGTCAGTGCCACCCTGCTCTTTTTGCTCTCGTTCTGGCTCACGGGGTACGTCATTCCTCCCGCCTCGGAGAAGATGCTAACCTTTCAGGACAAATACGTCCAGCGTTTCACCCGCGAGAACGCCCGCAACGTGCAGATGGAGGTCGAACCGGGCACCATTCTCTATATCGAGAGTTTCCAAAAGCGCACGCAGATGGGCTACCGCACATCTTTTGAGCATTTCGACGGCAAGCAACTCACCATGCGTATCACCGCCGACCGTATCAAGTATGACTCCGCCTACAACTGGCATTTCGACCGCTACACCCGCCGCGATTTCGACGGTATGCGCGAGATACTTACCCGCGGCGAACGGCTCGACACCATCATCCCCATCATTCCAGAAGAATTGTTCTACACAGCGGAGAATGCCCAGATGATGACCAACCCGCAATTGAAATCGTATATCGACCGCCAACGCCAGCGCGGAGGAGGCAATATCCAAGCCTTTGAGACCGAGTGGTGGAAACGGTGGGCAAGCCCTATAGGGGCATTCATTATGACGCTCCTCGGCGTTACCATAAGCAGCAAGAAGGTACGTGGCGGTATGGGAAAGAACCTCGGTATCGGACTGACACTCAGTGCCTTGTATATTCTATTCTCTACTGTATCCACCACATTCTCCGTCAATGGTGTGATGTCGCCCTTTATGAGCGTTTGGCTGCCAAATTTCATATTTCTTGCCATCGGCACTATTCTTTATCGGCGTGTGAGCAAGTAAGTATGGCCTATGTTGTCATCTTTTTTCAAACAGATTTGGATTTATCCACTTTTTTGTGTAACTTTGCGGTCTGATTTTGAATTCAATAATAAACTACAATATGAAGACGTTTTTGAAATACCTTGGAGCCATTCTGGTGCTTTGTGGCGTGGTATGCTTGGCTGTTTATGCGTTCTGCAAGCAAACTAACTGGTTGTTAGTCAGTGCAATGGTGCTGGAGGTGGTCGGCATTCTGTCGTATATCATCATCAACAAGCGTTTGGACTAAGCAGAGGAGGCAAGCCCACATTGTGAGGCTTGCGTGTCTCAGAAGCAAATGGTTATTCGTTTGCGTGATATGCTCTTTCATGCCCATCACGGCGTGTTTGATTACGAAAAGGCGGAGGGCAACACTTTTCGCGTAACGGTGTGTCTGACCACACCGAATATGGCGGGTGCAGAAGCAGATGACATCGGCAGTACATTGGACTATCGTGATGTGTATGAGATAGTTGCGCGTGAGATGGCGCAACCGTCCGACCTGATAGAGCATGTGGCATGGCGCATACAGAAAGCCCTGAAAACGGCTTTCCCCGAAGCGCAGGAAGTGCGCGTGGTGGTGGGCAAAAATAACCCGCCATTGGGTGGCGAAGTAGCATGGGCAGAAGCCGAAGTCAATTGACAATGCACAATGCGTAATGCGCAATGACGCAGCATGCGAGGGCGCAAGGGAAGAGTAGGGTTGGCAGACCAAACAAAGGCAGACTGAACAAAACAAGGAAATTATAGTAAATGGCAGACTTTAACGACGCAATCAAGCAGCACCTCACGGGCATGTACCAGGACTGGTTCTTGGACTATGCCTCGTATGTGATTTTGGAGCGCGCCGTGCCTGCCATCGAGGACGGTCTGAAGCCCGTGCAACGCCGTATCCTCCACGCCATGAAGGGGGTGGACGACGGCAAGTACAACAAGGTGGCGAACATCGTCGGGCAGACTATGCAGTACCACCCGCACGGCGATGCCAGTATCGGCGACGCGCTGGTGCAACTCGGGCAGAAGGACCTGCTCATCGACTGTCAGGGTAACTGGGGCAATATCCTCACGGGCGACGGGGCCGCCGCGCCACGTTACATTGAGGCGCGCCTCAGCAAGTTCGCCCTCGAAACGGTCTTCAACCCCAAAACCACCGAGTGGATGCTCTCCTACGATGGTCGCAAGAAAGAGCCCATCCACCTGCCCATCAAGTTCCCGCTCCTCCTCGCGCAGGGCGTGGAAGGCATCGCAGTGGGACTCAATTCGAAGATTCTGCCCCATAATTTCAACGAACTATGCGACGCCTCGCTGGCATATCTCCGCGGCGAAGAGTTCCAACTCTACCCCGACTTCCCCACGGGCGGCGAGATCGACGTCAGCCGCTACAATGACGGCGAGCGCGGCGGAGTCATTCGTATTCGCGCCAAAATTCAGAAGGCAGACGACAATCGCACCCTGATAATCAGCGAGATACCCTACGGCACGACCACCACAAAGATTATCGAGACCATCCTCCGTGCCAACCAAAAAGGCAAAATCAAGGTGCGCAAGGTGGACGATTTCACCGCCGAAGAGGCGAAGATTGTGGTGCAACTCGCCCCTGGCAGTTCGTCCGACAAAGCCATCGATGCGCTCTATGCTTTCACTGATTGCGAGGTGAATATCTCGCCCAACTGCTGCGTGGTGCAGAACAAAAAACCTATCTTCACCAATATCAGCGAACTCCTGCGGCTCAGCACCGACAACACCCGCGCCCTCCTCAAATGGGAACTCGAAATCCAGAAAGCCGAACTCGAAGAGCAGTATTTCTACACCTCGCTCGAGAAAATCTTCATCGAGAACCGTATATATAAGGAAGAGGGCTACGAGAACGCCTCCAACAAAGACAAACTGGTGGCTTTTGTGGACAAGGCACTCACCCCGTGGAAAGCGCAACTCATTCGCGAGGTGCGCCGCGAGGACATCGAACGCCTCTTCGACATTCGCATGATTCGAATCACGCGTTTCGACTCCAAAAAGGCGGACGAACTTATGCGCGACCTCGACCGCAAAATCAAGGACACCATTCGCAACCTCGACCACCTCACCGACTACACCATCGCGTGGTTCCAATCGCTCCGCGAGAAGTACGGCGCACGCTATCCGCGTTGCACAGAGGTGCGGAATTTCGCCAATATCAACATCAAAACCGTCATCGAGGCAAACGAGAAACTCTACATCAACCGCGCCGAAGGATTCATCGGCACGGGGCTGAAGAAGGACGAGTTCCTCTGCAACTGCTCCGACATCGACGATGTCATCATCTTCCACAAAGACGGCAAATACAAGATTGTCAAGGTGGCGGACAAACTCTTCGTCGGCACTGACATCCTGCACATCGACATCTTCCGCAAGAACGACCAGCGCACCATCTACAACGCCATCTATCGCGACGGCAAGAACGGCATCTATTTCATGAAGCGGTTCGCCGTCACCGGCATCGCGCGCGACAAGGAGTACGATCTCACGCAGGGCAAACCGAGCTCCAAGGTGGTCTATTTCACCGCCAACCCCAACGGCGAGGCGGAAGTCATCCGCGTGCAACTCAAGCCCGCCCTGCACCTTAAGAAGGTCGAGGTCACCAAGGACCTCAGCGAGTTAGCCGTCAAGAGCCGCAGCGCGCGCGGTAACGTGCTCACCAAGTACGAAGTCAAGTCCATCACGCTCAAGCAGAAAGGGCATTCCACCCTCGGCGGACGCAAGGTATGGTTCGACCCCGATGTCTTGCGTATCAACTACGACGCGCAGGGCACCTACCTCGGCGAGTTCTGGGACGAAGACCGCATTCTCGTCATCACCACCACGGGCGACTACTACCTCACCACCTTCGAACTTACCGCCCATTTCGACCAGAATATCCTGCGCATCGAGAAGTTCGATGCCGACAAAGTCTGGTCGCTTGCCATGTGGAACGCCGACCTCGGCTACTACTACGGCAAACGTTTCCAACTTGACGCGCAGCCTAAATCACAGAATATGCTCGGCGACAACAGCAGCAGCCGCATCGTGATCCTCACCGACCGCGACAAGGCTATGTTCCGCCTTGTCTTTACTGACGATACCAAACCCGATATGGACATCATCATGTCCGATTTCATCGATGTCAAATCCCCGAAGGCGAAAGGCAAACGCTTCTCCACGCTCGACATCACCCGCATCGAGGACATCACTCCCGCCCCCGAACCACCCCCTGACGAAGACAGCGACGCGAACGAACCCCCTTCAGAGGACAACACCACCACCTCCGGGCACACCCCTGCCCTCACAGAAACCGACGCAAACAACGTCGTAAACACCGCCACAACCACGGTGGCTGATGTTCCTTTCACCATCACCAACGAGGTTCCCGAAGACAGCCGCCCCGTTGATGATCAACTCAGCCTCTTCTAATAAAATCAGAGCAAAACCACCGAATAGTATCAACTATAATATAATAGGAGTAGAAATTATACATATCTTCTATTCCGCACAAAAACAAACAGTTATGAAAAAAAGTATCTTATTTATCAGCATTCTCGCAGCCGCTATCGGTCTCTCGTCATGCGCCACGCAAAAGGGGGCCAACAAGGACACCGACAACTTCCGCTACGAGTTGGAGTGTGCAGGCACAGGCCCACAAGGCAGTTACTTAGTCAAGGTATGGAGTTATTCGCGTAACCCAAAAATTGCCGCCGAACAATGCAAGAAAAATGCCGTACATGGCGTGATATTCAAGGGCTACTCGGGGCAAAACGGGTGCGTGGCACAACGCGCGCTGGCGAGCGATTCCGGTGTGGAGTTGCAATACAAGGAGTATTTCAAACGTTTCTTCTCTGATGAAAATGGCGAGTACCTTAAATATGTGTCCGTCACTTCTGCCTCACAGGAAGTGGTGAAGGTCGGCAAGGACTACAAGGTCGGCATCATTGTTACCGTCCAGAAAGACGCTCTCCGCAAGGCTTTGGAACAAGCGGGGGTCATTCGGGGTTTGAGTAGCGGTTTCTAAAATAGTCAAAAACATACTCATTATGAAAAAGTTAGCATTATGGCTTACCCTCATTCCCTTACTTGGATTGATTGGGTGTGGCGTCAAATCGTCGCAAGCCTACTACAATTACGACAGCAAAATCCTGTCATCTGAATTGGACGGGACCTACAATATTCGCGCTTTCGGGCGTGCCCGCAACGCAGTGGCGGCTTTCAACGAAGCCAAAAAACAAGCGGTTTACGACGTAGTGTTCCGTGGCGTGCAAAGCGACAACAGTCGCGTGAATTCGTTGCGCCCATTGTTGCAGGAGGTGAATGCAAAAGACAAGTACGAAGACTACTTCAACACTTTCTTTGTGGATGGTGGCGCATACACCCAATTCGTTTCGCTCCACGACACCCGGATCCTCTCCGAGGAGTGGCATCGTGCCCGCACGCAAGTGCTGGTGCAGGCGTCTGTAACTGTGGATCGCGCTGCCCTCAAAAAGAAACTCATCGAAGACAACATCCTTAAAAACGAGTAAAATGAAAGCAAGACTATCCGTTCTCCTGACCGCCCTCATCGTGGCTGCTGGAGCATTCGCACAGGCCAAGAAACCCACACTAATGGTTGTTCCTTCCGATGTCTGGTGCAACCAAAATGGCTATACCACCGAGTATGACAACCAAGGCGTACTTGTCAAAGTGCCTGACTATCAGCAGGCTTTGCAAAATGACATGGACCTCAAACTGGCCATCTCTAAGATCAACTCTTTGATGGCAGACCGTGGTTTCCCGCTCAAAGACCTTGAGCAGCAAATCAAACTCATCAACCAACTGAACGCCGAGATGAACATCACCACCAGCAAAAGCGGAAACCAGATGGCAGAATCGCCCACTGACCGCCTGTGGCGTACGGCAAAAGCGGATATCATCCTCGAACTGACATGGGATATCACTACCCAAGGGCCCAAGCACACCCTTACTTTTATCCTCGAGGGCAAAGACTCCTACACGGGCAAGAGCATCGGTGCCGCTACAGGTGTCAGCAATCCGTCGTTCTCGGCAGAGTTGCCTGCTCTGTTGGAGGAGGCTGTGCTCGCTCATATCGACAACTTCAACAACAGCCTCCAGGCATATTTTGACGACCTTTTTGCCAATGGTCGTGAGGTGGCTCTGGACATCCGTGTCTTTGAAGACAACGAGAAGGGCATTGACCTTGAAACGGAATACAACGGTCTGGAACTCAGCGAGATAATCGACAACTGGATGGCACAGAACACCGTACAAGGTCGTTTCACCAAGTTAGGCTCATCCGAGAACTACATTTCCTACGAGCAAGTGCGTATCCCGCTCTACAACGCCAACGGAGTAGCCATGGACACCGAGTCTTTTGCCCGCCAACTGCGCAAAATGCTGCAAAAAGAGCCCTACAATATCCCCGTCAAACTGCTCAATCGCGGTCTCGGGCGTGCCATATTGATTCTGGGTGAGAAATAACAACCATTTTACATATCAATTCGTATGAAACGACTGAATATCATCATATTAGCGTTGCTTAGTTGTATAGCGACGTTTGCACAAACCGCTCCCAAAGCCAACCTTGCACTGCAGGTTGTCGTCGAGAATATGGTCGAGCCTTTCCCGCCTGCTGCTAAGGCGCAGATGGTCAACAAGTTAACAACCCTTCTTACGCAGAATGGCATCGCCTCATCCGACTATCAGAACCAATTTGTCATCACGGCTTTCGTGGTTCCGCAGACCAAGGACATCCTCCTGGGAGCGCCTACGCAAATCGCCGAGACGATGGACGTAACATTCTATATAGCAGATATTTACAACCAACTTGTCTTCTCCACCGCCACCATCTCCGCAAAGGGTGTCGGCAACACTGAGGCTAAGAGTTACATGGACGCTTTGCGCCATATCAACCTCAACTCGCCCAAACTCACAGCCTTCGTGCAGGAGGGCAAGGAGAAAATCATCAACTACTACAACACACAGGCGCCGGCTATCTTTGAGCGCGCCATGACCCTCGCCAAGATGAAGGACTACACGCAAGCCCTCTACCTGCTGTCTGCCATACCTGCTGAGTGTGAGCACTTTACGCAAGCCAACGAGTATGGTCTGCAGGTATATCAACTGTTCATCGACAATGACTGCCAGAAGCACCTCGCCGCAGCACGCGCTGCATGGTCTGCGCAGCAGAACGCCGATGGAGCCAATGCGGCAGGCGAGTACCTGCAACTCATCTATCCCGACGCATCCTGCTATGCCGAGGCCATGGCGCTCTATCAAGAGATAAAGTCCAAAGTATTGGACGATTGGAAGTTCGAGATGAAGAAGTATCAGGATGGTGTGGACCTCGAAAGTCAGCGCATCAGTGCATGGCGCGGAGTCGGCACTGCCTATGGGCAGCATCAGCAACCGCAAACCACCAATATAGGCTTCCTGCGCTGATGAAAAGGGGGATTTTCTGCATTTTCACCTTAGTATTATCCGTTCAGTTCGCTGTTGGGCAGTCCAATGGCGAACTGAACGAGTATAGGCGCAATGCCTTGGCAACAATGATGGTCTACCACTCCGAAGACCAGTTCGGCGACAGCATCTATCGCGCCTTCGAGAGTATGCCTGTCCCCGACAAGTACGACGACCATAGTTTTGGCTACAACGTCATCATCAACGACAGTATCCACGGCGTCCAACGCAACCAAAACGGGCTCATCAAGGCGCAACTCGGCAAGAACCTCACCACGCAGGACATCCTCCGCAACGGCAAAGCATTGGAGACACTTCTCAACGACGCACAAGTTGCTAAGTTACTGGTTGCCAAATGGTTCGGATTGAAATTAGACGATAATGAGAATGACCTGCTGGATGGTTTCGACATGCACCTCATCCAGGAGCGCGGGCAGTACAACGCCTCGGATGTTGATGTCGCCACAGCGCGTCTCACACCACGCGGTGTCGCCACGTTGTCCGACGCCGGCGAGGAACTCATCAACAACACTTTCGTCCTCGTCAACGATATCACCTACGTCACTGCCGAGGAGAAAGCCGCTGTCGCTAAGGCGGTTATGAATGTGCTCGGCGGATTGGTGGACGCTTTTCTCGGCGGCAGCACGGGGCGTGACCTCGCCAATACAGGGGCAGCCATCGCCGATTCCTTCACGGGGTTCACTGTCAAAACCCACTCCTACCTCTTCCAACTCGTCTGGAACGACTCCGTCGCCAACACGTTCTACAACAACTACTACACCGCTTACCCGTACATCGACACCGCCAAAATCTACGCTTTTCTCAACGACGGCAGCCTTTTCCGGCTGAAATACGTCGCCCACGAATACGAGTACGATGCCAAGTCCGTCCTCAAAGGCGAGTATTCGCGCGAGGAACTCATCAAGACCGTCTGCACCAAATCCATGGACAAAAACATTGCCGCCCTGCAACTCGCCTACGAGGATTTCAAGGTCAAAACGCCAGTCTACGAGGTCATCTCCGACGACAAGGGGCGCACCGTCGGCTATACGGCAAAGATTGGCATGAAGGAGGGTATCACCGAATCCTCTCGTTTTCAGGTTATTCAGCGCGTCATCGACCCCGCTACCAACCGCACTTCCTACCGCTACATCGCTTCTCTCAAACCCGTCCGCGGCAAGATTTGGGACAACCGCTACAACGCTGTCACCGAGGGCGACCCGGGTTCCGAACTCACTGCCACGCTCTTCAAAAAGACAAGTGGCGGCGAAATCCTTCCAGGCATGCTCATCATCGAGGGCAAGTACCGCAAAGTCACCCAATAATCATCGCGCTAACCCCTATCGTGTCGCGCTGTACAGCAGCGGGGCTATCTCCGTGTTGTCGTGCCAGCCCGTAAAGTGTTCAGCACCTGCCCCTATGGCAAACACGGGCACTGCCGCTGCCGTGTGCGAGTAACTCGTCCACCCCAACTTGGCTTCCCTGTTCAGTATCTCATTGGCCTTGTCACTCAGGTAGTTGACATCTTTGTACAGGGTCTTCACCGTGGCGTGTTTGCGCACGATTTTCTTGTATGCGGCCTGCAATTCCGCATCTTCTTCCGCGCTTACAGGCACCTGTGCATACAGACCCGTGTTCTCGGTCAGCAACGCCTTCACGTCTGCCCATTTCAGCCCTTTGCCTTTTTCTTGTTGCAGCGCTGCCAACTTGTCCGACAGTATCCATTCCGAGCAGTTCTGATATTGAAGTGCTTGTAAATTAAGGGTATAGTGGCTGTTCCCCAATGCCATGCCGCCCGTCTCGTGGTCTGCTGTCACCACTATCAGGGTCTCATCGGGGTGCTGTTCGTAGAATTCGTACGCCACTTGCAACGCCTCGTCCATGTCGATGGTTTCCTTTATCGCGGTCGCACCGTCACGCCCGTGGCAGGCATAGTCTATCTTACCGCCTTCCACCATCATGAAAAATCGCTCATAGCCGGACAGTTGTTCCAAGGCCACCTCCACTATCTCGCTCAGTTTCAAATCCCCGTCCTTGCGGTCTATCGCGTAGGGTATCGACTCGCCCTTCAACGTCCTGTCTGCCGCGAACTCCTCCGGCACCAGTATCATCTTGTCCACCCGCCCCATGGCTTTGGCTGCCTCATAGCCGCCGGCTATCGTGTAGCCGTTTGCCTCGCACAAGTCATACAGGTTTTCCGCGTGTATGTCATTCTTGTTCAAGGGAGTGTGAAATCCCGAACCGCCGAAAAACTGAAAATCCGACGCTGCCAACAGCACACCTATATTATAATAGTCGTCGCGTTTTGCGGTATGGGCGTAGTGTGGTGCGGGAGTCGCATGGTCTATCGCCACCGAAGTCATGATGCCTATCCCCCATCCTTCTTTGCGCAACTTCGTAGCCACACTCTCAAGGGGCTCACCGTCAGGCGTTTGACCTATCATGCCGTTGTTTGTTTTCGCGCCGGTTGCCAGACATGTTCCTGCAGCAGCGGAGTCGGTAATACCGTTCGATGCCGAGAATGTCGCCACCTGACCCGAGTACGGGAACTGCGTCATCAGCAGTTGCCGTCTGCCTATCTCGCCCGACAACTCTGCCAGATACATCTCGGATGCCAGAACCTGGTTCGGACCCATCCCGTCACCTATAAAGAAAAACACGTACTTGGCTTGCGCCATCGTTGCCGTCACCATACACAGCAACAAACTGCTAATCAATGTTATCCGTCTCATATCTTTCTTGTTTTTATAATGCTTTTTTATTTCCCCGGCCCTGTTTTCCGTCCACTTTTTGTCAAAACTTCCCTGCAAAGTTACACTTTTTTTCCTGACGAAACAAGTTCCCCATGCACAATCCGTGCGCAATTTTTCTCCCCATCTCGGCAAGTCCCCTGTAATTTTGATGTGACGTGTGGGGACGACGCGTCCCGCGTCATCGTTTTCCATGTTAATTTTCCCGCACTCATTACTCATTACTCATTGCGCATTACGCATTAGGCATTGCCCCTCGTGTACTTGTCGGGGTAAGTGTATGAGATTAGTATGTGATTAGTATGAGATTAGTATGAGATTAGTATGTGATTCCGCCGACCTTGTCGCGAGGATATACGGAGACGGCGCGTCCCGTGTCGTCACAAGAGTAAGGTGATAAAAAACAGGTGGTCGGACTTGATGGGTCAGTCAAACACTTCCATCAGCACATTTAGCGATTTGGGCTCGCTGAACTCCTCAATATGTTCCGCATAGTATGCGCATATTTCCTTCAGGAATTGCTGCCGTTGTTGGCGGGAGGTCGGCTCCAGAAACCATTCGGGGTGTTCAGCCTCGTCAACCCCGATGCCCAGAAACATGGTGTAGTCTATCAGGAAACGCAGATGTATATTCTCCACATTCTCGCACGCATCCAGTTCCTCCACCACGCCGCACAGCCATGCAAACAATTCTTCGTCTTGCATCGGGTGCCGCACTGTAAGACTCAGTATTTCAGCGATAAACATCGCTATGCATTGTCTCTTCACATCTGTCGCCAAACGGGTATGGGTGCGTACCAGGGCGACAGAGGTCAATGTCCCCATGCTGTTGTTGCCGCGATGGGTGGCTGTCACTTCTATCCGCGACAGGGGACTGAGCATTCCCTTGTATTTATTGCCGCGCACAGCGAATGCCATCCTGCCGTTTTGGGCAGTATACAGTTGCGCAACGCTCACATTGTCAGCACATTTGCGCAGCGATAACACGATGGCTTCCGTCTTCTGGGTCACTTTTTTCCGAACATTTTTCCACTGCAAAGATATACTTTTCGCAGTGAATATGCAAATATCTTCTGCACGTCGCCCTCCCCTCTGCATGCCATATCGTAGTTTTTCCGCCTCTCTTTTCTGCCGAAATAACGAAAAAACACAAAAAATCTGCACGCTATTGCACACATATCATTTTTTTTTCGTAACTTTGCGCCGCTTTTGTGCAGATTAGGTTTCAATAGAGTCCGGATAGGGGATTATATACAACCCGATACTGCACGGCCAAAGTGGCAATGCAAGCCGCTTTCGACGAGGGAGAGATGCTCGAGTGGTTGAAGAGGCACGCCTGGAAAGCGTGTAAACTCCAAAAGGGTTTCCGGGGTTCGAATCCCCGTCTCTCCGCAAGGATTTTTGAGAACGCGGCGCGTCTGTGCTTGCACAAGCGCGATGCGCGAACAAAAAGACTTGCACCGGATGCCCGTGGCTGATGGTGGGGATTACGGAGAAATCCCCGTCTCTCACGGAAAATCCTTACCTTAATCGCAGAAATAAACTAATAACTCAACAAAAAACGAATAATCGTATGAAAAAAGTTTTTGCAACCCTTACGGTATTGGCAATGTTCGCCTTCAATGGCGTTGCTGTAATGGCTCAAGACGCAACGGACGCTGCGCCCGCTGCAGAAGAACAAGTAACTGAGGCTTCTGCCGCTGTGGAAACAGTTGCCGTTGAAGAGGCTCCCGCTGCTCCTGAGGCAGAAGAAGGCGGCCTCGTGGCTCTTCACAAGACATTGAAGACTAAGTTCATCGAAGGTGGTGCAGGCTTTATGGCTGCCACTCTCCTCTGCTTGGTATTTGGTTTGGCACTCTGCATCGAGCGTATTATCTACCTCAGCCTTAGCAAAACGAATACAAAGGCTCTCCTTGCAAAGATTGAGGAGGCTCTCAACAAAGGTGGTATCGAGGCTGCTCTTGACGTTTGCCGCAACACCCGCGGTCCCGTGGCAAGTATCTTCTACCAGGGTCTCAGCCGTTATGACGAGGGCGTGGACGTAGTGGAGAAGACCGTAGCAAGTTACGGCGGCGTGCAACTTGGTCTCTTGGAGAAGAACCTCTCTTGGATTTCCCTCTTCATCTCGATTGCTCCGTCGTTGGGATTCTTGGGAACCATCATCGGTATGATTCAGGCATTCGATAAGATTCAGCAGGTAGGTGATATCTCGGCTACAGTCGTTGCCGGCGGTATCAAGGTCGCTCTGTTGACCACCCTCCTCGGTTTGGTTATCGCCATCATTCTCCAATTGTTCTACAACTACATCCTTAGCCTTGTTGAGGGTCTGGTAAACGAGATGGAAGACAGTTCTATCAGCCTGCTTGACCTCGTGGTTGACTACGACGCAAAACACAAAAAGTAATCGATTTTGCATCGCACAAAACGTATTTAGTTAAACTTGCAAAATTGGATTATTATGAAGAATTATAAGTTATTACCTAAGATTACCGTTCTGGTACTCTTGCTGGTGGGCATCGTCGTTTCGGTGATGTTCTATGCAGGAGGTTCCGAAGGTACTCTTGAGGTGGCAGGAGACTTCCTGAATATACCTTTGTTCACAGACCTGTTCCTCGGTTGGAACTACATCTTGGTGGCTCTTGTTTGTCTCGTTACCTTGTTTGTAGTTATCTGGGGCTTTGTCAATACCTTCAAGGTGGACAAGAAGAAAGGCTTTACCCAGTTGGCTGTCGTAATCGGGTTCGTACTCGTATGCGTGGCATGCTGGTTCCTTGGCAGCCCCGAAAAGATGGAAATCCTCGGCTATGAGGGTACCGACAATGTCGGCAATATGGCTCGTATGAGTGATGCTATCATGTATCTCACCTACCTGCTCACCGCCGCTACCGTTGTCACCCTTATCTGGGGCGTTATCTATACTAAATGTAAGAAGTAATTATCGTCGGTTATGGCAAAGAAAATTCCGCAGATCAACGCCAGTTCTATGGCGGACATCTCGTTCTTGCTGCTCATCTTCTTCTTGGTGACGACCTCCATGGACGTCAACCAGGGACTTGCACGGCGTTTGCCTCCCCCTATTCCACCCGACCAAAAGATTGAGGATACCGATATCAACAAGCGCAACTTGTTTGTCGTTAAAATCAACTGGGAGAACAAACTGCTTGTGCAAGGGCAGCCGATGGATGTACGTCAACTGCGCGCTAAGGCAAAGGAATTCATCTCCAACCCCGAGGATGACCCCAACATGCCGAAACTCTACGAAGAGGATTTCGGTGCTCCGTTTGGGACTCTCAAATACACCAAGGACCATGTCATCTCCGTCCAGAACGACGCTGAGACGCAGTATCAGGCTTACCTTGAGGTGCAGAATGAATTAGTTGCCGCTTACAACGAACTGCGTAACGAATGTGCAGAGCAATACTATCACAAGAGTTACGCCGAGTTGGACGAAGACCAACAGAAGCAAATACAGAAGATTTATCCTCAGAAGATTTCCGAGGCTGAACCTAAAAACTATGGAGGAGGACAATAATTATGGCAAAGATACGTAGAAATGAGAAACGTGAGATGCCGGCGCTCAATACGTCGTCACTCCCCGATATCATCTTCATGCTGTTGTTCTTCTTCATGTCAGTAACCTCTATGAAAGAGGTGAACATGAAGGTGCAGATATCCAATCCGCAGGCAACAGAACTCACCAAGTTGGAGAAGAAATCTCTGGTGCGCTACATTTATGTAGGTACCCCGACCGCAGAGTTCCGCAAGCAGTACGGTGCCGAGACACGTATCCAACTGGACGACGCTTTCGCAGAGAAGAGCGAGATTGGTGACTATATCATCAACGAACGTTCCTCTATGAAGGAGTCCGATCAAGGTCTTATGACTGTCTGCATCAAGGCGGACAAAGAGACCAAAATGGGTATTATTGCCGATATCAAGCAGGAGTTACGCCGCGCGTATGCGCTGAAAATCACGTACGCTGCTACACAGCGCACTTCCTATTGATAAGCAGAATATTATGTTTTTCAAAAAGGGTGTGTCTATTGGATGCACCCTTTTTTAATCACTCAAGCCAATGTATTTCGATATTTCGTTCTCAGGAAAGATAATCACTTCCTTTGCAGCAGACATAGATGCTTCCACAGATATGAAGGCATTGCATCGTCATTTTGCCGCCCACCCTGCACGTTGGAATACTGCTTTTGGTTTCCTGTCACAATTGACAAGGGATGATGTGGATAAAGAGCAGATTATCCGTGACCTGCATCGTGGCAGGACAGATTTGTCCGCAGATGTCTATGTCAATATTGAAGACTATATGCCCAAACCTGCTGACCTTTGCCGCTATGAGTCTCACCGGCGTTATATTGATATTCAATACGTTATACAGGGATGTGAATGCATTGGTCTCACCCATGATACCAATTTGCCTGTCCTTGCGCCGTATGACGAAAACAAGGATATTGTTTTCTATCAATACAAGCCTCAGCAGTTGCTTCTGGCAGACCCTACCAAATATTTTGTATTCTTCCCCACCGACCTGCACGCTCCGGGAATCGAGGTCGCACAGGACAGTGCAGTAACCAGGACAGAGGGGGGCGTCACCAAGATAGTGGTTAAGATTCTGCTTTAATGCCGCAAGTAACACAAAAAAACAGGCTGCCCAAACTCTCTTAGGCAGCCCGTTTCTGTTCTCTGTTTCTCTATCACTATTACCTCACATAGTTCTCCCACTTCGTATTGCGCATATCGCCGCTCTTGAGGAACTCCTCGTGCATAGCCAATGCGCAACTCAGTACGTGCGGCGTGTGAGCCGTCTTCGCCATAGCGATATACTCGTTGAGCATAGGGCGATATTGCGGGTCAACGCAGTTGTTGATAATCTCATGCGCACGCTGGATAGGGCTCTTGCCACGCAAATCAGCGATACCATGTTCGGTGATAATCACTTTCACGCTATGCTCGCTGTGGTCGAGGTGGCTAACCATCGGCACGAATGCCGAGATACAACCGCCCTTTGCCGTCGAAGGTGTGGTGTAGATACTGATATACGCATTGCGCGTGAAGTCTCCGCTACCACCGATACCGTTCATCATCTTCGTACCGCATACGTGCGTTGAGTTGATATTGCCGTAGATATCTGCCTCAAGGGCTGTGTTGATAGTAATCAAGCCCAAACGGCGTGCCACTTCGGGGTTGTTGCTAATCTCCTGCGGACGAAGCACAATCTTGTCGCGGAAGAAATCGATATGGTCGATAATGTCCTGCAACTTGTCTGCACCAATAGTCAGCGAACAGCCTGAAGCAAACTTCACACGTCCCTCTTTCATCAGACCTACCACAGAGTCTTGAATTACCTCTGTGTACATCTCAAACGGTGGGATGTGTTTGTTCTCGCCCAATGCACCCAACACAGCGTTGGCGATATTGCCGACACCCGATTGGATAGGCAGGAACGATGCGGGGATACGACCTGCCTTCATCTCGTTCTCCAGGAACAGAGCCACATTTGCACCAATCTTCTCTGTGGTCTCATCCAGCGGAGAGAACTTGCCCACTTCATTCGGGCGGTTGGTCTTCACCACAGCAACTATTTTGCTCGGATCTACCTTGATATGGTCTTTTCCTATGCGGTCTGACGGTTTGTAAACAGGTATCTCGCGGCGAGCGGGCGGGTCAAGGGGCTCATAGAGGTCGTGCATACCACGCATGGTGGCAGGCATCGCCTCATTGAGTTCGATGATAATCTTCGGAGCCAACTCGCAGAATGTCAGCATATTGCCTACACCGGCTGTCGGTACAATCACGCCCTCTTCATCCACGTAGCAAGCCTCAATGATAGCAAAGTCGGGACGCTTCATAAAGCCGTAGCGCAAGTCCTGTGCCAACTCGCTGAGGTGCATATCGAAGTAGTGTGCGCCCTGTGCATTCAGTTCGGCACGCAGGTCTTTGTTGCCTTGATAAGGGGTGCGGAAATCAATGGCGTGTGCGCGTGCCAAAGCACCGTCGCAACTGTCGCCTGTAGACGCACCTGTGTACATACCAATCTTGAAAGGTTTGCCCTCTGCGTGCAATGCCTCTGCCATATGGGCAATAGCAGTAGGGACATCTTTCGGAGCCCCGGCAGGCGTAAATCCGCCCATACCGACTACGTCTCCGTTCTTTACTAACTTAGCAGCCTCTTCGGCCGTCATAAATGGAAGTGCCATGATATGATATTTATAAGTAAATTGTTAATATACTACTCCAAAGCGGTTGCAAAGTTACGCTTTTTTCTTGGAATACACAACAGACGATGACCTTGTCGCAAGCCTTCACTCCATAGCCTGTAGTTTGTCCTCCATTTGGAGCAGTTCGTCGCGGAGACGGGCGGCCGTGGTGAAGTCCAGTTCCTTGGCAGCGGCAAGCATGGCACGGCGCTGCTGCTCGGCAGCCTTCTGGAGTTGCTTCTTATTGAACTGCTGCCATGGGGCGGTCTTCCAACTTTCGCGAATCTTGGTCTCCAACTGCTGCTTCTCCTGCTCTTCGTGGCGCATCATGGCTGTGAGAGGACTGGTTTCTATCGCCTTTTTGATGGCGGTAGGCGTGATGTGGTGCTCCTCGTTGTACGCCATCTGCTTGGCACGGCGGCGGTTGGTCTCATCTATGGTCATCTGCATCGACTGCGTGATTTTGTCGCCATACATGATTACCTTGCCGTTCACGTTGCGGGCAGCACGTCCGGCTGTCTGCGTGAGCGAGCGGTGGTCGCGCAGAAAGCCCTCTTTGTCGGCATCCAGGATAGCGACCAGACTCACCTCTGGCAGGTCGAGCCCCTCGCGCAGGAGGTTGACACCCACCAGCACATCGTAGAGACCTTTGCGGAGGTCTTCCATGATTTGAACGCGCTCCAGCGTATCCACATCGGAATGGATATAGGCAGAGCGCACGCCGTATTTGCGCAGGTAATCGTCCAGTTCCTCTGCCATGCGCTTGGTGAGCGTGGTGATGAGTATACGCTCTTCCCGCTCCACGCGGACACGTATCTCCTCCATGAGGTCGTCCACCTGATGAAGACTCGGACGCACCTCTATCTCGGGGTCGAGAAGCCCTGTGGGGCGTATGAGTTGGTCGATGACAACGCCGTTGGAACGCTCCAATTCGTACTCGGCGGGGGTGGCGGAAACATAGATAGTCTGCCCTGTTTTGCGTTGGAACTCGTCGAAAGTGAGCGGTCGGTTGTCGCGGGCAGCCGGCAGGCGGAAGCCGAAATTCACAAGGTTGTCTTTGCGCGCCTTGTCGCCACCGTACATGGCATGTATCTGGGGTACCGTGACATGGCTCTCGTCAATCACGAGGAGCATGTCCTTGGGGAAATAGTCGAGCAGGCAGTAGGGCGGCGTGCCCGGCTCACGTCCGTCGAAGTACCGGCTGTAGTTCTCCACGCCGGAGCAGTAGCCCAGTTCCTGAATCATCTCAATGTCATAGTTCACACGCTCCTCAATGCGCTTGGCATAGAGCGGCTCGCCTATCTCCTGGAAATGCAGCACCTGATTGGCAAGGTCGAGTTTGATTTGCGCAATCGCCGCCGCCTGCTTGTCGGGATTGGTGCAGAAGATGGTGGCGGGGTAGATGTTGTAGGTGTCAAACTCTTCGATAGTCTCAAGGGTGACGGGGTCAAGGGTGGTGATGGTATCTATCTCATTACCAAAGAATTCGATGCGCAGGAGGTAATCGGCATACGCGAGTGCGATGTCCACCGTGTCGCCCTTCACACGGAAACGCCCGCGATTGAGGTCGATGTCGTTGCGTACATACTGCTCACTGACGAGTTGCGAGAGCAACGTATCCATGCGGATGGTCTGTCCGCGCGTGACGGTGCTGCACGACTGGCTGAAGTCCTGCGGGTTGCCGATGCCGTACAGACAACTGACCGATGAGATAACAACCACATCCTTTCGCCCACTCAACAGGGCGGCGATGGCACTCAGACGCAGACGGTCAATCTCCTCATTGATGCTGAGGTCTTTTTCGATATAGGTGTCGGTGCTGGGGATATAGGCTTCGGGCTGGTAGTAGTCGTAGTAGGAGACGAAGTACTCCACCGCGTTGTGCGGGAAAAACTGCCGCATCTCGCTGTACAGTTGTGCGGCAAGTGTCTTATTGTGACTGAGAATGAGGGTTGGGCGATTGATTTGGGCAATAACATTGGCTACGGTGAAAGTCTTACCCGACCCTGTAACACCGAGCAGCGTCTGCGCTTCCGCACCTGCACGGATGCCGTCCACCAACTGGCGGATGGCTTCGGGCTGGTCGCCCGTAGGCTGATATGGCGCGGTGAGGTGGAACATCTAATCAGTCTCTCCTGAACAAAATACTGCTGTCGCCGTAACTGAGGAAGCGGAAATCGTGGGCGAGGGCATAGTCGTAGATGGTGTGCCAGTCGCCACCCACAAAGGCACTGACGAGCAAGAGCAGGGTGGACTTGGGCTGGTGGAAGTTGGTAATCAGTTGGTTGACAACGTGGAAGGTGTAGCCGGGTTCTATCATTATTTGGGTTTCGGCGTGGAGGGTGTCCTGATGCGTGCGGTCGAGGTAGTCCACGATTGCCTGCAGGGCATCGTGTGTGGTGAGGGTGTGGGGCGCGGTGTAGGGAATGAACTGGGGCACGTGGAGTTCAGCGGTATGGCACTCGTCATTCTTCATGCTTAATTCCCCATTCTCCCCTAACATTTCGCCCAAGAAATAGAGACTTTCGAGGGTGCGCATGCTGGTGGTACCCACGGCAACGATGTGCCCCAAGTGATTGATAATATCCATGATAGCCAGCCGCGGAACTGCGATAATCTCCGTGTGCATGGTGTGTTGGTTGGCGTCGGCGGTCTTTACGGGTTGGAAGGTGCCTGCGCCTACGTGCAGGGTGAGTTCGGTGGTCTGTATGCCGCGGGCACGGAGTCCGTCAAGGACCTCATCGGTGAAGTGGAGCCCCGCCGTGGGTGCTGCTACGGAACCCTTGATGCGCGAATAGACCGTCTGGTAGGTGGTCTTGTCGCTCTCCTCCGTGGGGCGGTTGAGATAGGGCGGGATGGGCAGTTCGCCGACTGCGTCAAGGATTTCGGCAAAAGAGACGGGGGTATCCCAACTGAATGTGACTTCGTAGGTGTTGCCCGTCTGAGTGCCACGCTCGGCGGTGAGGGTGATTGTCTCACCCGTACTGCGAAGGGTGGCGGTGAGATGCAAAGGTCCTGATTTCCACTTCTTTGCGTTGCCAATCATGCACTTCCATGTGCAGCCTGTGGTGCTGCCAAGTGACAGTTGGTAGTCGTGCGGGCGCAGGGGCTCCAAACAGAATACCTCTATACGCGCGCCCTGCGCGGGCGCGTCTGAAATTGAAGGAGTGTCCTTGTGAAACACCAACCGCGCCTGAATGACACGGGTGTTGTTGTACACCAACAATGAGCCCGCGGGGATATAGTCGCCCACGTGGTAGAAAAGGTCTTCGGACACGTGTCCGTCCCTGTAAACCAGCAACTTGCTATGGTCGCGTTGCGCCAAAGGGTACTTGGCTATCCGGCTGTCTGGAAGGGGGTAGTTGTAATCGTCAATGAGTATCTGCTTCATCTTCTGTCAGTCTTGCGGGGACGCGGTGCCCTGTCGTCCCGTGTGAACGGTTTTCGGTCATGGGGCTTACGGTCAAAGGGCTTCCTATCCCCCTCCTCCCGCCTGTTGCGGGGCTTGAAATCGCGTTTGTTTCTGTCTTGTTTGAAGTCCTTGCGCTTGTGCTCATGGTCGGCAAAGCGCGGTTTGATGTCTTTGGGGTGGTCTTTCTTCCACTCCTTGTGCTCACCCTGAAAGAGTTCGTATTGGTTGAACAGGCACTCCAACTCGCCGTTTATCAGGTGGATACGCTTGCTCGGTTTGAGCCCAATGCACTTCAGCGCGTCCTCGTTGCTCGAAATTATCCATGCGGTTGCCCCACTGAACTGGTGTTTGAGGGCTGTGCCCATGTCCTGGTACAGGCGCAACACGTCTTTGTCCTGCGAGAGGCGTTCCCCGTATGGGGGATTCATCATCACAAGCGCCCCGTTGGTGTCGCGGTCGGCAAGGCGCAACTCCTCGATGCGTATCTGGCGCACCTCGATGTCGCGTTGCAGGCTCGCCGACTGGATATTCTTGAGGGCAGTCTGCACGGCGTAATACCCTGCGTCTGAGCCATATATCTTGTGCGTGAAAGGACGCTCGCGGCTGTCGTCGTTGTAGATGTCCTCGAAGAGGTCGCGGTCGAAGTCCGCCCATTTCTCGAAGGCAAAGCCCTTGCGGTAGATGCCCGGGGCAATGTTTCGGGCAATGAGGGCAGCCTCTATCAGCAGGGTGCCCGATCCGCACATGGGGTCGTAGAAATCGCCCTGACCATGCCAGCCTGCGAGCAAGAGCATGCCTGCTGCAAGTGCCTCATTGATAGGCGCTTCGGTGTTGGCAACACGGTAGCCGCGCTTGTGGAGACTATCGCCCGAACTGTCCAAGGATATGGTGACGGTTTCGGCAGAGATGTGCACGTTCAGGCTGAGGTCGGGGTCGGTGAGTTTCACGCTCGGGCGTTTCTGTTCGCGCTCCATCCAGTAGTCTGCGATGGCGTCTTTGACGCGGTAAGTGACATATTGCGAATGGCGGAAGGTGTCCGAATAGACGGTAGCGTCGATGGCAAAGCCCGTCTTGAGCGTCATGTACCGGCTCCAATCTATCTGTTTGGCGTGCTCATAGACCGCGTCCGCGTCTTTGGCGCGGAAAGTAGCGATAGGCACCAGCACACGCGACGCCGTGCGCAGGCACATGTTGGCGGTATATAACAGCCGCTTATCACCCGTGAAAGACACCGCCCGTCGCTCAATCTGCACATTGTTGGCGCCTAACTCCACCAATTCTCCCGCCAGCACCTCCTCAAGCCCTTTGAAGGTCTTGGCAAGCATTTGAAACTCTTGATTCATCCTTGTAGAAATAACGTACAAAGGTACTGCTTTTTTCGCAGACAGACAATAAAAACGGCAACAGAGGCACATCCTCGCGACAAGGTCGGCGGAATCACATACTAATCACATACTAACCACATACTAATCACATACTAATCACATACACTTACCCAGAGAAATACACGAGGGGCAATGCGCAATTATCAATGCGCAATGCCTAATGCGCAATGAGTAATGCGTAATGAGTAATGAGTGTGGAAAAATCAACATGGAAACCAACGAGGCGGGACGCGCCGTCACCACACTTCACCCACAAGGGCATTTGTATATATTGAAAATAATATGTATCTTTGCGGCAGAAATAGGACACTCGGAATAAGTCAGCGTATTCAAAATCAGACAGAGAATGAAAACAGGTCTTGTATTGGAAGGCGGCGGCATGCGCGGGATATACACCTGCGGTGTGCTGGACGTGATGATTGACAAGGGTTTTGAGCCCGATGTGCTGTGCGGCACGTCGGCAGGAGCCCTGTTCGGAGTCAATCTGCCCTCGAAACAAAAGGGCAGAGCCTTCGACTACAATTTCCGCTATTGCGACAATCCGAAGTACGTTTCCGTGCGTTCGCTGATACGTACAGGCAATATGGTGAACGTGGATTTCTCTTACAATCAGATTCCCAACACGTTAGCCCCATTTGACGAAGCCGCCTACGAGGCATCCAAAACAAAAGTGTTTGCCACCGTGACCAACGTCCGCACGGGTAAAGCCGAATACAAACACATTACGAACTGCATGAAACAGATGGAGTGGCTGCGCGCATCAGGAACGCTGCCCTTTATCTCGCGGGCGGTGAAGATTGACGGGGAGAAATACTTGGACGGGGGACTGGTGGACAATATCCCGCTGGACAAGGCGTTTGAGGAGGGGTGCGACAAGGTGATTGTGGTGCTGACACGCCCCATAGAATTCCGCCTGAATGAGCATATGTACCAGTTGAGCAAGGTGTTCTACCCGCAAGAGAAGAACCTGCAGGAGGCCCTCCGCGTGCGCAGCGCGAACTACAACAAGCGTATGCAACAGGTGCGCCGGCTGAAAGAAGAAGGCAAGATTTTCGTATTCTCGCCCGAGACATTGCTGCCCGTGCGCCGACTGGAACGCAACCCTCTGCACCTGAAACAAGTGTACCACCTCGGTCTGCGGGACGCAAAACGCGAATGGGACAAGATGGAGAAGTATTTGCAGGGGAAATAAACGTTTGTTTGTGTATCTCACAGAAAAGCAGTATCTTTGCAGGCACGTAGAAATCACGCACCCCAAAATGCGCGACGACAATATGCAACCTTAAATAACTAAATAATCGAATAATGACTCGAGACGTAGAGATTTTTGACATCATCCGCCGTGAGCGGGAGCGTCAGACGAAAGGCATCGAATTGATTGCCAGTGAAAACTTCGTGAGCGACCAAGTGATGGAAGCCATGGGAAGCGTACTTACCAACAAATATGCCGAAGGCTACCCCGGCAAACGCTATTACGGCGGTTGCGAAGTGGTGGACCAGAGCGAGAATATCGCACGCGACAGACTCCGCCGCCTGTTCGGGGCAGAGTATGTGAACGTACAACCTCACTCGGGCGCACAAGCCAACATGGCTGTGTTTATGGCTTGTCTGCAGGCGGGCGACACGTTCCTCGGCTTGAACCTGAGCCACGGCGGTCACCTCTCACACGGTTCGCCGGTGAACTTTTCGGGTATCATGTTCCATGCGCTGGAGTACAACCTGCGCGAGGATACAGGTCGTGTGGACTATGACCAGTTGGAGCAAGTGGCACGCGAGAAGAAGCCGAAACTGATTATCGCAGGTGCGAGTGCATACAGCCGCGAGTGGGACTATGCCCGTATCCGCCGCGTGGCAGACGAGATAGGCGCTATCTTCATGGTGGATATGGCACACCCTGCAGGTCTGATTGCCGCAGGTTTGCTGGAGAACCCCGTCAAATATGCGCATATTGTCACATCGACGACCCACAAGACCCTCCGTGGTCCGCGCGGCGGTGTGATTCTGGTAGGCAAAGACTTCCCGAACCCATGGGGCAAGACCACCCCGAAAGGCGAGATAAAGATGATGTCTGCGCTGCTTGACTCGGCCGTATTCCCCGGCGTACAGGGCGGTCCGCTGGAGCACGTGATTGCCGCCAAGGCAGTGGCATTCGGTGAGGCACTGGAGCCGCAATTCAAAGTATATCAGCAACAAGTGAAACTGAATGCATCGGTGATGGCAGAGGCATTCATGCAGAAGGGCTACAAGATTATCTCGGGCGGTACGGACAACCACTCGATGCTGGTTGACTTGCGTACCAAATACCCCGATTTGACGGGTAAGGTTGCCGAGAAGGCTCTTGTGGCTGCCGACATCACCACCAACAAGAATATGGTGCCTTTCGACTCGCGTTCCGCATTCCAGACCAGCGGTCTGCGTTTTGGCACGCCCGCCATCACAACACGCGGCCTGAAAGAGGACAAGATGCCATGGATTGTGGATTTGATTGACACCGTCCTCCAAAACCCTGAATGTGAGGCAAATATCGCCAAGGTTCGCGAGGAGGTGAATCGCGAGATGATGCAGTATCCGCTGTTCGGATGGTAAGCCTTTTAGGACTCACATTAGAAGAATTGCAAGCGGTAGCCCAGGATGTAGGGCTACCGCGTTTTGCAGGTAAGCAGTTGGCAGAATGGCTGTACGTGCGGCGTGCCACCTCGTTTGACGAGATGACCAATATCTCGCTGCGGGGGCGTGAGGCACTACGGGAAAAGTATATTGTGGGTCGCCATGCACCTGTAGCGGAAGCCGTGTCGGAAGATGGTACGCACAAGTACCTGTTTCAGGTTGGGGAGCAGTATGTGGAGTCTGTGTATATACCTGATAACGACCGCGCTACGCTATGCGTCAGTACGCAAGCGGGGTGCAAGATGGGGTGTAAATTCTGCATGACAGGCACGCTGGGCTTTCACGGACAACTGTCTGCCGCAGAGATACTGAACCAGATACTCTATTTCCCTTTGACTTCGGACAACCCGAAACATATCAACGAGGGGCAGCAGGGGGCTCTGACCAACATCGTCTATATGGGTGAGGGGGAGCCCATGGATAACCTCGACCATGTGTTGCGCTCGCTGCAAGTGATGACTGCCGCATGGGGCGGCGCGTGGTCGCCCAAGCGCATCACGGTATCGTCGGTAGGGATTGTGCCCGGGCTGAAACGCTATATAGAGGAGTGCGATTGCCATTTGGCTATCTCGCTGCACAATCCGTTCGGCATTGAACGTCAGGCAATTATGCCGATTGAAAAGGCGTATCATCTGACGGATGTGGTTGCCCTGTTGAAACACTATGACTGGCAGCACCAGCGGCGTGTGAGTTTTGAATACATCTGCTGGGGCGGCGTGAACGACACACCCAAGCATGCCAATGAATTGCTGCGATTGCTCCGGGGATTGGACTGCCGCGTCAACCTTATTCGCTTTCACGCAGGGGTGGAAGAGGTGTCAAATGGCGCGGATGCCCAACAAACTGTTGTTAATCAAAACAATAAATCTATTGTTTTTCCTCCGAGCAATGAGCGTCAGATGGAGTGGTTGCGCGACTACCTGACTGCTCACGGGCTTACTACCACCATCCGCCGAAGTCGCGGGGAGGACATACTCGCCGCCTGCGGGATGCTTGTGAATGCGTTGAAAAACAATTAGATACACCTATCACTTGCTGTCGCTGTTGCGTAAATAAACACGCAAGCCTCCACGGTATTTCAGAGTGTGTTGAAAAATTGGCTGAGATTGGTCTGCGAATCAAGGTTCATCTTGGTGCGGAGGCGGTAGCGCATCATCTCCACACCACGGACGCTGATATTCATAAGCGGTGCTATCTCCTTGTTAATCAATCCCATTTTGATATAGACGCATAGTTTGCGCTCCTGCTTGCTCATCCACGGGTATCGCTCTTTGAGGCGTTCGATGAAACCATTATTAACCATGTCGAAGTTCTCCTCGAAGCGTTTCCAATCCACATTGGTCTCCCCGTTGCGCGAAAGGCGGTTTTGAAGATTCTGCATACGCCCTTTGGCTTCCGTGAACCGGTCGTTGCTCAGGCAATCCATGATGCGGTGTATCTCATTGAGAATCTCCTGATTCCATTCTTTCCGGTTTGCCTCATTGAGGAGGACGTTGCTTAGTTCCCGGCTCTTGTTCTGGAGGTCGTATTGCGCTTTCTCGTTTTCCAGTTGCAGAATACGCAACTGCTGCTGCCGAATCTCCTCATTTTTCTCCTGCGCGATGCGTTGTTTGCCCATTTGCACACGGCGGTAGATACGCCACGAGATGTACAACATCACAAGGAGCAGGACAAACATATAGACGAGCCTTGCCCATATGGTTTGATAGAAAGGCGTCTGTATCTCAATCGGCAACGTACGCAAAAGAATGGTATCATCGCGCGTAAGCATCTCAATATCAAGGTTATACTGTCCCGATTTCAGACCTATAAACTCGCGTGACGGCGTGGCTTGCCAATCCGTAAAACTTTGTTCCGTGGGGGAGAGTCGTGTGCGGTAAAGTACACGTTCACGGGTGACATCGCTACCGCAAACTTGTACCTGCAACGAGTAGGCATCCGCCGGCAGGGCCAGCGGGCGCGCATGCAAGGGATAGGACTCGCCATAAACCACCACAGGTTCGGGTTGCAGCGTTTTGATACTGCGTATATAGAGTGCCTCGGGACGCGGTGAGGCATCCATACCCCTTCCGTTCAAGCGGAAAAAGCCGTCCACGCCACCAATCACTGCATCCCCATCGGACAAAAAACAGATGTTGGCAAAACCGCCGATGAGCAGGTCGGGATTATGGAGCAGTTCACGCGATACACCATACGTCTGACGGGTGGCATCAAAAGGTTTGACCTTGAACCGCCCGTTGTACATGTACCAGATATTGCCTTCGTTATCTTCTGTAAGAAGTATATAGCGCTGAATACCAGACAATTGACAGGCTTGCAGGCTGTCTGTCCGGAGGGTGCCATCCACACCGACAATGCCACAATAGTTGTCGGATGTGAGCCATATTTCGTCGTGCAAGCGTGCCAAAGAATAGGTACGCTCGGCAGCCACTTGGGGGATAACCAACTCGCTGTCAATGTGATAGTTGCTTTTGTTAATAGTCAGGCGCTCCACGCCCTGCGAAGTCAACAACCAGATGTGACCTGTAGCATCTATCTCATAGTAAAGAGATGTCTCGGAAAAGCCATCCAAATGTCTGATTTTCCACGTGTTTCCCTGTCGGTAGAGGTAATAGAACCCCGTATAACTACCGGCAACGGCTTCCGTATCAGACAAAGGCTTCACGCTCCAGATGCCATCGCCCGTTTCGAGAGGGACAAGACGGTTGTGCTGAACAATGAAGAGCCCACGATTATGGCTGCAAAAAAGGGTACCACCTACCTCGGAAACGTCCCATACCTGTCCAAGACTGCCCTCAACAAGGCACATACCGCCCTCCGGGCAATCCTGACGAAGAGCATACAGCCCTTGATTGGTGCCAAGGTACAGCGTGCCCCGGTGTTCACAAGCAGCATAGCCGGAACCATAATCGATGTCCCTGTCGTGCCAATACATCACGGGCGCTACCGAAGCCATCATATCCATTCCGTTGTCCAAGCCCATCCAGAGGTTGTCGCGACTGTCAAAGAGCATGCTGAGGACGGTATTGTTTTGCAGCCCGTCTTCACGCGTCATATATCGGCAATGCTTACCATCCAAATCGGTAAGCACCACGCCCCGACGCACCGTGCCAAACGCCAGGCAATGCTCGCCTGCTGCTATCGTATATAGTTGATTGGCAATGATATAGTTATCTGCATCCGTCTTAAATCGGCGTATCTGCTCACCGTCATACGCATAGACACCCTGAAAATCCGTGGCTATCAGTATTCCATGTTCGCGATAGGGCAGCAATGCACATACCACGGCTCCATGCAACATTTCAGCACCACGCAAAGCGTGAAGGCGGTTGCCGTTGAGCACATAGACGTCACGCGAAGTAGCCACATAAAGATTACCGTCAACAAGCACCGACGTGTAGATGACAGACCCTGCATCAATCACCTCGATATGTCCTTTTAAGTTACAGATAAACACATAGTTACGCGATTGCACGTAGAGAGCATCATCGGCTACGTGTATCTTCCACACCTCGCCAAACTGCCGATAACGTGCGGGAAGGCTGTCGGAGAGACAGCGGTAGGTAAGCCCGCCATAACCATCAGGCGAGAAAACACCAAACTCGTCCGTGCCTCCTACATATATATCCCCACCCTTGCCACGCGCCACGGAGCGCACAGCCGTGGAATTGCTGATGCCGTAGAGCTGCCAGCGACTGCCGTCAAATTCAAGCAAACCATAGTTGTTGGCGGCATATATCCAGCCGTTCTCCTGCTCGATGATACCCCAGTTCTGCGTGCCCGCGCCGTAATCGTTGGGCGTAAAATGCCGCACCACAGGTGTCCAGTCCGCATGTGCCGCTATTGTGATAAACAGCAGACAGACAAGCAGTTGTATTCTCCTGTGGGTGGCGAACATAAATCACAAATGCTATCCTTGTGAAGCCTGCAGGGTCAGCGGGTTGATGCGTGAGAGTTTCTCCTCGGCGAGTGCGCGGGTGACATGAAACTCCTTGATAGTCTTGTCGGCAGGCACTTCGTACATCACGTCCATCATAATGGTCTCGGTGAGGCTGCGTAAGCCGCGGGCTCCGAGTTTGTACTTGATTGCCTTGTCCACGATATAGTCGAGGGCGTCGCGGTCGAAGGTGAGGGACACACCGTCCATAGCCAGCAACTTCTGATACTGCTTGGTGATGGCGTTCTTGGGCTCGGTGAGGATATTGCGCAGGGCATCGCGGTCCAACGGCTTGAGGTAGGTAAGGATAGGCAGACGCCCGATGATTTCCGGTATCAAGCCAAAGGATTTCAAGTCTTGGGGTGCGATATACTGCAGCAAATCGCTTTTGTCCACCTGCTTGGTCTTCTGCGCGGCATCAAAGCCAACCACCTGTGTGTTAAGGCGTTGCGCTATCTTGCGTTCGATACCGTCGAAGGCTCCTCCGCAGATGAACAGTATATTCTGTGTATTGACATGAATGAACTCTTGCTCAGGGTGTTTGCGTCCCCCTTGGGGTGGTACGTTCACCATTGACCCTTCCAATAGTTTGAGCAAGCCCTGCTGTACGCCTTCGCCGGACACATCGCGCGTGATGGACGGGTTGTCGGATTTGCGTGCTATCTTGTCTATCTCGTCGATGAATACGATACCTTTCTCGGCTTTCTTCACATCGTAGTCCGCCTCTTGCAGCAGGCGTGTGAGCAGGCTCTCCACGTCCTCGCCCACGTAACCGGCTTCGGTAAGCACAGTTGCGTCAACGATGGTGAACGGCACCGCCAGCATCTTGGCTATCGTCCTGGCGAGCAGCGTCTTACCAGTACCCGTGGAGCCCACCATAATGATGTTGGACTTCTCTATCTCGACGCCGTTCTCCTCACGCGGCTGCAGGATACGCTTGTAGTGGTTGTACACCGCCACCGAGAGGTAGCGCTTCGCCTCGTCCTGACCGATAACATATTGGTCAAGGAACGCCTTGATTTCCGTCGGTTTGGGCAGGTGCTGCAGGTCCAATCCCTCCACTTCGGGGTGCTGCGTTTGGTACTGATTCATTTGCAGAATCATCTGATGCCCTGCCTCGATGCACTCCTGGCATATATACGCCCCGTCCTCGCCCTTGAACATCTGCGGCATGGGGCGGCCGCAGAACGAGCAGACTGCCTGGTCTTTTTTCTTTGTTGCCATAGGTTACTTGCGCTCGTACACTTTGTCAATCATACCATATTCGAGGGCTTCGTTGGCTTTCATCCAGTAGTCGCGGTCGGCATCCTGACGGATACGCTCCATGGTCTGCCCCGAATGGTCGGAGATAATCTGGTAGAGTTCGTCCTTGAGTTTCAGGATTTCCTTGGCGGTAATCTCGATGTCCGACGCCTGTCCCTGTATGCCGCCTAACGGCTGGTGTATCATCACGCGGCTGTGGGGCAGCGCGGCACGCATACCCTTCTCGCCTGCCACCAGCAGTACCGCACCCATAGATGCCGCCATGCCCGTGCAGATGGTAGCCACGCGCGAGCGCACAAACTGCATGGTGTCATAGATACCCAAGCCCGCATATACGGAACCGCCGGGGGTATTGAGGTATATGTGTATGTCTTTGTCCGAGTCAGCCGAGTCTAAGTACAGCAGTTGGGCTTGGATGACGTTGGCGGTGTAGTCGTTGACCTCTGTGCCGAGGAAGATGATGCGGTCCATCATCAGTCGCGAAAATACGTCCATCTGCGTCACGTTCAGTTGGCGTTCCTCCAGGATAGACGGGCTGATATAGTTGGCAGAAGCCTGCATGGTTTGCTCCACGTGCATGGAATTGAGTCCGTTCGCTACGGCGAACTTGAGAAAATCATTCATCATGTATCGAATTGTTTATTTTATATTCTGTATGGTTGCCTGTGGCATTTGAACTTGCAAAGATACAACATCTTTGCGAAAAAAACAAACGACTCCTGCACTTTTGTCGTCTCAACCCTCTCAAACACAATACGTAGAAGTCTCCCTTGTTGTCACATCATTGCGCATTGTTGTCGTGACCTTGTCGGGTTAAGTGTATGAGATTAGTATGTGGTTAGTATGTGATTAGTATGTGATTAGTATGTGATTCCGCCGACCTTGTCGCGGGGATGCGGAGTGTTTTGGGGTCGTTACGAATACATTTTCCCGACTATCCTGTTCACGAGACGCATAGGCAGCAGGCGGTTGAGGAGGCAGAACAGCGAGTACAGCGCACCCCCTGTGTATAGGGGTTTGACGTGGTGTCGTGTAGCGATGCGGTAGAGGTCGCGTGCCATGTGTTCGGGTGTCATACCCCCGCGCTCGTCCCGTTCCATGGCTGCCACAGCGGATTGCATATGCTGATACACCTCCTGCCCTGCGGCATTCTTCTTGCGCGCATCCGTGAAGCCCGTAGCCACGTCACCTGGCATCAGCACGGCAACGCTGATGCCAAACGGGCGTACCTCGTTGGCAAGGGCGAGAGCCATGGCATTGAGTGCCGATTTGCTCGCGCTGTAAAAAGACTGATAGGGAATGCTCAGTACCGCAGCCACCGACGATGTGAAGATGATGCGCCCCCCATGCTGTGCCCGCAGAATGGGCAGCACGGCCTTCACCAGATGAAACGCGCCAAAGAAATTCACGTCAAACTGCCGGCGTGCCTCCCCCGTGGTGGTAAACTCCACAGGACCCGATATGCCAAAGCCGGCATTGCTGATGACCACGTCTATGTGGTCTATCCGGGTGCGCACCTCCGAGATGGCTTGCCGCACAGAAGCCTCGTCAGTTACATCACACTGAATGTGTCTGATACCGTCGTGGTCCTCGCCATGGCGGCTGAGTTCAAACACCTGCCACCCGTGTTCGGCAAACAGCCGCACGGTAGCCAGTCCTATGCCCGACGAACCGCCGGTCAGCACCAATGTTTTGCTTTTGTTCATAATTCCGACACCAATACGTTGTCTATATTCGGGTGCGCCAGCACAATGCGTTTATATTGTTCCCAGAATTGTTGCATCTCGAGGGGCGTATTGCGGAGGAACTGCTCGGTGCCCTGCGCGGAAACACGGTCGAGCACCATGCCGACGGTGATGCGGTGGGTATCAAGTGCGGGTACATAGGTGGTGTCCTCCTTGTCCTCGACATAGACCTCGCGGACGATGTGCGTCTCCTCAAGGCGCGAGAGCAACTGACTCACAAGGCGAATAGGCAGTTGGTTCTGTTGCGCCAGTTCGTGTGCCGTGAGGGGTACCTCATCCTGCTCAAAACGGCGTATGATGATGGTCAGGAGGTAGAGCATGACGTAGTCCTTGTAGCGGCGGGACATGTGCTGCAGGTCGCGCTCATAAGCAAACATCTCGTTGTTCTGGATAGCGAAACCCAGTTCCGCGCCCACGATAAGGAGCAGGCAACTGATGTGCAACCATATAAGAACCAACGGGATAGCCGCAAAAGCACCATACACGACGCTGGTGCGGGTGAAGAACATCATGAGGTAGGTGCTGAGCATCTGTATCAGTTGGAACAGCACGCCGACCAGTACCCCGGGCACTACGGCAGCGATGAAACGCACTTTGGTGTTTGGTATGGCGATGTACATCCACGTGAAGATACCCGACGCCACGATGAACGGCAGTATGCGGAGTGTCCATCGGCGGAGAGGTTCTATCGCCTGTATCAGCGGGTTGGATGCCGCCGACCCCAGCAACAGAGACAGACCCGAAGTGACGATAATCAGCACCGGCACCAGGAACAGGATGGCGAGGTAGTTGGCGAACTGCCGTCCGAATGAGCGCGACTGGCGCACGTTCCAGATACCGTTGAAGGAGGTCTCCACCATACGGAAGAAGGAATAGACCGCCCAAAGCAGCACCAGCAGTCCGATGCCTAAGAATACCCCGCCCTGTGCGGTCTGGAGGTATCGGTCAACCCACTCCATGATGGTCGGCACGAGGTTGGTCTCGCCGAGAAAGGACTCGTTGAGTTTCATCTCTATCACCTGCTCGAAGCCGAAACCGCGTGCGATAGCAAGAATGACGGCAATGATAG
This sequence comes from uncultured Bacteroidales bacterium, assembly GCA_934692905.1. Classification (GTDB taxonomy): domain Bacteria; phylum Bacteroidota; class Bacteroidia; order Bacteroidales; family Paludibacteraceae; genus Colicola. The sequence goes on from CAKUUM010000005.1 coordinate 65,017, forward strand.
GCACGATGGCAAAAAGCAGCGAGTAGGTGAGGGCATTGGCGCGGACGTTCAGGTCCTTGTCGCGAAACCCTCTGACAACCAATATGATAGTCTGCAAAAGTTTGTACCGCACACGCTTGTGGCGGTCGCTGAAATCAGTACGGCTGTGTCGCCACAGGTCGTACTGGATGAAGTCCCGTATGTGTTGCCAACGGTTACTCACAGAGGGTACTTACGGCTTTGCGGGTGATATCGTCATCGCGCTCAAAGAGCGGGAAGAAGCCCTCGTCGTTGAGGATATTGCGGACGATATAGGCATTGATGAGCCGCTCCAACAGCGGGCGCGACTTGGCTATCTGCTCCTGCTCGGGCTCCACACCTTTCTCCTTGGCGAAAGCCACGAACTCGGGCATCCAATTCGCCTGCTTGAGGTGCTTTTCGAGTGCCTGCCACGTGGTGTAGCGACTCAATTCCTTGCGGTGCTTGTCGGTGTACTGGTACGCAAACTGATAGGTGTAGGCACGGTTTGCCACTTGGTTGAAATAGGGTGTGAAGAGCGTGGTATCGCGTCCCACAAACACATCGGGCATGATACCGCCGCCACCGTGTACGATGCGTCCGTGCTTGGTGAGATAGACCGTAGTGTCCTGATAATGAACACTGTCTGCCGAGAAGAACTCACCATGCTCGTAGCGGTTGACGATGTCCATCTCGTAGTCGTCCTGATCGCCGAGGGTGTATGGCTTTTGGATACAACGCCCCGACGGGGTGTAATAGCGTGCCACCGTGAGGCGGATAGCACTGCCATCGGAGAAAGGCAGTTGCTGCTGCACAAGCCCCTTGCCAAAGGAACGGCGACCGATAATGGTAGCACGGTCGTTGTCTTGCATAGCCCCCGCGAATATCTCGCTTGCCGATGCCGAGAAGTCGTCAATCAGCACCACCAGGGGTTCGCGTTGGAAACGCCCCGCCCCGTTGGCACGCGCCTCGTAGCGCGGGTAGGAACGCCCTTCGGCATAGACAATCATGTCGCCCCTGCTCAGGAACTCGTTTGCCATCTTGATGGCCTGGTCCATGAAGCCGCCCACATTCTCGCGGAGGTCCACGATATAGGATGTCGCGCCCTGCCCCTTGAGAGTGGCAAGTGCCGAGATGAACTCGCTGTACGTATTCTCGCCGAATCGGTTAACACGCACAAAACCAATCTTTTCACCTTTTCTTGTTGCATGCTCGGGCGTGATGATGAATTTGGCATCCACCGAGTGGACCGGCACATCGTCGCGGGTGACAGTGAAGTTGAGCACCTCAGGGGTGCCTTTGCGCTTCACGCCGACGGTCACTTGCGTGCCCTTCGGACCGCGGAGCGTATGCAGAACGCGCTCATTGTTAATGCCTTTGCCTGCGAAAGCAGAATCGTTGACCGTCACAATCCTGTCGCCTGCCATCAGCCCTACCCCCTCGGAGGGTCCGCCCGGGACAATGGCAACAATCTGCACGGTGTCGTTCATGATGGAGAACTGCACGCCGATGCCTGAGAATGAGGACGACAACTCCTCGTTCACCGCCTGCAAATCCTTCTTGGGGATGTACGCGGAGTGCGGGTCAAGGTGCTTGACGAGGTCCACCATCACGTCTTCGGTGATGCTGTCCACGTCGATATCCTCCACATAGGCGGTCTTCATAAGTTCCAGCAACTGGTCCACTTTCGACTTGGGCTGCTGGAATAGTTTGCCGTTCTGTATATAGAAACGCTGGGCGTTCACTTTGTTGGACACCGCATTGCCAATCAAGAATCCGATGAGCAACGCCACGATTGTCAGGGTCGGGAAAATATATTTCTTCATAGTTTTTATTACTGGGTTTCTATATAATAAGGTGTGCGTTTTACTTGTCGGGCATATAGTCCACCTGAATGCCTACACGGCGGAGCAACTCGGTGCCGTCCATAATGCGGTACTCCTCGCCATAGACCACACGCTTGATACCCGCCTGGATAATCAGTTTCGAGCACTCCATACAGGGTGCGGCAGTCACATACAGCGTAGCCCCGTCGCTACTGTTGTGGCTACGTGCCACTTTGGTAATGGCATTTGCCTCGGCATGCAGCACATAGGGCTTGGACATGCCGCTGTCGTCCTCGCAGATATTCTCAAACCCGCTCGGCGTACCATTGTAGCCGTCCGAGATAATCATCTGGTCTTTTACCAGAATAGCCCCCACCTGCCTACGCTGGCAGTAACTGTTCTCCGACCATGTCCGCGCCATGCGCATATATAGGTAGTCGCGTTTTGTTTGCTTGTCCATAGACATTGATGCTTATAGAATACGTTTATTAAACACACTTATCAATTGTATTGGCAAAAGTACTGCTTTTTACGCACATATACAAATCTTGTGCCAATCCGCATTCTTGTCCCGCATCATCTTTTCATTGTCCTCATAGGAACAGGGCAACCGCATCAATATAGTGTATTATTCCGGGGACGCGAACGCCCTGCGGGGTCCCTGCAGGTCCGTGGACGTAACCAGGGACGCGGACGCCCTCGTCCGCGGGCAGTTTGGCACAAACTGAGTGGATTTACTATGTTTGTGTGGACGACGCGTCTCGCGTCGTTACTAAGAAAATCTCGTATCATCATCGGGTGATTAACGGGTTGTTCTCGAGAGGATACCGTATTGTTCCCGTAAGACGCTTCTCGTATCTATTGTCCTTTACAAAATAGCAGAGGTCGCCCGTATTGAGCGACCTCCTTCTATATAGCCCCTCCATTGGAAGGAGTGAGGGACGACGTGACTCGCATCGTTATCGGCTTCGCCGAACTATAATGTTCTAAAGTATGCTCTCCTTTTTATTGTCTCTTATCCTACCTCTCCTCCAGTGAGAGTGTATGTCTTCCCTCCCCGCAGGATATATACTTGCCCATTACGGAATACTTTCCGTGGAGTGATGGTGGAAGCAGGAACATTATCAACAGCAGTAACTCTTGTAAACTCTGCAGTATAGGTAGCATCCATTTCTACTATAATTGTTCGCGGATTATCAGTATTGCCGTTATTTCAACGTGCAAATTGATAGCCATTGTTGGGTATAGCCGTAATCGTAACTTGTGCATTTTCTTCATACGTTCCTCCTCCTGTAGCAGTTACCGTATGCCGAACTATTGACTATTATGGTGTATAATATACCCGTTGGCGGAATTAGAATAGTTCGGAAAAAATACGAAAAAGTTGCACATATCATTGATTTTTAGTAATTTAGTGGTGTGTTAAATCATTAAATTCAAAACCAAAATATGTACAACTTGTATGCAAAGTTCGCTAAAATTACGTGAGTTCGATATAAGGGTTGTTTTCAGTCAAAAGATAGTGAGTTGTGTAGAATGTTCAAATTGGAGATTTAAT
>CAKUUM010000006.1 GCA_934692905.1 uncultured Bacteroidales bacterium
CCCCGAACCCGTTCATCACGCTCATCACGCACACCATTGCAGCGGTCACCACACCTACTGCGGCAGCACTCACACCGGACACGATATTAATGGCGTTGTGCCCCTTCTTGGAGAAGAGGTAACGCCACGCTATCCTATGTTCTGTCTTCAGCAAACTAATCTTTCACTACATTGCGCATTATGCATGGTGCATTACGCATTGTGCAATAGTTGGTCAATCCGCTCCATCTTGTCAATTGTCTCGTCCAGGTGGAAATGCAGTTCGGGAATGATACGCAACTGGTGACGCTCCATATTCCCCATTTCGCCGCGTATCTTGCCCGTATCCTGTATAATCTGCTCCATGGTGGATTGCTCTTTATCTTGCGGGAAGATACTCAGATACACGTGGGCGATACTCAAGTCCGGCGAAATACGCACTTCGCTCACCGAGATGAGCGTGCCGCGCAACCCGCGTGCATATTGAAGAAATAGGGTGCTCAAATCCTTCTGAATGAGCCGTTCTATTTTCTCTACTCGTGTCGATTCCATTATTATTCAGTCTTTTATGGTTTCAGTCTCAACTGACTTTCCTTATATTCCGTCAGCCATTGATTATCGCAAACAAGGGAAAGGAGTTTCCACTCTTTTCCCTGCAGCGTTTCCTTGGAGCCTCGCCTCCAAGTGTTGGGTCATCCGTGCGGATTAATACTTGTGGCGACCTTCGTCTGCTACAGTCAGTTTCTTACGACCTTTGGCACGGCGAGCAGCAAGTACGCGGCGACCGTTGGCGGTAGCCATTCTCTGCAGGAAACCATGTTTGTTACGTCTTTTACGTTGCGATGGTTGAAACGTTCTTTTCATTGCCTTATTGCTTTATGCCCCGTCATAGTGGGCGAGTTTATAATTATCAATGCTTTGATTTTGCTGTCGAAAAAGCGTGCAAAGGTACATCTTTTTTCTGACTCGGCAAAATTATTTGTATGAAAAAGCACTTTTTCTCTTATAAGTCCCTTATAATTTGCGAAATACGCGCAAAAACTCCTTGGGCACAGGTGTTTCGAAGTGCACTTTTTGCTCGGTGGCAGGGTGGATAAATTCCAGTACACGGGCATGCAGACAGAGGCGGTCAACGGGTGAATATTCGTTGCCATGACCGTATTTCCTGTCACCGATGACGGGGTGCCCGATACTCTGCATGTGAACACGAATCTGGTTGGTGCGCCCCGTTTCGAGGTTGAGTTCGATGAGTGATAATGGGATGTCGTTGTTGCCTTCCGCGGGAAGTTCTTTGAGTACCTTATAATTGGTGACCGCCATCTGACCGCCATCGTCCACAGGCGATGAATAGACTACGGCATTGCGCTTATCTTCTGTGAGCCAAGTGGTTATCTTGCCCGATTTCTTGTCGAGAATGCCTTCCACAAGGGCGACATAGGTGCGTTTGGTGACCAACTGACGCCAATAGGTGCGCATATACTCCTGCAATTCGGATGTCTTGGCAAAAACCAGCAGACCACTTGTCTCGCGGTCAAGCCGGTGTACGACATAGATACCATTGTGCACGTCCTGATGCTTGACGTAGTTTTTGAGAATGGAGAACGCTGTAGTCTCCGTGCTCCCCGGATAGGTGGGGACGGTGAGCAAGCCGACTTTCTTTTCGACAACAATCAGCCATTCGTCCTCGTACACGATGCTCAACTTGGGGTGGTGCAATTCGCCATTTCCGCGCCCCGAAGAGATGGTGACGGTATCCCCTTTATGCACAGGCACATCGTGACGCGTCTGCACGGCGGCATTCACGGTGACACGGCGTTGCCCAAGCAGTTGCTTGATGCTGGTGCGGGTCATGCCCCCCATCTTGGAGAGCAGGAAAGGCAGCAGTTCCATGTCTGCCTCTACGCGGAGAACGGTATCTTGTTTCTTTTTCATTGCTACGAAGATATTAAAAACATTAATGATTCAAATGGCATTATCGGGACTTCTTTGAACGGACGGCTACGCCATATTATCACAAATCAGCCGTTAATTTTTGCCGAACCGGCGTATCCATGCGACACCCGTGCTGCCGTTTACGAACAGGAAAACGGTGAACAGCACCAACGAGAATATATTCCCCACCATAATGTAGAAAACCATGCCCGCCACGCTGTAGAGTACCCACCAAAGCCATGCGTCAATGCGCTGGCGGATAAGCAGGAAATTGGCCAAAACCGATGAGGCTATCATCAGTCCGCCCATGAGTTTGAGGGCGATATTATCACCCCAGCCATTGTGCTGAAGCAGTTGAGTAGCAAGGACATAATCGACGGCGATGATGGCAACAGCAGCCAACAAAGAGAGACCTTGCATGCCACGCGGCAGCCAAGTCGGAGCAAAGATTTCCTTTACCTGTTCAGGGTGCAAAGTATGCCTGCGCCACGTGAGCAGTGAGATGATGCCAAACGGGACAAAGACTGCCAAATAGAGGATGGTGAGGTCGAGATTGCCCTGCAAGCAAAACTGCGCCGCAAGGAGCAATGCCATGAGTATGTCGCCGTAGAAACCGAGATAATTCTTCGGGTTGCGGATAGTGAGTACATACGCCGTGCCGACAACACTGGCCGGTATGCCGACCACAAAAGCAGGGTCTGCCCACTGCAAAAGCGTTCCGCGTAGCGTTGGGAAGAGCCATTCCACCAAAAACAGCATCAGAAAAAGTGCCGTAAAGATGCCCACAGACACCAATAACTGCCTGCCAAACTCTATTAACAATTGATGGCGGATGCCCGTTGTTTTCGCCATTTAACCACCTACCAACATATAACCAACCTCTAACAAACCACTAACGTTTTGCCCGTGCCTGAATAAGGTTGATATTATTTAACAAAGGATGCCCTACATACAACAGAGGCGAGCCTTAAGACTCGCCTCTGAATTATCACGTGAAGATTATTTCTTCTTGCGGGCGCCGTAGCGAGACATAAATTTATCTACGCGACCAGCGGTGTCAACGAGTTTGGACTTACCGGTGTAGAAGGGGTGACTCGTGTTCGAGATTTCCAACTTAATCAGGGGATAAGTCTGACCATCGATTTCGATGGAGTCCTTGGTAGCGGCTGTGGAGCGGCTGAAGAACTGTGTGCCATCGGACATATCTTTGAAGACTACCACGCGGTAGTTCTCCGGATGAATTCCTTTTTTCATACTTCTGTTTCTTTTCTTCGCGGCTTATTCAGCAGCAACAATGTTCAACTTAATCTGAGCCTTTACCTCGCGGTGCAGTTTGGCAATAGCCAGAGCCTCGCCCAACTCTTTCACATTCTCGACGGTGATAATCTTCTTGTCAATGTCGAAACCTTGAGCCTTCAATGCATCAGCCACCTGTGCGGTAGTGATAGCGCCGAAGATTTTGCCGTCCTCGTTAGCCTTTGCGGGCAATGTGATAACGGTAGCAGCCAACTTCTCAGCCAACTCCTTGGCGTCAGCCAGTTGCTTAGCCAACTTGTGAGCCTGCTGCTTGAGGTTTTCTGCCAGTTGCTTGCGGTTGCTGTCGTTGGCAATAACTGCGAACTGGTTAGGAATGAGGTAGTTGCGACCAAAGCCGTCACGTACCTTAACGATATCGTTCTTGTAGCCCAAGTTTGCTACGTCTTGAATCAAAATTACTTCCATGATGTTTCTCCTTTCAATTAACGATTACTTCATCATATCGGTTACATAAGGCAGCAGTGCCAAGTGACGTGCTTTCTTTACAGCCTGAGCCACCTTGCGCTGATACTTCAGGCTGGTACCCGTGATACGGCGGGGCAGAATCTTGCCTTGCTCGTTGAGGAACTTCTTCAGGAACTCGGGGTCCTTATAATCAATGTACTTGATACCGCTCTTTTTGAAACGGCAGTACTTTTTCTTCTTTGCCTCGTTGGTTTTCGGGGTCAAATAGCGGAATTCTTCGTTCTGTGCCATAGTTTAAGCCTCCTCAGTAGTTACAGGTTCTTCTTTTTTCAGATTAACGTTGCGACGTTTCTCAGCATACTCGAAAGCATACTTGTCCAGACGCGTAGTGAGGAAACGAATTACTCGTTCGTCACGACGGAATTCCGTCTCGAGAGTAGCAATGACAGCCGGTTCTACATCAAATTGCAGCAAGGCGTAGAATCCCGTTGTTTTGCCTTGGATAGGGTAGGCGAGTTTGCGCAAACCCCACTCCTCACGATTCAGAATGGTACCACCATTCTCCTTGAGAAGGTTCTCGAATTTGTCAACCGCTTCCTTCATCTGTGGTTCAGACAAAACGGGAGTCAACACGAAAGCGGCCTCGTAATGATTTAACATACAGTTTGTTGTTTATTTAGTTAATTATTTGCTTCGGGAGCATTCCGCCCCCTCTTTGCTCTCACGGTTCGGCAATACGCCAAACCCGAAAAAGCGTGCAAAGGTAATACAATTATCTGATATACACAAGATAATGTGTAATTTTAATTTGTGATATGTCGTGATAATGACGCAAACTGCATCATATCCATACACCTTATTTTACGCGCGTACGTGTGCGCGCGAAGACGGCTAAGGCATATGCGCCTGCCAGCAAGAGCATAAACAGCACAGGCACATCCCCTATTGGCACAAAATCCGGTGTGTCAGGCACTTGCTCGTTACCACCTATCACGGGTGGGGTCTTGCGCGGTCCGTAGGATACCACCTCATTCAGTCCGTCCAAATCGCCTGCCGCGAAAGGTACGCTATAATTATTGGTAAAGGCGGCAGGTGTAGTGGCAAACTGATAGTCTGTCAATCCGTTAGCCATAGGAACAGATGTGTAAGGGTCATCATAGAGCGGGCTTTGCCCGTACATCGGCAGCCCGACAAACAGGAATAGCAGTATGATGATGTGTTGTATTTTCATTGTTGTAAACATTTATTCAGTTTCATAGCACCACTTTCTGACTGCCATATTGCGTGGTGACAATGTAGTAGCCTGATTCCAAATCCATTGCGGCGGTAGTAGTTCCCCGCGGGAAAGTGTACAGAAGAGTGCCGTTGATGCTATATACATTCACGGCTTCGCCGTTGGTCTCTATGGTCAAGGTGTTGCCGCTTATCTTGCACAGCATCTCGGATCCGTCTATCTGCGGCAGGCTGCCACTATTGCCGGTAGGCACAGATTCTCTGTAGCGGATGGCAAAGCGGCGGGACTGTACCATCGTTTCCGAGCCCGAACCTTCCGTTACATAACACTCGAACGGGTACAGGGTACGTGCTGCCGATGTGCCATAGAAAGTAGTGCCGTCTTCCTCCAACAGATACACACTCCCCACACTCTGAGACATCAGTGTGTTGTTGCCATACATCGCGGAAGTGTTGCCCCATTGTACGGAGAACTTGGTTCCTACTTCAGGATTGTCCGCACTATGGAACGTAACCTCCTTGTCGTCATACCACGGATGCTTGAACTGTATCAGATATGGCGTATAGCCTTCTACTTTGTCCGTTGTCACGAACTCGGGATTGCCGTCTGTGCCATTCCCCGACTGCTTCAGCAGCCAGAAGTTACCACCGGTACCACTTACCCACGGAGTAATTTCCACCTCTGCATTGTCGTCCGTGTCATACAGCGTCACGGACTCCACCTCAAACGGCAGGTACAATGTCTCCCATTGCCCCGAAGTAAAAATACGATGGTACAGGATATGGTATACGTCCACATTCCCTTCCACCTCTGTCAGCAGACTTCCTGCATCCGGATAGTTGTGGTGGTAAATGTCCATCTCGCAGTTGTCACCCCACTCCCAACCTGTTGTCAATATACCCTTCCATGCCGCCTTATAAGCCTCCAAGTCAGGGCAGTGCACATATAATATACCCGTTGCACTGACACCATTGAACGGGTTGCTGTCGCCCTCCTGCCTCTTTGGCGGGGTCGGACCCAATGCGTATATAACAGACAAGTTGGGGCATACTCCAAAAGCATAACCGCCCAGCGAGTCCACCGTGGAAGGTATTGTCACCATGGTCAAAGCACTATCCGCACAGAAAGCACGGTTGCCAATCACCTGTATGCCCTCATGCAGGCGTACTTTCGTCAAGTTTACACAATTACGGAAAGCAGCATTATCAATATGGCGTACCGAACCCGGTATCTCCAATGATGTCAACCAATGCCCGCCCCTATTCAGTTCGGCAAATGCACCTGCCGCGACCTTCGTCACAGATAAATTATACTTGCCCGCCCTCACGGTAGCAGGTATCTGCAGTGCACCCGCTTTGGGTGTCACAAAACCGTTTACCTGTACGGCCGTATCGCTTGCCGATGTCCTGGAGAACTTCAAGTTGTTCTTGTTGAAATTGCAAACATCTACTACACGGTATGCCCATGGCCAAGTGGTATTATAGCCATTTTCCGTATCGTTTTTTGTACCGCAAGCCACTGTCACATCGCACTTATCCATATAGGGTACGCCCGACAACGGACCGCCGTCGCTGGCGGGCGGTGTAGGGGGTAACATCTCCACCCATTGGAGGTTCGGGCAGTCGCCTATGGCGTAGTCGCCCATAAATTCCACCGTGCTCGGTATGGTGATATTGGTCAGCAACGAGTCCTTGCAAAATGCGCGGTTGCCTATGTACTTCAAGCCCTCGTTGAGCGTTACGGAAGCCAAACTGTGGCAACAACGGAATGCACAATAGTTCAGTCTGCGCATTGTGGAAGGCAGTACCAGTGACGTGATGCGCACATTCTTGCGGCTGAGTTCGCGCTGGTTGAATACATTACTATCCACCTCCACCACATAGTACGTATTGCCTGCAACCTCTACAGACTCCGGTATCTGCAATTCCCCATCAATCGTATTGGACAGATAGCCGCATACAGAAACCTCGTTCTTCTCCTCGTTCTTCTCTTTGTTGTCAATCACCCGATAGCGCAACTTGTCGTCCGAAAATATGGGTCTGTCATCACACAAGTCCGTCACCTTGTCACGCCAAAAATACTGGAAGGCGATAGTGCCATCGGCATAAGCAACACTATAATAATATGCAGCATAGGCTTCATACGTGCCACACGGAATGAGAATGTGTGTATTGGCAATGGTTTGCACAAACACCTGGGCGCCACCGACTTTTGCAGGAGTCGCCGATGCAAAACGTATATTCTTCAGACTGAGGCACTTACCGAAAGCATAGTCTGCGATTGTATCCACGGACCCCGGTATCTCCAATGTGCCCTGCAATGCCGAGTCGTTGCAAAAAGCGCGGTCGCCTATCATGCGCAGTCCGTCTTTGAGTGAGATAGAGGTCATCTTGTCACACGAATAGAAACCCTTGTCGTCAATCATGGTAACCGTTTGAGGCAAATCCACCGATGTAATCTCCCTGCAATAGGCAAATCCGCTGCCCGCCACCATAGTCACCTCGTAGACCGTATTGTCTATCTGGAATGTGGACGGGATAAGCAAGTCGCCCTTGGGAGCCTTATTCCGGTTTTCGGGCTTGTTCTTATCTACTTGCTGCACACTCACGTATGTCACGTTTTCGCCCGTTCCCAACACGGTGTATTCCAATGTGTTACCCTCGTGCGTGTACTCAAAAGCATTCGCGGGGAGTGTCGTCAGCAACAACCCCAATAAGATAAAACCTCTACCTATGCGTGATAAATTCCTCATAAGTCTTTCATTTAATTCTTGTTATTCAGTTCGTGTTTCTTACTCTAAGAAATGGACGGCAAAGATACGACTTTTTTGCGACTTATGCAAATAATTTTTCATTTTTTAGGCAGATTTATAGCACTTTATGCGTAATCGGGGCATGGCATGGTTTTTGTGGCTTGCCATCGGTATAAAAAATAAAGTATAATTTATGCGTTTGATTAAGAATCCGTGGTCGGGAATAGAGGGATATGATTGTTTCGGGTGCTGCCCCGACAACCCGATAGGACTGAAGATGCACTTCTACGAGGAGGGCGATGACGTGGTGTCGCTGTGGCGTCCGAGCGAGAACTACCAATCGTGGAAAAACACGTTACACGGTGGTATTCAGGCAGTTCTATTAGACGAGATATGCGGGTGGGTGGTATTCCACAAGTTGCAGTTGTCGGGCGTGACCGCCAAGATGGAAACGCGCTACAAACACCCCGTGTCCACCATACAGCCCTACATCGAGATGCGCGCGAGATTGAAAGAAATGCACCACAATATCGCCGTGGTAGCGGGTGAAATACGCAGTAGCGAGGGCGAGGTACTGGTGGAATGTACCTGCACGTACTTCACGTTCAAACCTGAAAACAGCCCGTCGGAAGTACCCTACGTCCCCACCGAACTCATCGGCGAAGAGGTGAGCAAGGCTGATGTGGTACAAATTATGAATTAAGAATTGTGAACCAAAAATTGCAGGAGAGGACGGGCAGCGGATGCCTATCCTCTCTGTATCCTCACGACAAGGTCGGCGGAATCACATACTAATCACATACTAACCACATACTAATCACATACACTTACCCCGACAAATACACGAGGGACAATGCGCAATTCACAATGTGTAATGCGCAATGATGCGGGGACGTGCTTAATAAACAAACGGACGGCTACGCCGTATTATCATTAATCAGCCATAAAGTTCAGCGATACTATACACTAAAATTAACGACGCGAGACGCATCGTTCCCCTAAAAACTTTACAATAACCAAGGGGCAATAGCGGGTGAATAGAGGTGGATATTTGGAGGACTACTCCAGTGCGTACAATTCTTTGAGTGTCAGAAAATCAGGTTCTTCCGCAAGTATCTCGCGGCATTTCCTGACGGCAGCCTCACGGCTTTGCGTCTTCTCAATGGATTGAACCAGAGTGAGTTGCACCGCGCGCACGTTCCACAAATAAGGGGATGCGCCTTGGGCATGGTAGAGACTGTCGGCGGCTTGGTAGTGCCGGAGGGCGTCGTGTTTGCTGCCAATGGGGCTGTAGAACTCGACATTCCCTTTCATAGTTTGGGCAAGCGGGTTGCCGACGTCGGCGGACAGGGCGCGACTGACTTCGGAATAGATGAGTTTGCTGAGTTTGGCGAACTGCCAATGGTTGAGCGACAGTTCGTAACTATGGGTGCTTGCCTTGTAGGCGAAATAGGCGGCTTCGGGGAGTTGCGGATGCAGGGTCTCGAGGTTCGCCTCGAAGTCCGTGAGCAGTCGGCGGGCGTTGTCCTGCTTGATGCTGATGGCATACGCCACGTAGCCGTACTGATAGTTGAGGTAGCGTATCTGCTCGTCGAGAGGGGCTTTGGCAAAGTCTGTGGAGGTGAGGTATGCCTCCCAAACGTGCATGTCGCGATTGAGGTAGGCACGATATAATTGTTGGTCCGAGTACTGCCCGAAGCAAGTACCCGAACCAAACATTATCATACTGATTATCAGTAGTATGGCGCGAATCATTCCTGATGCTCAAGCATGAGCGTGCGGGTAGGCTGGTCGCAGACTTCGGACGGACCGTAGTACTGGATAGGCCCCGGGTAGATGTAACTCAGGTTGGGGTCTGCCCACTCGGCACGGTGTGCGGCAAAGTACTTGAACGGCTTGCCGTTGAGGTCCACAAGTGCCTTTTGGATAACGGGCTTCATCTTGCCGTTGCGGCGCTCCATATTCATCATCATAGTGATAGGCACACCGCCTGCAATCCACTCGGCAGCGGGTTTCGTCAGGTTGCGGACGATGGACATATAGCCCGTCTTGCCTGCCGCGATGAGGTGCGTAGCGTTCACGCCGAGGCTGTAGCAGTAGTCGGCATCGAAGTTGCTCGGGATAGCACAACGTCCCTCGTAGCCGAAGAAGTGGTTGAGGGCTGCGAACTTGCCCTTGTACACTCCGGCTGCCTTGAGTTGTGCGAGGCGTTTGCCGACCATCTCGATGAGCAGTTTCTCCGTCTCGATTTGGCTGACGAGCACGTTTCCATGGGGGTCACGGTCGAGGGTCAACTGACGCGCGATGCCTTTCGGCAAGGAGCGATAGAGTTCGCACGAAGCTGGCGAAAGCATGGATTTAACGTACTCGCGCTTGGCATCGTCGCCTTCGAGAGAAGCGAAATCGTCGTTCTGTGCGAGCATGTCGTTGAGTTCCTGAATGAGGACGCGCATGGCGGGAATGAACTCGATGAGACCCTCGGGGATGAGGATGCTACCGAAGTTCAGACCGGCATTCGCGCGGTCCACGATAACCTCCACAATCTGCTCCACGACGTCATTGAGGGTCATGTTTTTGGCTTCCACTTCCTCCGAAATCAAGCAGATATTCGGCTGGCTCTGGAGGGCGCACTCAAGGGCGATATGGCTGGCGGAACGTCCCATAAGACGGATGAAGTGCCAGTATTTCTTGGCGGAATTGGCATCGCGCTGGATGTTACCAATCAACTCGGAATAGACTTTGCAGGCGGTGTCGAAGCCGAAAGAGGTTTCAATCATCTTATTTTTGAGGTCGCCGTCGATGGTCTTGGGGCAGCCGATGACCTGAATGCCGCACTTCTTCTGCAAGTAGTACTCGGCAAGGACGCAGGCGTTGGTGTTGGAATCGTCGCCGCCAATGATAACGATAGCCTTAATACCCAACTTGTTACATACCTCGATACCGTTGTCGAACTGCCATGTTTCCTCCAGTTTGGTACGCCCCGAACCGATGATGTCGAAGCCGCCTGTGTTGCGGTATTCGTCAATCACCTCCTTGGTCAGTTCGGCGTATTTGCCCTCAATCAGACCGCTCGGACCGCCCAGAAAACCGTAGAGTTTGCTCTCGGGGTTGAGGCGCTTGAGGGCGTCGAACATACCGCAAATCACGTTGTGTCCGCCGGGGGCTTGTCCGCCCGAGAGGATGACACCCACGTTCATCGGCAGGTTTTCGATGTCGCCCGCTTTGCCGGGGGCGAACTCAATCACGGGCATGCCGTAGGTGTTGGGGAACAGTTCTTTTATCTCGGCCTGGTCAGCCACGGATTGTGTCTTTTCGCCTTCCACGAGGCGTACATGACCGCGCAGAGCAGCGGGCGTCTTCGGCTGATACGAAGCACGTGCTACCTGCAACGGACTCTTCAACATTGTCATAACCTAACAATTTATATATTAAACTAATACCTTAATTTCCTGTTTTTGGTACATGGTTTCCTCATTTTGGACTCCCCGACCACATATCTCCCAATTTGTCTGCAAAGTTAGGAAAAAGAAATGAATTAGCCTAATTTCGCGGGTGTTTTCTGCCCATCTTTCTCAAATTGTCAAGTCGATGTATCAAAACCATTATTTCCCAATTCCTTTTTTTATTTGCATATCCACAAAAATTGGTGTATCTTTGCAGGCTACTATCCACGCATTTCAAAAACAATGACCTATGCACAATATGGAAATCGAGCGTAAGTTCCTCGTTATCAACGATACATACAAGGCTCTTGCCACCTGCAAATACCACATTGTGCAGGGCTATATCTGCAAGGACGCAGGTCGTACGGTCCGTGTCCGGTTGCGCACCGAAGAGAGTGGGGTAGGGCATGCTTTCCTGACCATCAAGTCCAAGCCCAACGATGTTGGTTTCGCCCGTTTTGAATGGGAAAAGGAGATTGCCGTGGACGATGCCCGGCAACTTCTGCAAATGTGCCTGCCCGGACTCATAGAGAAGACGCGCTGGATAGTCCCCTATCAGCCTGCCAATGGCGAACCCACCCCCGAAGAATCCGCATTGAAATGGGAAATAGATGAGTTTCACGGCCGTATGGACGGGCTTGTGATGGCGGAACTTGAACTGCAGCGTGAGGACCAGCCCTATACCCGCCCTGCGTTCCTCGGCGCAGAGGTTACAGGCAATCCACGATACTACAACGCAAACATGTAAAAATCAAGCAATATCCACTATGGCTAAAACAGCAATATCCACCCTTGGTGAGTTCGGACTCATCAAACACCTTACCGAGAATATCACGCTCAAACAGCCCTCCACCAAGAAAGGCATCGGCGATGATGCTGCGGTGATGGATTTTGGCAGCAAACGAGTGCTAATGACCTCCGATATGCTCCTTGAGGGCATACATTTCAACTTGGAGTATGTGCCCCTCAAGCACCTCGGTTACAAAGCGGCAGTGGTCAACTTCTCGGATATATACGCCATGAACGGCACACCGACGCAAATCACAGTCTCTCTCGGAGTGAGCAAACGCTTTTCCGTGGAGGATCTGGAAGAACTGTACTCAGGTATCCGTCTCGCTTGCGAGCGGTACGGCGTGGATTTGGTAGGGGGGGACACGTGCGCTTCGATGACGGGGCTTACCATCTCCATCACCTGCCTGGGAACCGCCTCTGCCAAAGAAATAGTATATCGCAACGGTGCCAAACTCAATGACCTCATCTGCGTATCGGGAAACCTCGGTACTGCGTATATGGGGCTGCAACTATTGGAACGCGAGCGGCTGGTCATGCAGGCCAATGACGAAGCCACTCCTGCATTCGAGGGACGCGAGTACCTCTTGGAACGACAACTGAAGCCTGAAGCACGCCGTGATATCATTGAGGCACTGCGCAAAGCGGGCGTCAAGCCCACTGCGATGATGGACGTATCCGACGGATTATCTTCCGAACTGATGCACATCTGCCACCAATCGGGCGTCGGCTGTGCGGTGTATGAAGACAAACTGCCTATTGACTATCAAGCGGCGGCACTGGCAGAGGAGATGAATCTGAATATCGTAACCTGTACCCTCAATGGCGGCGAAGACTATGAACTGCTCTTTACGTGTGATATAAATGACTACGAGAAACTCATCCCTATAGAGGATTTGTATATCATCGGGCATATCACCAAGCCTGAGTACGGACTCAACCTGGTTGGTCGTAACGGTGAGGAAATCGCCCTGAAAGCGCAAGGTTGGAACGCCTTTACAGAGGGACAGAAGTGAGATTTTCCGAGAGGATGTCGGTATAATCCCGTACTTCGGCGGGAACGGGTTCGCCGTTGGTCAGATAGATACAGCGCATGCCTGCCTGCCAACCGAACTGCATATCGCTTACGCTGTCGCCAATCATCACGCTGTCCGTCAATTGCACATCGGGATAATCCTGCTGTGCTTGCCGTGCCATGCCGATGGCGGGCTTACGGTTCTTGCTGCCGCTGTCCTTCAAATCAGGACACACATACACACGGTCGATATGCCCGCCCGCAGCGGAAACCTCTGCCAACACGTGCCGGTGAATATCGTCTGCGTCTGCCATAGAGAACAATCCTTTGCCTATACCCTGCTGATTGCTGACAATAAACGTATGCGCGTATTGTTGTGACAATTGGGCTACCGATTCTTTGGCATCTGGCAGCCATTCCCATTGGCTCCAATTGCGCACATAGTCGCCTATGATTCTGCGATTCAGTACCCCGTCACGGTCAAGAAACAGGTATTGGTCTGCGGGGAACAACCCTGCAAAGTCGAGCTGTGCACGGTAGTAGTCTTCGGGGATACCGATGTCAATAAAGTAATCACGGAATGCCAATCCGCAGAACGCTTCCTTGCCCACCATGGCTTGCTGCACATCCTTTTCAAACGAGAACTTCTCGGGAAGTCCCTGTTGCTGCAACCATTCCCGATGTATCACGTATATCCCGCCATTGATGAGCCCTTTGCCTGCGCTGGCGTCTTTCTCCCGAAAGGCAACGACATTATCACCCTCGGTCTGCACCGCCCCATAGCGTGCCGTATCGTCCACCTCACGCAGGGCAAGGCTTACCGCCGCTTTGCGCTCATGGTGAAAAGCACACAGCGCGTCGAAATCTATATCAAACAAGGTGTCCCCGTTTAGCACCAGGAAATCATCGCCTTGCACCAGGCGACTTGCCTGCAATATGGCACCACCCGTAAAGAGCGGCTTATCTTCCCGCGAATAAGAGAGTTGCAGAGAGCGGTAGTGCGTACCGAAATACTGCTCTATGACCTCGTGCCTGTAGCCTGTTGCCAAGATGATATGCTTTGCCCCCGCTTGCTCCAGCCGTCGTAGCAGGTACGTCAGGAACGGCTTGCCATATACGGGAGCCATCGGTTTGGGCACATTGCCGAGTACGTGACTGAGCCGCGTGCCAAATCCACCCGCTAATATGACGACCTCGTCGAGCATGGCATCCTTATGCCTTGGGAAACATTTGGGCTTCCACTATCTCGCAAATGATATGCCCGAGCATGATGTGCGACTCCTGTATGCGCGGCGTATCCATGGAGGGGACATTCAACAGGTAATCAGCCACTTGCCGCATCTCGCCGCCTGTCTTGCCTGTCATCGCTACCGTGATAACGCCCAACTCCCGCGCTTTGCGGAAGGCATTCAGGATGTTCTTAGAGTTACCTGATGTGGATATGCCCACCAATACATCGCCCTTTTTGCACGCGCCGTCAATCATACGCGAGTAGATGAGTTCGTAGCCGTAGTCATTGGCTACCGCTGTCAGATAGGAAGTGTTGCAATGCAGTGCCTCTGAGTTCAGGGGAGGACGGTCATAGTAGAAGCGTCCGGATAACTCAGCCGCAAGGTGCTGTGCGTCTGCTGCACTGCCACCGTTGCCGCACCACAGCACACGGTTGCCGCTACGCAAAGCGGTAATCATGGTATCTGCTACGTCTTGGATTGTCTGCAGCAACTCAGGGTCGTTCAATATCGCCTGCTTGGCTGCGATACTGTCTGAGATAGAACGGGTTATAGTGTCCATGTCCTTAGTCCTTCTTGTGTAAATTCGTATCGTTTCACTTGCCCTGCGAATTTCCCTTGCAGAGCCTTCTCTACATTATAGCGGCTGGTACCCGGGCAATAGAAAAACATAAACCCGCCGCCGCCTGCGCCGCTCACTTTGCCTCCCGTTGCGCCTGCCTTGATGGCGGTATCGTATATGTCGTCCAATAGCGGATTGGATATATTGTTAGCGGTCTTCTTTTTCTGTTCCCAGCCAAAGTTGAGTATCTCGCCGATGCCGTCGATGTTACCTTGCAGCAATGCCTCCTTCATCTGCACCGCTTGTTGTTTCAGCCGGTGCATCGCCTCTATGGACGAGGTGTTGTTCGCTTTCACGTTCCGTATCTGTCCCTCAATAATCTTCGCGCTCACGTGGCTGGTCTCCGTGTGGTAGAGCAGCAGGTTGTGCGCCAGTTCCTCCTGGTAACGCTGACGGATACGCAACGGATTGACTATCACCTTGTCATCTTGCAGAAACTGCATATAGTTGAATCCGCCGAAGGTAGCGGCATACTGGTCTTGCTTGCCGCCTGCCATACCCAAATCCAGACGCTCTATCTCGTAAGCCAGGCGCGCCATATCGTATTCGCCAAGTGGTAGTTTCAGCCACTCGGCAAAGGCTCCCAAGATACTGACCACCAAGGTGCTGCTTGTACCTAATCCGCTACCGGCAGGTGAATCCACATGGCTCGTGATGCGGAATGAAAGTGGTTTGTGTGTAAAGTCGCGCACAATGCGATTGTACACCCCTTTGGTCAGCACAAAGAAGCCGTCGGTATCCAACTCCTCGCGGCTGTCATACACTTCCTCCAAGTTGGCATCTGGCGACGAGAAGATAATCTTCCCGTTGTCCAACGGCTCGATAGTCGTATAGGCATAGAGCGAGATGGTGGCGTTGAGGATGGCACCTCCGTAGAGGTCAGAGTAGGGCGACACATCGGTGCCGCCACCTGCCAATCCTAATCGTAATGGGGCTTTGCTGCGTATTATCATAACAATGCGTAATTCTTAATGCGTAATGCGCAATGGCAGAACAGCATATTACTATTAATTGCAGATACCATTCTCGACCATGCATACTTCTGTTTCTCTTCCTCAATGCCTGCGCGGAAGCACTCCACATCACCGCGTTCACAAAAGTCCAGCATGGCATCGGCGATAGCCTTGGGTTCTACAGCAGTCACATAGCCGACCTTTCCGTCGGGTACAATCTCTGCCAACCCGCCTACATTCGTCACCAACATCGGTTTGCAGAAGTGGTATGCAATCTGCGTGACCCCGCTTTGCGTAGCAGTCTTGTAGGGTTGCACTATCAGGTCGGCTGCCGAGAAATAGACGCGCACCTGGTCATCGGAAATGAAACAGGTGTGCCAGTCTATCTTGCCCTTCAAGCCAAGTTGTTGCTCCAGTTCGGTATATTGTGCACCGTTGTTGTAGAACTCTCCTGCTACCACAAGGCGCACCTTCTTACCCCTGAAGCGCGGGTCTGCATACGCCTTCATCAGCAGGTCAAGTCCCTTGTAGTCACGGATAAACCCGAAGAACAGCAGGCATACCGCATCCTGGTCTATGCCCAACTGCCGGCGTGCCTCGTCCTTGGGCACAGGTGCACCGAAGTTGTCATATAGCGGGTGCGGACAAAGGGCAACAGGTTGCGATGCAGCATGCTTCTTGCTGATAAACTTCAGGCAATCGTTGCGCACGCTATCCGACATCGCTACGAACCGGTCCACGCTCCTAACAAAGTAGCGGACAAACCACTTGTCCCAGAAATGCGGTTCATGCGGAATCACATTGTCCAGCACCGACACCACCTTTGTGCCGCCCTTGCGGGCGATACGCGCTATCGTGCCCAAACATGGTGCCATCAGTGGAATCCAGAATTTGACCACCATCAGGTCGGCTTTCTTTCGGCGTATCAACCGTCCTGTGTGTACCCACGATACGGGATTGATAGAGTTCATCACCCGTGTGATTCGCAAGTCTTTAGGCTGCGGGTCGTCAGAGTATTGCGTCTTGCCGGGGAACAGAAAATCGGGATACTGCATAGTGAAAGTCAGTATCTCCACATCGTGTTCCTCTGCCATAAACTCCCGCGCCAGCCGTTCATTGAACGCCGACAATCCGCCCCTATAGGGCCACGCCGTACCTAATATGATTACTCGCATACGTGTACAGGGGCTATCAATAAGTTATTCGGCATTCTTTCCCTTTGCAAATAGGAGGGAACATATTCTCTCAGACGCTTGCTAACATGCAACGCTGCAAAAGCATATTCTCCTTTGTATGAGAAATTAATGCGTGAGCCATAATGCGATGTGGCATACCCTGTAATGGATATTGTATCTTGAGCAGTGTAATCCACAATCACCTCTCCATCTGCAAAGAAATATAGTTTTTCTGCATTTCCCTCGCTATTGAGTATCGCCAAACAAGATGGATAAATCATACCGACTTCTACATCATACCCTTTAGAAGCCGTTGCCACGCCATATTTCCGTTCCAAAGTAAAAGGATAGGCACCTTTCTCCAAACCGGATTGTGTGATAAACGATAAGTAAAGACCAGTGCGGTTGTTGAGTAATGTAATGTCAACCAATGTAGTGTCACCTTGAGATAAAACACCACCATTGAACGATGAGAAAGTCTGATCTATGGTAACCGTCTCTGTGGGTTCTGTTCCCCAACGCAAATCAATGAAAGGGATAGCCCCTGACGAAGATGTAAGGCGATATATGACATCTCTATCATTGATTTGAATATCTACATTATAGTAGGAGTCTTGTTTATGACTGATGGTCACGGACATAGTGTCGGGATAAATAATGTCTTCTTCTGTCTGTACGTTCGCATAGTCAGCAATAAAGAATGTGGATTTAGCCTCGAAATCGCCATTAGCAACGGAGAAAGTACCTTCCAATGTCTCCAGAGGTCGGGTAGTCTTAATCTGTACGGCTCCTATTGCGTTATCACTCCGTGTTCCTGCGAATGCAATGATATAACGACCATCATCTCCCCGAGAATAATTAGACAACATCAAGGTATAATTGATTTCTTCTCTCTTCTTCTCGGGTTTTATTGCTCGGCTTAATGTACCTTTGAACAAAATTGCCGTCATTCCGTCATGTACCTCATTAACATTCAGTAGGATAGTATCACCTGTAACGACTTGAGCGGTTACTACGAAAGCCTCATCTTCGGATGTGAACGTGGCAACACCTGTTTGAGAATCATACGAAATAAGCCCATGCAAATCAGTAACTAACGGTTTGTTATACGAAATTACGTTGACAATAGTTGCACTTTTGCCACTTTCTAAGGGCAAGATTTCCAACGAGGCAAAGTCATGTCCCCCCTCTGCTGATGCCCAATAACCAACAATTGACTCAGGATATTGAACGATAGTTTGCCGCTCGCAGCTAATCAACAAGAAAACAAGAGACAGAATGTAAAAGAATGAACGTTTCATAGAGTACAGCAATTAATAGAAGAGCATCTTTCCTTTAGCAGCCTTGCGGCGTAACTTATCGGTTAACAATTTCAAGATATAATGATTCCCTTTGACGAGATGTACAGAAGGTACAGAAACATTAGTCTCTCCCGAAACAACTGTAACGGCGTCAATCACCTGTCCCATATAGTCATAGATATACATCACAGCATCCTCTGCCAATGGTTCGGGTATTACCGCCAAATAAGAACCATCATCACTACGCTTCACCACCAATTGAACATCTTTACCACTACCACCTGCTGTACGAATAACACGAGCAGGGGAAAGTTCCGAAAAATGCTTTTCACACCCCTTGTCTTCATAGGATTGCACGAAGAAATAGTAGGTCGTACCCTCTTCAAGATTAGTAAAAGTAGCACATTGCGATGTAGAAGGCACCTCGCGTTCAGTACCATGACATACATAATTAATCGTATGCTCCATTGTCACCGTAAAACCATCAATCACAGGACCACCCTTTCCTCTAATGTGCGTATACAAGAATCGGAACTGCGAGTAGTTATGTCCCTTGACAGAATACTCCTTGATATTTGCTAACGTATTGAGGTTTACCAATATATTTTCGATAGTATCCCACACCACCCCGTCAGCAGATGCCTCAAATAGCAATTCGCCACTAGCTGTGCTCTCGTCGGCAATGGGTACATACGCATTGGACAACCAAAAACGCACTTTCATTGGAGACTCCATATATGTTTTGGACATAAGATACTCACCTGTTTGACTAAACTGCACTGCATATTTTTTCTCAGAAATAGCGTTGGTCAATCGCGCAAAATTACTCTCCCATCCTGCTGCTTTCAGATTTTCTACGGTGGTAAAAGTCTCGAAAGTTTCCTCTTCATACGAAGCAACAGGCGACATAGAATACAATGTCACGTAGTAAAAATCCGCATCTTCTTGTTTCTCCCAATATGCTGTAAACGAGGATTCTGTCACATTCTGCACATCAGTCACCACCGGTGTAGAAATGTAGATAGGACGCGGAGAAGAACCTTCCATCTGCATTTGGTTAAAATACTCACCATCCTGCGACTCAACAATCAAATAGCCAACTTTTTTTGCACAACTCTGGCGATCCGGATTGTGACGCACCTTCAACATCAAAACATATGTTGAATCACGATAGGCCTTGAGGTATTGCTGTTGGTTATACCAAGTCTCTCCCCCATCCCAACTAAATTGAAAATAGGAAGATGAAGAACGTATGGAGATAGAATCGGAATGAATATCCTTGATAGACAACATCACATCCTCCTCATCATACTCAATCGGCTGGCGATCATAAGTCGTAATAATATCATTAAGCATCTGTGGTTGGAATACAAAACCTTTGTCATTATTCATCCCATAGGAGAAAGACACAGAACTATCTGCCAACTGTCTTATATTCATCATCATCTGGCTAACTAACTTAGTACCATTGTTTAATGTAGGCACCCACGTAGTTATATTATTTGTTCCAGGAAATGGGTCTGCTGCGGAAGCATACTTGGTAGAACCACCAGCACTTACAATGGCAAAACCAAGTGGAGTATCAGTATTGACGCTATTAAGATTCCATTTATCAGATGAGAACGTGATATGGGTCACTAACAATCCTGTACCCACCAAAGCCCCCTTATTGGCATCCCACCCGATGGCTTGACGATTTTCCACAAGGAAATACTCACTTGGGGATGGGTAGAACTTAGACAAGTTGTGCGTACCATCTGCAACTAAAAATGCACGATTGGACGTCTCAATGGGCTCCAATACATAATTGTTCGGATGAACCAATTGTTCAGGAGTAAGCCACCCCATTATAAAACGTTCATAAGCTGTGTAGGTGGGCGGTGTGGAGCCATTATTGTTATAACTACCGGAGCACATGATATCCCATGTACCGACTGTATAGTTACTACTATTTTGGGTATCATACAAATCCGGTAACCCTAAAGCGTGTCCGAACTCATGGCAATACGTACCAATTCCTGCTTGTGTGGCATCACGGTAGCCACGATACTCTGAAATAACCAAATACCCTCCCAAACGCTTACCAGAGAAATTTTCCGAGGAATTCACACGGCTATAGTGTGGCCAAATTGTATTTTCCGCTCCACCTTCTGCTTCATTGTACCCTGCAACAACTACTGAAATATTGTCCACATATCCGTCATTATCATTGTCATAGGGAGTAAAATCCACTCCTGCTTCGCGTGCTAACATAGCCGCTTCAATAATCAAGTTTCCTGCCCGTATATTATGATTCTTGCCACTATTAGCACCGTAATATGCCATATTCCGACTTAAGTCATACGGACCATACACATCAAACACTAAATTCAACGTGTTATTAGAACTGGCAATATAGTAGTCATGTACAGAGCCTGTGGCATTAGGATTGGAGCCTCCATTCTCATTATACAACGCCGAAAATTGCTTTCGTGCATTCGGAAGCGTAAAACTCAAATCCGTAAAGTTAACCAATACAACAGGTATGCGCACAGTTCCTTTGTTGGGTACAGAAGAACTCAACTGCTCCCTATTAGGGGCACGATGTGCCACCATAGTATGACTCATCACCGGACTTCCTACTTCAGAACCGGCAATCTTGGCTCCGGCCAAATCTGTAAGATAGTGGTAATTCTCATCACCACGTATATACACTTGCTGCACGCTACCATCTGGCAGACGTTTCTCCACGGGTTCGGGGGTGGCAACTACTGCACCCGCTATGCGGGCAATGCTTAAAAATACGATTATAAGGTTTATTCTCTTCATATTCTCAGATTAGGTCGCAAAGTTACACAAAAAGTATCATGTATACAACTCTTAGCACTAAAGTTTGCGTTTTTTCGCATAGTGTCTTTGTTTTCCCGGGAAAAAGTTGTACCTTTGTAGCGATTTAATCTAAAAAGAATATGAGAAGATTTATTTTGTTGGTAGCCTTAGTGATTTCCGTATCTGCTTGGGCTGATTCTACTTTCAAGAAAGTAAGTATGTACACCCGCCCCAACGGCGGCTATGTAATGGTGGACGAGGAGGGGGATATTATCGGCTTCTCGGATAGCGGAAATGTACAGCGTCTTCCCGAGTATATGGACGATATTTTCCAAGACATGGGTATGGAAGTACAATCTACCCAGCAAATGGTGCCCCTACACATAGAAGCAATGTTGGCTGCAGAATTGGTAGATTCGGTAGGTCCTCTATTGGACGGTATTGCATACGATCAGGGAAGCCCTTACAACGATAAGACTCCCAAAGTACGAGGTCAACATTGTTTAGCAGGTTGTGTTGCTATCGCAATGGCACAGATTATGGCTTATTATCAACACCCTAAAAAATGTACGGGTTCCGTTTCTTATAAAACAGGAACTCTCAACATTAGTATCGCGGAAAACTTAGAGGGGTATAGTCCTGATTGGACAAATATCCTTCCTACTTATAAAAACATAGAGTATTCTGATATACAATCAGATGCTATCTCCCAGTTAGTGTACTATTGTGGCGTTTCAGTACAAATGAACTATGGTCTGGATGGCTCTGGAGCATCATCTGACAAGGTGGTCAATGCATTGACAAGAAATTTTGATTTTAGCACACAACTACACAAGGAAAGTAAATCAGACTATATTGAAAGTAAGTGGCATCAAATGATGCAAGACGAAATAAAAGCGCGTCGTCCTATGTATATGAGTTCTCAACAATCAGAGGGAGCAGGACATGCATACGTTTGTGACGGCTTTAAGGTATTTAAAGGGCAAGAAGATTGGCCATATTACCACATGAATTGGGGATGGAATGGCAGTTGCAATGGATGGTTTAGACTGAATAAATTGGCTCCTGGTGGGGACAACCCCGAAAACTTCACTAACTTGACATCCAACCAATCTGTCATTTTCCACATTATACCCAATGGGCTCTCTCCTGTTGACAATATAGCAGTGGATAATCAAGACAATGATGCTATATACGATATACTTGGTCAGCGCGTAAGTGAAATGAAACCAGGTAATATCTATATCAAAGGGGGCAAGAAGATTTTGTTTCCATAACCACGCTTGCCTTTTATATCTGATTCACAAAAAAATACTCAATCGCGAAAAAGAAGACTGTCTAACGTAGGTTTAGGCGGTCTTCTTTTGTATGCCATATTATAGTTTCTTTCCCATACTCCATATCGGGAACATACATACCTATATATACCACCAAAAACCAAACCAATATCTATCAGGGCAACCGCATCAAAATAATAGCATTTTTTTGCCTTATACGGGTTACATTGTTACACCAATATACGCTTTCTTGTCACCGTCAATGACCGCCTACTAACCGAAATTTCCCTGCTCTTTCCCTGACCTTGCCCTGATAGCATCTGCTTGCAGAAACAGTCATATAGAATCGCGTCTTTGTCGCGGGTCTGTCGCGGGGCATTGCGCAATTTCCCCGAAATTATGCTTTACTCGGTCGTGATATTAGCGTCAGTTCGATATTATTTTAAGGTATGAAATATATGGTTAATTTGCAATAATACGGCGCAGCCGTCCGTTCAAAAAAGTCCCAATAATGCCTGTTTTGAATACTTTTTGACCTTATGTATCAAGCGCGGCGCGAGTTGTGCGCCGCAAGACAAAGTTTTATCTGGTTTTATTGGTTTTGTTATATAAGTTTTTGTTATATCGAACTCACGCTAAAAAAGAAAGCATCCCACTTGCAGGATGCCTTCGTTTTAGTTATCACTAATCAATGTGTGTCTAACCGAGCACTTACTTGATTGTCAGGTGAGTAGCGGGCAAAGCAATCGTCTCTTCGCCTTCTTCTCCAACAAACGGAGGAATATGGTCAACAAAAATACTGAAACCTGCAGGTGCGTTAGCCGGTTTCTCTCCATACATATAAGACTTCTCCTCTCCAAGTTCTACACCAGTACTCTTAATCACAATCTTGCCATCCTCTCCTTGGGTAGAGAATACACCGGGAATACCATTTTCGTCCGTTTGTACGAAACGCATATTCAAGTTCATATACTCAATCTTGTTCATATATTTACTTGAGCCCTCTTCCGAACCGATGTATATTTCGCCACTTGTGACAATAGCGTTCGGGGTATATTTCCACAACCAATTAGGATATGCACTATATTCGCCTTCACCTTTGTCATTCACGCCATACTCCATCAATTTAAGCGTGGTACCGGTAATACCCTTAATACCTGCATAGACAAAATCAGTATAGTTATCCTCGGTGAACTCACCCTTTTCGTTGAAACTCGTTAACCACTTATTGAGGTATCCCATAAATACGGTATTGTCAACAACGCCCTTGTGAGCATGATGCCACTTAACTTCAAGTGTATCTGCAGGTTCAAGGTCTATAGCGAACTCACCAAGACTAAACATAACACCTCCTGAGGGGAATTGTTTTGTGAACTCAGCATTCTCTTTGTTTTCATCTGCATAAGCCAAGGCAATCGGCGTACTTATATATATCCAACCACCACGCTCAGAGCCATCCAATTTACCAGAAGCGTTGAAATACAATCCCTTTGTAAAAAGTTGAACACGTCCTTTGCCTTTATGCACATTGATATCTCCAAATGTTCCATGATGATAAGCAATTGTATTGATAGAGTCATAATCTGTAATAGTCACATACGCCTCACGGAATTCCAAATTATCTTCTAAAGAGGATACCGTTACACTACAAACTGCTTTCAAATCAGTACCTTTGACAGTTACAGTAATGTTTGCTTGACCGACATTCAGCGCAGTTACCGAGCCATTATTATCCACCGTAGCCACTTCCTCGTTGGAAGAAGTCCATTCCAAGTCAGCCTTAGCATCCTTAGGTGTCAAGGTGTAAACCAAACGCAGAGGTTCATCGCCCAAAGTAAACGTGTACGATGTAGGAACAACGGAAATAGCCGTTACTGCTGTTCCACCCCCGTTATCAGGATTCTTTGAGTTGTTACAACTACAGAACAATAGAGCAGAACCTAATACGGAGGCTGCTAAAAATAATACTTTCTTCATAACTTGTAATGTTTAATTGGTTTATTAATTATCAATTTTTAATATTAGGGTTATACGTTGATTCTGATGAAGGAATCGTAAAGTTGAAATTACTCATCTCAGGTTTTACTTCAGCCCCATCAGCAGAAGAATGGTTGCCGCCACGCTTACGTGCAGTTGCTGATGTCAACTGCGGAACCAAACGGCGGAAAGTCTGCAAACCATAGCCCTCACCCCACATTTCTATGCGCCAGTTGTATTCCAAAGCATTCAAGATGGCAGACTGAGATGTCAACCCTGCCTTATACGCTGCATAATCTGATGCTGCATCAGGATACTTATCGTTCAAACGTTGGTCTGTTATCGTAGTCAAGAAACCGACAGCGGCATCCAGTGAGTCAATGGCACAGCAAGCTTCAGCAGCAATCAAGTACATACTTTCTATACGCATCAAGATATTGTCACTCAACCACTCACGGTCAATGTCATCCGTGTTGGTAGATGTAGGAGAGGCTGCAGAAAAGAACTTACCATCGGGGCAACCTTTGAATTTTGCTTTTACTTTTCCGTCGTTGAACCAGCGCTTACGTCCGTCCCATGCTGAAATTTGCCCTTCCAAGTTGTCATCAATCACTTTGGTGTCACCAGCCCAAGCATAACTATAGGAGTGAATATCCATTTGTCCGAACCATGAACGCAGACCACCGGTAGTCTCTGTTACCACATGCTGTCCCCATATCCAACTGGCGTTGTCCACACTATTAAAGCCCGTACTGTACAGTTTGTCGTTCATAATAATGCTGTATTCTCCGCTTTGGATAACATCATTGGCATAAGAATATGCCTTACGATTGTAGTCCATAGCCGTAGCCATATCAATGGACTTATAATATGGAGCCGCGTTCAGATATGCATAAGCCAACAGACCACGAGCCACATTGATATCCATACTCAACTTACTATGCCGTTTGAACTCACCTCCATCATTAATGGAATCTTTATAGTAAGCACCGAACAGGTCGAATATGTCAATAGATTTCTTCAAATCATTGAATGCACGATTATACACAGCCGCACTTGTGGATAGGGGTTGCGGATTTTCATAATTATTTTCCGTATAAATAGGAACACAAAGATAAGACTCAATCGTCTTGCCTCGCATATAATCACAGGTCTCTACCGGCGTGTACAGGCGTGCCAAACTACTATAGCAATAGCCACGCATAGCAAGTGCCTGAGCCAAATACAGAGCATAAGTAGTCTCTTCGGAAGAATACTTGTAAGCACAAGTAGGACTCGGATAACCATATTGTGCAATCAAGTCAGACAAACTACTACTACTCTCAATACTGAAAATGGTACTATTGATATCAGACAGCATCTTATAATAGAATGTCCAAATAGTTCCTGTACGAGAATACGTAAGCATCTGCTCGTCCTTATACAACCAGCCATACGTTTTATCTGTTACGGCAATGTCGCCACATAGGATGTCACCCCACAAGTCAATACTGCGCTGTCCGAACTCATCGTGATCGCTGGAGTTCATAGTGTAGATTCGCGTGTACAAACCTTGCATAGCCCCTTCCAACTTGTCGGTACCCAATGCATCGTACTTCTCTTGGCTAATGCTGCCACCATCATATTGGCGATCCAACCAACTATCACTGCATCCCACTAATGCCAAAGATGCAAAGAACAGAACTACTATATTTTTTTTCATATTATTTTCCCTTTCTTTTAGATGTTCCATTATCAAACATTCATTAGAATACAATTTTTACGCCACCAACTACAGTAGAGAGCGGAGTGTACTGATACGAACTCGAACTACCCGTAGCACTAACGGTTGGGTTGTAACCTTTTCGCGCTGCCAAGAGGGCCAAGTTGTCTCCCTGCACATAGAGTTCCAAGCGTTTAACTTTTATTTTATCCAACAGTTTCTTCGGGAACGTATATCCCAAACGGACATTGTTCAATGCCAAATAAGAGTTGCTGGTCAAGAAACGGTCAGAAGAACTTGCTGAATACGAATCTCCACCATTGTTCAGACGAGGAATATTGGTATCTGTATTATTCTCTGTCCACGCATTACGCATATCCACGTGCCAGTTGTAGTTACCGATACGATTATTACCCATTAACTGCATATAGGTGTAGTCCATACCGTAACCACCAATACGGTAACTGCAAGTTGCACTCAACGTGACACCATAGACTTCTAAGTCAAAGCCGAAACCACCTTCCAGATCAGGTTCTGCCTTTTTTCCAATGAAATCAGCACCACAATAGTTGTATTGCGTAGTATGTACTGTATCTATTTGAGCATTCGGGTGGTTCAAACGATAGTCATTCACGTCTGAAATATGATTCCTCTGCCCCGTCACTCCATCTTCAATCAGTGATGCATTTAAAGAACCAAATTCTCCCTTATCTGCATCGTAATAACCAACATATTCAGCCTCGCCTTTCTCATTCACTCCTACATATTGTACCATCCTATAATCGTACATACCATGCCCAACAACGAGACCACCATTGGTTGTCATTTCACTTTCTATACCATCCTCATCGATGTTCTTAGGCAAGGCGAGTACCTTGTTGCGGTAGAAACCACCATTCATACGAATATCAAGACGTACATTGCGTGTCTCTACTGCATGTACATTCAATTGAAACTCAATACCTTGATTGGATATCTTACCATCGTTCACATAACGTGCTGAGTAACCCAACGAGGGAGCTACGTACAACGGCATCAAACAATTGCTAGTCACCTTATAATAGTAATCCAACTCTACGTCCAAATACTTCATAATAGAGAACTCCAAGCCAACATCATAGATACTAGTACTCTCCCATGTCAAATCAGGTGTTCCCACAGAAGAACGAACATAACCTATCAAGCCATCAGAATAACGTATATCATACATATTGTGATAAGCATCAGAACCAATAGATTGGTTACCAAGCATACCCCAACTGAAACGCAACTTACCATCTTTCAGTACATCGGATGCCGGTTGCATAAAGTCTTCATTAGTGAACTTCCACGCTAAGCCGACCGAACCGAAATGCCCCCAACGGCGTCCTTTGGCAAAGTTGCTGGAGCCATCAGCACGGTAGTTGCCCGTGAAACCATAGCGGTCATGATACCAATACGATGCTTGCATCAAGTAACTATCCAATGCACGCTGGGAGGTGTAGGACGACATATAACTATTTTGCACAGCATTACCCCACTCAAGACTGTTAGGATCACTGATACGATTCTTTTGTCCATACATCACCGAACTGGTGGCGAGAGAAGTCTCGTGCCCTGCCAATACATCAATCACATGGTCACCTATTGTGGTATTATATTTCAGCAATTGTTTAGCCTCTATCATGAGATAGTTTTGTTGTGCCTTGTAGATACGACCGATACCTGCGGCATCACCATAGTACTTATTTGTTAACTTACCGGTGTTCGCGCCTAAATACTGTGCACCGACCAATAATTCCAATTTCAGTCCCTTATACAACTTGAAATCCAAGCCTCCTGATACAGACACATTGTGAGCCTTGGTGTTTTGCTTGTCGTACCGCAACGCACCTGCGGGATTGATACCAGAACCGAAACCACGTCCTGAACCTTCGCGCATACCATAATCATATGCGTAGTCTCCCGTCTTGGCATCAACGATTCGATTACCATTCTCATCGTACATAAATACAGGATAGATTGGAGGAATGCCATTCACATAGGCAAAACCGTTGTTCATATTGCTACCCTGTCCAGGATTATTGAGATTAGAATAGGTATATGCCATATTCAAAGACCCCTTCAGCCATTTTTTAGCATTATACTCTATATTGCCACGAACCGTAAAACGGTCATAGTCAGAGCCAATATAGTAACCCTCATCTTTGAGATAACCATAACTGGTGTAGTAGTTTACTTTCTCATTACCACCAGAAATCTTAACTGTAGCATTAGCCTTTTGCCCTACACGGAAGATACTATTCTCCCAACTCTCCATCTGCTGATAGGCAGGCAAAAGCCCTACACCATCTTGCACTTTTCCCGTAACAGGGTTAATCAAGTTTGTACCCGTCTGTCCCCACAAGTTATAATCAACAGGAAGCCCCTTGCCTGTAGCACTAAACAACTGGTTTGCAGCATTTACACCACGATTGAAACTATCATTGGGATCATCCTTATCCTTGGCTTGCGCATTGTACAAACTCAACCATGCCATCTCAATGTATTCGTTGGGGTCTGTAATAACTTCATACATAGGGAGCAAGTGCATATTGGCACCATATTTCACATCCACCTCAATCTTGCCCTCCTCATTAGAAGAACCTTTCTTGGTTGTAATAACAATAACACCATTAGCACCACGGCTACCATACAACGAAGTGGCGGTAGCGTCCTTCAAAATGGTGGTCGAAGCTATATCACCAGGATCTATAGATGAAATATCGCCATCGTAGGTAACACCATCCACCACATACAAAGGAGCCGTAGAGGCATTAATAGAGCCAATACCACGAATACGAATAGTAGCATTGGAACCTGGCTGACCTGATGTATTGATGACTTGCACACCTGCTACCTCACCTGCAAGTGCCTTAGATATCTCCGTAGGACTCTTCTTCTCAATGTTTTCGGCATTTACGGCTTGTGCGGAACCTGCGAAACTACCTTTGGTAACATTACCATAACCGGTAACCACCACCTCCTGAATCATCTCAGTAACTTCACGAAGGGTAATTCGCATATTCTTTGCAATTTCCACTTCCTGTGTCTGCATACCTACGAAACTGACAGTAAGCGTGGTAGCATCATCAGGCACGGACAATGCAAACTCTCCGTCGTAGTCAGAGATGGTACCCGTGGTGGTGCCTTTTACCTGCACACTGGCACCGATAATGGGTTCGCCTTTCTCATCGACGACCACACCGCTAATCTGCTTCTCAGCCATGATTCCAAGGCTGACCAAGCATAGCGCCAAAAGCATAAAGATTTTTTTCATTCGTTTTTTATTTTTGTATTAGTTCTACATTAAGTTAAGTTCAACTCACTTGGTTTTCACAACCTTATTCGCTCAACTACGGCTTTTCCTATAGCAAAATGCTACTTCCTATTTCGTAAAATCCAGTAGCCCACAATAGAAAAAGTGCGCAAAGGTAATGAATAAAATCGACACATACAAGAAGCAGTGCGATTTTATAGCGTTTTTTGTGCTTTTTCGGATAAAATGTATGTTACGACCGAATTATTCGTAACTAATCGTACTGTAAAATAGAAATGTTATTGTCATTATATTCGCCAATTGCCGTTTCTTGCAGCATAATGGGTGTGATTTGTGATATTTGATGGAAAGTTTCTTGCCACAGTGGTGCGCGATGGTAATAGAGCATTTGTTTGCCCATGGAAAGGGCGTTATTCTCCTGATTCTCTGCCGAGATAGCCATTTGACCCTGTAGTTGCTGCAAGGCACGGTGGAACTGCAAGGTAGTGAGCGGGGTGTCGCGGAGATGCTTCAACTCTTTCATACACAAGTCAATACACTCGTCTTTGTGTTGGGGTTCGCACGCCAGATATATGCTCCAGTAACCCGTGTCGCTCAGCGGGGTGTACTGCGACTCAATGGTATATACCAATCCCCGTTGCTCACGCAGACTGAGATTGAGGCGGCTGGACAGGCTGCCGCCACCGAGGATGTTGTTGAGCAGGTACATAGCGAGTTGACGAGGGTGCCCTATCGCGTACGCGCGCGCGCCTATCATAACGTGAGCCTGATGGGTATGGCGGCGGTATGTGACGGTGGCAGGTTCGGAGTTTTCCTTGAATCCACTCGGTAAGGTCCCGATAAGGTCAGGGAAGATGGTAGGCAGGTTGCCCAGTTCCTTTTCTGCAAATGCGACCACTTGTTTGGAAGGAATGTCGCCCAATACGAACAAGACCATGCGTTCGGGGCGATAGTACGTCTGCATCCATGCGAGGGGTGCAGCGGGAGACTTGGCGATGTGGCGCAGCGTCTTTTTGGTTCCGAGAATGGGCATGGCGAGGGGATGTCCGCGAAAGATGAGGTTCTCAAAGTCGTCGTAGATGAGTTCGCTGGGGGAGTCGTTGTAACTCTCTATCTCGTCGTAGATGACGGTGAGTTCCTTGTCGGTCTCGTGCTTGGGGAAGGTCGGGTGAAGCACCATATCGGCGATGAGGTGGAGTGTGGCACGCCAATGCCCACGTAGCGTGGCGGCATAGAAAGTGGTCTCCTCTTTGGTGGTATAGGCATTGATTTCGCCACCTATTCCCTCTATGCGGTTGATGATTTGGCGGGCGGTGTAGTGCTCGGTGCCTTTGAAGACACAATGCTCGATATAGTGGGCGATGCCGTTCTGCCCGGGCTGCTCGTGGCGGGTGCCTGCGCCGACCATAATGCCGACGTAGGCTACCTCCGACGGCAGCGGGCGGTGTACTATCTGTACGCCGTTGGGAAGAGTATGGTAGAATGTTTCTGTCATAAAAACAACTCTTAAGGCGGGATTGCCAAGGAGTGTGCAAAAGTACAACAAATTTGAGATATGTACAAGGGGGTAGGTCAACAACAGACAACAACCAACCAACAAAAAACTGCACAATATAATAAAACCCAAACCGAGATGACATGCAAAACCTGTACGCAGGCAATATGTCCGCGCAGGAAGAGGGAGGTTTTGGGATTGTGCTTATCTATCCATAGGTGAAGTGCGGAGCCATGTACGGTGATTGCCATGGATGCTTTGCCATTGGTCAGTGTTGTCAGGACGATATTGGTACAATTCGGGAGCGATGAGGATGGTGTAGTCCGTCAGGTCGTTCAACCTAAGAGATAACTTTATTTCATCTTGCGCAACAGGATATTCCCTCCTGCATCTACAGAATCTACAGGAAAAGCCTTGAGATAGTTATCCATTTGGGTATCAAAATAATACTCGTATTCGTATATGCGTGAGAAATGAATAACATAGTCGCATGACTTTGCTTGTTTCCACGCTTTCTCTTTTGTAATCTCCAACGGACCACAGGCATAACCAACATCCGCCATATTTGCAGGATGTAAATTGCACAGATAATTCAAGTATTGCAATCCCCCATGCGCTACCCAAACGGTCGCATCCTGCGGTACTAACTCATTGATGCGTTGTGCGATAGCCTTCTGTTCATTTTGCTGACGATTTTTGATATACCGTTTATAGACCCTATTTCTATAAGTAGAATAAACAGAGAGACTTACCATCAAACCTATTCCCATATACAAGACTATTTTACACCATTTGTTCATGCTTAGTGTAGAGAGTATCGGAACAAGCAAAACACCAAAAGGAAGCAATAGTTGAAAATAATGCAACCCTCCCTGTACAAAGTAGAACTGCAAAGCAAAACCTCCTATGCCGAATATGCAAAATAACATTTCTCTCCATTTGTCCTGGCGAATGACAAGCGGAAGCATCAGGAGGGCAACATATACAATTGGTGCTATTCGGTTACAAAAATATAACAAGTTGTGTGCTATACAAGACAATTTGCCCGTTAAAGAACAATCCCAACCTGCTAATTCCATAGTTGTTGTACCATAGCCGTTTAGCAGTATAGACGTAAAAATATTTTTGCCCCATATAAACCAGCATATCATCAATGGTATCACATATCCTATACAGAACATTCCCGCTTTCTTCCATCTATTTTGGTCACAGAAAGCCACAATCAGATAGATAACCAACAGGCTATATCCGGCACCGAATTGCTTACATAAAAATGATGCACAGGCAAGTGTGCCAATATACAAGAAATGCCATATCGGTTTATCTTTCATTTTCAGTGCCAAGAAAGAGGCACACAGCCCATAAAACAATGTGGGCATCTCGAAGAGCACACAATTCCCCCATAACCAATGTATGCTCATTAAAAACAACCATGTTGTGAATAATGCGACTTTCTTAGACGCGCCGAACAAACAAGAAATCGCATAGATGAAATAAGCGCAACCTATTGAGAACAAATAGTGTACCACCAAGTAGAACGGGTAGCAACCATACGGAACATGGAACAACCATTTCAGTGCCACCATCATATAGAACCACAATGGCGGGTAATTGAGATGGAGTGTTTTGTAAGGAACATATCCTTCATAAATACGTTCCATTTCTGTCAAGATAATAGCAGAATCCACATCAATTCCTATACGAAAAGAACCGATAATGGGAATGAGCAGAGAGGTTACTCCTGCAAATAGCAGCAGGTAGCGCAAAACGGTTGTAAATGTTTCTTTTTTCATTTGAGAGATTTATTGATAGTTCGGAAATCGTGGAGGGCGTGGATGCCGATGCGGAAGATACGCCGCATGTTAATACTATTCACGCCACCCTGGCGGGGACGGAAGGTGATGGGGTACCATGCAATGCGCTCTTTGCGCTTCACCGCGATGGCTGACACTGCCACATTCGCAAGGAAGAAGTCGTCCGGTATATACCTCAGCACCTCCTTCAGGCGGGGTACGCTCATCAGTCGGAACGGGGTGTTGGCATCCCGCACCCACACATGGAACATCAGCCACACCACCAGCCGTAAGGTCTTGGTGACAAACACACGACTTGCACCATCCTGCCGTCCGCCGCGGGTGCCGATTTGGAAATCGTATTCGTGGCGGTGCTCCCACATCTGCCAGAACTCTTCGGGTAGCGTTTGTCCATCACTATCCGTCTGAAACACAAAGTCGGCACCATGTTCGATAGCATACCGGTAAAGATACAGGACGGTGGCGCCATGCCCCGAGTTGGGCTTGTCGATGGGTAGCAGACAGGGATACTGCGGCTGCAACTGCTCCATGATACGGAATGTGTCGTCCTTGCTGCCATCGTTGGCGATGACAAGGCGGGCGGTATTGCCTTCCGCGCAGATGCGCTCGCAGACGGTATGCCACTGACTGATAACGGTTTGGATATTATCCGCCTCATTGTAGGCGGGCATCACAAGATAGACTACGTCTTTCATGCTGATTGGGTTTTGAAGGTGATATATTTGTTAAGAAAGAATTGCACAAGGGCGACGATAACAATAGTGAACAGTTTGCAAACCAACGGGTTAAGACCTGCGAGAGAGACCATGCTATAGAGCAGTCCCTCGCTGAGTGCCAAACCTGTGAGTCCGACTGCATAAAAGATGAGGAAGCGTTGGGTTGGCTTGTCCTTGACGCGGAAATTGAAGGAGCGGTTGAGGAAGAAACTGCAGAAGATGCCGCAGTGGACACTGAGGATATTTGCCCACAAGTAGGGCATGAGGTCGAAGTGACACAGAAGGGTGTAGATGCCGAAGTCAAGGGCGGAACAGAAGCCGCCGATGAGTCCGTAGAGGATAAGGTTACGAAACCTAAAATACAGAGATACAATGGTTTGCATATATCGTTTTCTATGTTGGAACTATCGGTAACAACATAAAAAAAGCGTGGAAATCGACCGCTGTCGTTCCATGTATAGAGGCTCTCGCATTGCCTTGCATCTTAGAACAGACAACGCGAAGCCCACGCAGATATAAGCCATGTTAAAACGCCAATCTACACATATCTAGTCATACCCAAACGGGTACTGCACAGATATGCACACGAAAACAAACGTGCCAAAGCACTCTTGTCACTGCAACAGGTACACGCCTGTTCTTCAAGCAGATTGGCGGAATATACTTATATCCCGTAGACGTCAATCGTTGCTATGCTCTGAAGATGCTTGAAATTTGCGAGATTTCTATACATCAGAACAAAGCGTCAATAAACGCCTTTTTATGTATATTGTGCGTGTGTTGTTATGTCGTATATGCGGCATAACACGCTCACTCACAAATGCAAAAGTACTACAAAAATGGGAAATATGCAAATGTTATTTGTAAATTGCACAAAAAGAGGACACAATGAACATCAAGTGAATATGTCCATTGTGTCTATATGGTAGAGGGAAAGTTCTAATATGGTAGAGGGGAAGTTCTTCGGTTAGAGGGTGCCGGCGTAGAAGTGGAGGATGCGGAGGCGGAAGATGTAGTTGTAGTAGGCTTGGAGATAAGCGGATTGGGCTTGGAGGTAGGAGGTCTTTGCTTCGCGGTATTCGTAAGCCGTGGTGCGGCCGGCATCGTACTTCTGCTCGGCATAGCGGAGGGCTTCGCGGGCGGAAGACTCGGACTTGGCAGCACTGATTTTCTCCTGTTGGGCAGCCAAGGCGTTGTAGTACGCCTGGTCTATGTCTTTGCGCAGGTCCTTCTTCTGCTGTTCAAGGTCAAGGCGTGCGTTCTCTACGGCAATCTTCTGCCGTTTCACCGCGGTGGTGGTCTGAAGGCGGTCGTAAATGGGTACGCTGAGACTCAGACCCACTGTGGAACTGAAGTTGTCGCCCATCTGCTGCCCAAAGGCGGCATTGTCCGCGCCCTGCATATCGTAGTAGCCCGTGCCGACAGAGGCTCCCGCGGAGATAGTGGGCGAGTAGGCGGACTTATAGCCCTTCAATGCGCTTTCGTTGGCTTGGATGGCGTATTCGAGTGCGCGTATCTCGGGGCGGTATGCGAGTGCCTGTTGATAGACATCATCGTTGTTCGGCAGGAGCCCGCCTTGCAGTTCTTCGGGAGCCGGCTCGACGATGTCGAAACGGTTGCAGTCAGTGAGTTCGATGGCTTGGGCAAGGTCGAGGAGCGAGAGGCTGAGGGTGCTACGCTGCTGAATGACAGCGAGTTCCTCTTTGGCGGCTTGTGCCTGCAAGGACAGCAGTTCGCCTTCGGCAAGGCGTTGTGCGGCTACGAGTGCGGAGTCCTTGCGGAGTTTGATTTGTGTGTCTTCGAGTTGGCTTTCCGCCACGCGGAGCAGTTGCTTGTTGAGCAATACCTGCAGGAACATTGTGGAGATGTTCATCTTGATATTCAGCCTGATAGCCTCGAGGTCGGCTTCGGAGGACTGCATCGCTGCTTTCGCCTGGTCGATGTTGTACTTCATCTGCAAGCCGTCGAAAAGGACGATGTTCGCCGAGAGGTTGAAGGAGGTCTGCGAGGAGTTTTGCGGGCGGCTGATATTGTCCGCGCCCGTGGAGCGTCCGAAGAC
The DNA here is from genome assembly GCA_934692905.1 of uncultured Bacteroidales bacterium. Classification (GTDB taxonomy): domain Bacteria; phylum Bacteroidota; class Bacteroidia; order Bacteroidales; family Paludibacteraceae; genus Colicola. Next base: position 35,293 of record CAKUUM010000006.1, read on the forward strand.
CCAGTTCTGACCGACATAGCCGCTGATGCTCGGCGAGATGTTCGCCTTGGCTTGCGTGTACTGGAGCCGCTGGGAAGCGTATTGGTTGCCCTGCCTGCGGACAGAGAGACTGTTGGTGAGGGCGGAGTCAATACATTGTCCTAATGTTAGTTCTATACAGAATGTGCTATGCATAATGCACAATGCGGCAAGGAGGAAGAAAAGGCGTTTCATAGACATTCTTATTTCTGGTTGCCGCGAATGATGTCACCCTGACGGAGACCCGAGGTGACTTCGATGTTCATGCCGTCGGAGAGTCCGGTGGTGATGGCACGGCGGTCGAAAGTCTGCGTGACGGTGTCGGTGAAGAGTTGGACAAAGGCTTGGTCGCCTTCCATCTCCACGGTGGATTCGGGTATGGAGAGTACGCCGAGGCGTTCGGCAAGGACGATTTCGGCATTGGCACTATACCCCGCGCGCACCACGATGCTGTCGGGAATGGACGCGGCACCCTTGATTTCGAACATCATCGCCCCGTTCTGCTCCGTGCCTTTGGGCGATATATACTCCAAGCAGGCGGTGAAGCGCCGGTCGTTGAGGGCTCCGATAAGCAAGTCCATGCGCATGCCTTCGCGCAGTTTGCCCACCTCGGTCTCGTCGATATTGCCGACGAAAAGGAGGTCCTGCATATCGGCAACGGTGGCGATGGTGGTGCCATCGTTGAAAGTGTTGCTTTGGATGACCGAGTTGCCGACTTTGACAGGCACGTTGAGAATGGTGCCCGTGATTGTGGCACGCACTATGGTGTTGGTAAAGCCCTTTGCGTCAGCCTTTTGCGCTACCCCGTCGCGGGTGATACTGAGGTTGTCGATGGCGGCTTGCAGTTCCTCAAGGTCGGAGGCGTAGCGCAGTCGGGAGGTCTCGAAAGTCTCCTGCGCCACCACACCCTGCGCGAGCAGCGAGGAGTCGCGTTGATAGACCTTGCGCGAGTTGTCGGCGTTGTATTGCGCGAGACGCACCCGCGACTCGGCAGCATTGAGTTGGCTCATGTCGGGAATGACCTTTATCTTGGCAATGGCATCGCCCGCCTTGACCTTGTCGCCCGCCTGCTTGTAGAGTTCGGCGATGATGCCGGAAATCTGCGGTTTGATTTCGACCTCGTCGCGGGGTTGCACCTTGCCTGTTACAATGGTGCGCTTCTGTATGTTGCCCGTGGTGACGGTGATTTGTTCGTACACGACGGGTTCGGGACGCGAACGCTGCCACAACCAGACAAAGACACCTGCCACAAGAATGGCGATGAGCGTCAGGATAATCCATTTCTTTGCTTGTTTCATATTGCTTGTTTGGAGTAAGGAGCAAGGAATAAGGAAAAAAGACTTATTACCGTTGCTCGAGGGTTGTTGTTATGCGGTGGGTTGATGGGTTGTTTTGTTTTGGCAAATGTTAATGATGTTATATGCGTATCGGTTGCCTATGGGTTGCGTATCCCTTGCGCATCCCTTGCTGTTTGGCACGAGGATGAAACTGGGATAGAAGCATCGAATTTTAACATAATTTGCATATTTATAAAGAACGGATAGAATCGTATCAAACGGATGGTGTGATGATGACCCGCCAACCTCCATCGGCTTGCCGCTCGACGTAGTTCTTGTCCAACAGTTGGGTGAGCAGTTTGCGTATGGCAGTTTTGCTGATGCCTATTTCCTGCTGTATTTCGTCCTGCGTGAGGGTCGGGCGCGTTTGCATAAGTCGCAGTATAGCAGCATAGTTAGGGGTTCGGAACTCTATCATCTCGCCGTCATACCACCACGTATTTTCGTTGCGGCGGGTGACGAAAAGATAGTCGTTGTACACCTCTGTTGCCACCAACCCTTGGAAGTAACGCAGGAAGGGGGCAATGTCGGTGATTTGGGCGTGCGCGCCGTCGCTCGGGGAGGAGCCGACGAGCATGTCCGTCTGGTGAAGCGCATCCAAGTAGTCCTGCTTGTGGCGGCTGCGCACTACAATCATAGGCAGTCCGTGGCGCGCGAGGATGTAGTTGACCATCAGGCGCGCGATGCGTCCGTTGCCGTCCTCAAAGGGGTGGATGCGGATATAGCGATAGTGGAACAGGGCAGCCAACTCGACGGGGGTGAGTCTGCCCGCCTCTTCGGCAGCGTTGTACCAATTGACGAGGTCGGTCATGAGGGCGGGCGTCTCTTCGGGCGAGGCGTACTCGAAGCGGTCGCCGTAGCGGGTGATGACCGAATTGGGGCGCGTCTTGTACTGCCCCGCGTGTATGATGTAGGAGGTTTGCAAGCCCGTGGGCAACTGGCGATAGACGGTGTAGTCTTCACGCAGAAGGGTCTGGTGGAGGGTGCGAATGAAGGTCTGCGTGAGCGGCATGTCACGGAGGGTCGCCTCCTCGGACATCATGCGCAGTCCGACGTTGCTTGCCGTCATCTCCTGTATATCGCGGACGGTGGCTTCGCCGACGACTTTGCCAAAAAGCAGGAGGATTTCGGTCTGACCATAGGTGAGGGTGTTTCCTTCGATGTGGTTGCTGTTATAGTTGTAGTCGATGGTGAAGCGGCGGCTAAGACGCTCTTTGTCCCTTTCGGAGAGGGGCTGAATGTCCTGCCACGATTGAAATGCCTTTTTGAGAGTTACCTGCGACATGATGCAGTTATACTAAATGGTTATACATGTGTAACCTTTTTACTACAAAAGTTATGCCATAATATGCGAGAATGGCGGTTGTAGGTATATTATGGGGGCGTTTTGGGGTCATTCTTCACTGAGGGCTTCGATGGGTTTGATGGAGAGGGCACGGGAGGAGGGGAGGAGTCCGGCGAGCAAGCCGATGAGTATCAGCAGGATAAGGGCGCAGACAGCCACCGAGAAACTGACCTGCATGGTGCCGAACATCTCGTTGTCCTTCAGCAGCATGCCCGCCAACTGCACTACGCCGACGCCTGCGACGATGCCGAGGACACCCGCGAGGAAGGTGAGGAGGGTGCTTTCTGCCAGTATCTGGCGGACGATGACGCGCGGACTCGCCCCGAGGGCGCGGCGGATACCAATCTCTTTGGTGCGCTCGCGGACCGTGACCAGCATGATGTTGCTGACGCCCACGGCACCCGAGATGAGCGTGCCGATGCCGACCAGCCAGATGAGGAGGGTGAGTCCGAGCATGAGGTAGTTGACGGACTTGAATTGCTCCTCCATATTCATAGACCATGTGGCGCGTTGGTCATCGGGCGCGACGGAATGGAGTTGTTTCAGGGTGGATTTGATTTCGTCTTCGACAAGGCTGACGGGCGTATTGGGTTTGGCTGTTGCCATAATCATGTCGATATTCTCGCCGAAATTGTACACCTGTTGGAGGGTGGTGAGGGGCAGAACGACTTGCTCGTCGGGGTGCCCGCCGATGTATATGTCCATTGTGGCTTTGCGGCGCACACCAATAATGCGATACTGGATACTGCCCACACGGAGCATGCGCCCCGTGACATCGCCGCCCTCGGGGAAGAGTTCGCGGTAAACACGATTGCCAATGACGCAGACTTTGCGACGCTCGCCGAGGTCGATGTCGTTGACATTGCGCCCGTAGAGAATGGGGATGTACATCACTTTGGGGAAGTCGGGGGACACGCCGAGGATGCTATAGGAACCTTTGCGGTCGCCGTAGCGGACGTTGTTATCCCACTCGCCTTTGAAACTGACGGCTGACACGACATCGGCACTCGGGGCTTCGCGGCGGAGGACGGGGAGGTCGCTATTGACGATGTCCCATTGACGACCTTTCTGCAGACCTTTGTAGGGAAGGCTGGTGGCGGAGGTGCCGATGAAGGTGGAGTTGGTCGCCAAGCCCTCGACATGCGACCACACGGCGGACTTGAGCGAGTCGCCCATCGAGACCAACGCCAGCAGAATCATCATGCCCCAGAAGACGCCGAAGCCCGTGAGGAGACTGCGGGAGCGGTTCTTGGAGATGGTGAGCCATATTTCGTTGAAGAAGTCCATGGTTTATTTATCTCTCATTGCTTCTATAGGTCTGATTTTCATTGCTTTGCGGGCGGGTGTGGCACCTGCTATGGCACCAATGACGATGAGGATTGCCAGTGCCAGCAGCACGGCACCGATGTCCACGGTGGGGTTGATGATGAGTTGGTCGTCGCCTCCGTCTGCCCCTAAGATACTGCTTACCAACGACATGATGCCCATACCGAGGAACATACCTATCGCCCCGAAGAGCGTGGTGATGGCAAGGGCTTCGCCAACAACCGATGCCATAATGGTGCGGGGCGGTGCGCCGAGTGCCTTGCGGATACCGAGTTCCTTGGTGCGCTCGCGAACAGACACCAGCATGATATTGCTCACGCCCACGGCTCCCGACATGAGTGTGCATAGTCCTAACAGCAAGATAAATAGGCGGATAGCGTCCATCACCTTGTTCTGTTCCTCGATGGCTTCCTCCTGGCTCCATACGCCCACCGCCTCGGGGTCGGACTCGTCGAACTGCATGAGCGGGGCGAGGGTGCGCTTGATGAGGGGCTCGATGTTGCGTGTGCCGCTGCGCATGGTGATGCACATTTTGTCGAAATGGTGGTCGGTGCTGAAGATGGTCTGGTGGGTGGAGAATGGGATATACACCGTGGCGCCGCGCCAACGGTCGCCGTTGAGACAGATGCCGATGACGCGGAAGTTGATGTTGCCGATACGCACGAACTGCCCGAGTATGCGGTCGGGCGTGGTGGCAAGCGACTCGACCGCGCGGGAGTCCAAAACGATGACCTTCTCGCGGTCGTCGAGGGTGTTGAGGAAGCGACCTAACTGTATGTCTTTCTTGAAGATACGGTAGTAGTCCTCCTCGACGCCCATGACGTTGATGGACGCTGACTGGTCGCCGAAGACCATGTTGAGGTTGCTCGAATAGGTGTTGACAATGCGCGAGAAACGCTCCACTTCTGGCAGGCTCTTCACGGCTTGCGCCTCACGCTCGGTGAAATAGAGACTGCGGTACTTGGGCAGACCTTTGTAAGGCACGGACGTCCACATCGTCCAGATATCCACGGAGTTATGGAGACTGGAGCCGTAGTTCGCCATGATGCCGTTCTCGAGCCCGTTGCTGATGCCGAGCAGCACCACGAGGATGAAGATACCCCATGCCACCGCGAAGCCCGTCATGGCGGTGCGGAACTTGTTGCGTCGAAGCGACTCCCATATTTCGCGAAGAAGGTCCACTATTCTATCATGCCGTCCTTGATGTGGATAATGCGGTTGGTGGTGTCGGCGACGGACTGCTCGTGGGTGACGATGATGGTGGTGATGCCCTCGGCGTTGAGTTGGCGGAAGACATTCATCACCTCGACGGTGGTCTTGGAGTCGAGTGCGCCCGTCGGCTCGTCGGCAAGCAGCACTTTCGGCTGCGCCACGATGGCACGGGCGATGGCTACACGCTGACGCTGACCGCCCGACATCTCGTTGGGCAGGTGCGTTGCCCAGTCGGTCAGCCCCATGCGCTCCAACTGCTCCATCGCCAGGCGGTGACGCTCGCGGCGCGGCACGCCTTTGTAGTAGAGCGGCAACTCCACGTTCTCGACCGCCGTCTTGAAATTGAGCAGGTTGAAACTCTGGAACACAAAGCCAATCAACTCGTTACGCAAGCGTGCGCCCTGCGTCTCGGTGAGGTCCTTGATGAGCCGCCCCGCGAGGTAGTAGTTGCCCGAGTCGTAGTTGTCGAGGATACCTAATATATTAAGGAGTGTCGATTTGCCCGACCCCGACGCGCCCATGATGGACACGAACTCGCCGTCGGCAATGTCGAGGTTGATGCCCCGCAACACGTGCAACGCGTTGGGCGTGCCCGGGTTGTAGGTCTTGTGGATGTTCTCTAACCGAATCATGTGGGTTCACTATCTATTCAAATTCCCCCCGAGACAATCTCGGGGTAACTGTATGAGATTAGTATGTGATTAGTATGTGATTCTGCCGACCTTGCCGTGAGGATGTTATTTCTTAATTTGGAAGGGGAAGGAGCCGATGAGGTCGCCATCAATGAAGAAGTCGGCATTATAGACTCCTATTTGGAGAATCTCTTCGACTGCCCAGTACATCGTGCCCGAGATGTCTTCGCCCGCATACTCGAACTCGCTGGAGACGGAATAGGCAATACGGCTGTTCTCGAAGGGGAACGTATCGTCGGGGCTCTTCTGCATGACCTCGCCATCGGGGCGTGTGATGCGCAAATAGATGGTTTTCATACCGGGTTGGGAAGTGACATTACGCCCGACAGTATAGTCGAATTGCAGTTTCTGTATCTGGCTGTAAATGGAGGTCTTGCGGTCGCGTTTGTTGAGGCATGTCATATGGAAGTCGGTGATTTCCAACATCGAAGCGCGACTGACGACTTCGGTCAGACGGGTGCGCTCTGCCTCCAACTGCTGTGCTTGGCGGGAGACTTCCTGGTATTGCTGCTTCACCTGCTGATTCTCGGTGACGAGTTGCTGGTTGAGGCGGTCGAGAGAGTCTATCTGATGCACATAGCCGACCATAATCTGGCGTACGGTGGCAAGTTCTTTCTTCAACTCGTTGATGCGGCGCGCGTTAGTGGCTTTGGTAATGCGCAGTTCTTCCAGCAAATCCTGTACGCGCTGTTGCTCTTGCGAGAGCAGTTCCACCAGCGAGTCATTGTGTATGTCAGGCGACTGGTAGCCGTCGAACTGAATGGCGAGTTCCTCGTATTCGTCCTCGAGTTGCTCTTTCTCAAACTGCATCTGCTCTACCATCTCGCCCATCTCCTGACGCTGGCGGAGGTTAAGGTACACTAATGCCGCAATACCCAAAACGAGTACCACGATAACAGGAATGATAACTGATTTCTTCATCTCTCCTCTCTATTGATTCAAAAATTGGTGATACAAATAACTGCGCAAAGATACGTAAAAAAGTAGAAGTATGCAACAACAGATTCTTTTTGTTGCTGCAACTCATCGCCCCTCATGCCTGCAGGCTTACAAGGTAGTACATCGCCGTGGTGTAAAAGTCTGACAGATAGGGTATTTGCAGTAAGCGGGGAATGACACGCGGACGAAGTCCGAACTTGATTTGGTAGTTGGGGTTGATGAGGTAGTGGGTATGTTGCAACACTCGGAAATGCTCATCTTTCAATATCCGCTCAAAATGATGTATGCTCATGCCCGTGGTCTTGACGTCCATCAGTCCGTCAATAGTGCCTTGGGGTTCATGCCCCAAACGGAGAAGGCCTTTGTATAGAGGTCGTGGCAACAGGTGCATCCATGGCAAGTGGGACAATACTCGGTTGCGGCACACCTGCTGGTGACCGCCAAATGGATTGCACCAGACAGGAAAACCAAAAAACACAATGGTGCGGGCATTCATAAACCGCTTCATATTGTGCATAAACTGCTCCTGATGAGGGATATGCTCAATCACATCGCGCAGCACAATGAGGTCAAACTCCCCAAGGTCCTCGGGGCGCACCTTATATATATCGTTGCATATAAGGTGCATACGGTCGGCATGAGGGTGGTCGGCAAAGCGTGTCTTGCCTACATCAATTTTAGGTTGGTCAATGTCAATGCCCACACACTCGCAACCCATATCCAGGAACGGGAGCAGGTTCCCGGCCTCGCCGCAGCCTATTTCCAATACGCGCATATCAGCCGTCACAGGGCGTTGCTGCTCAATATAGGGAATCACATAGCGGCGCATACACTCCGCCTGTTCGTTGAAATATCGGTTGTGGTCTTTGTGACGCTGTTGCATATACTTACTGGTTGATAGTCTGATGTTTACGTTTGCGAACCTCTAATACCGTTACCCCGCATAGCGTAAGCAACAGTACGCCAAAGCATATGAGTGACAGGACATTGCCCTTGTGCACACTCTCGGGGTTGAAAATCATGGCAAGATTGTGTGTACCTGCGGGGATAACGGTTGCACGGAGCATATAGTTCACCCGTGCCAGGGGCAGTTCTGTGTCAAGTTTGCCGTTCTTGTCCAGGAGATAGAGTTTCCAGCCATGCGGGTAGTAAATCTCAGAGAACACGGCAATCCTGTTTTGCTCGTTCTGTGAGGTGTAGTCCAAGCGGTTGGGGGCGTAGTGAGTGAGGGCAATCTTGTCTTCGTCATACGCCATAAGGGGTGCAATGTCAGGTATATCCACATTGAGACGGTCGGCAAACGACTTGTCCACCACTGCCGTGTTACGGAGATTGATTTTAGCGAGTGCGCCAATCTCATCATTGGCATTATCCACTACCTGCAAGTCATTGACAAACCAGCAGTTACCCATCGCATACGGATTCTCTACGGGCATCTGCTGCCCGTTCTGGAGAGGCACGATGGCATACTTCATGTTCAGCATATTGAGGACAGGGAAGATGCTGTCGGCATTGCAGGGCTGTTGGAAGCCATAGGTCTGTGAGATAGTCTGCATGAGGGGGTTCATCTCGGGGGCGATATGCATATCTATGAGGTCTTGATAACGCCTTAATTTGGCTGCCGAGTAACCCCCGATAGACTTGAGATAATAGGAAGTGCGTGCCTCGTTGAATGTGTTGGTAGTGAGGTTGAGGACACGGAAATGGCTGTCATCTTTGAGCAGTTCTTCCTCGTAAGGCAACATCTTGAATGCCTTGTCGCGGTCCTTGGGTGAGACAAAGATACTGTCGTTGCAGAAGCGTTTGTCCACTGTCCACATATCAGCCACTATGAGCACCGTGAGGGCAAGACCACAATATATATTGAGGTTGCGCATATTCTCCTTATGATAACGCGCATAGGCATAGGCAAATACTACGCCCGTGCCGAGCAGAACAAAGAGCAGCGAACGCCATGCATCATTCTTGATGAGGGCTGCACGTTGGTCGAGGATGGCATCGTATATCTGTTGCCCCACTTGCGATTTCCATTGGGCATCGTAGGACGAAGTGACATCTATACTGCCACTTGCCAGTGCCGCAATGAGGCAGACAAGTCCTGTAATACCTCCTGCAATGAAGATGCTGTTGCTGAGACGTTTCCACGAAAGGGCGCCATCGGCAATAGTCTTGAGAGCCAGAAAACCGAGCAAAGGCATCGTGATTTCAGCCACAATCAAGATGCTTTCTACTGCACGGAACTTGTTATAAACAGGAAAGTACTTGAAAAACAATTCGGTAAGCGGCATGAAGTTATGCCCCCATGCCAGGAACACAGAGAACAGTGTCGCCACAAGCAATGCCCATTTGTAGGGGCCGCCCACAATCAGCAAACCCAGCAAGAACAGGAAGCATACAATCGCACCCATATACACGGGACCGCTGGTGAATGCCTTCTCACCCCAATAGGTGGGCGCGGATTGGCAGAACTGCTTGGCTTGGCGGGCAGGAACACCCATCTTCTTGAGGTCTTGCTCCAATTGGGAGTCTGCCCCGAGGTTGTAGCCGCTGGCGCCACCCATATAATTAGGTATAAGGAAAGTCATGGTCTCATTGATGCCATAACTCCAGGCAGTGGCATAATCAAGGTCCAGACCTTTGGTTTTATTGGCTGAGTCAGAGTCTTTTACGAGGTCGGAATGTCCTCCGCGCATAGTCTCGGCGGCATACTCCTGGTTCACAAACACATTGGCGCTACCCATACCCATGCCTACGGCAAAGGATGCAAAAAAGACGGCTGTGGCTATACCGAAATGCCTCCACTCTTTGGATTTTGCAGCAATAGCCACTTCCGCAAAGAAGAAGATGCCTATCATCATACATATATAATAGGACATCTGCGGATGAAGGAAGAATCCGATATATGTGAAGAACATCACCAATAGTGCCCCCCACCCGTACTGCTTGCGGTAGGTGAGGATAAAACCGATAACCACCAGCGTCATCCATGTGATGGAGTAGCATTTGCCATGGTGCGAGGCGGCAATAATGACAAAGAAGTAACTCGACAACGCTATGGCAAAGGCGCCTGCAAGGCTAATCCACTTGTCGATTTTGAAAGTCCTGAGCAAGAGGAAAAAAGCACAGAGGTAGAACAGGAATATAAAGAACGCCGTATGATGCCCCCATGCCCCGAGTCCGAAGAACCATTTGAAAGGACGGAGAATTTTATCCACCGTGAAGCCGCCGTTTCCCCCAATCTGATAGTTGGGCATACCCGAGAACATGGAGCCGGTCCAGAAAGAGTAATCACCCGTAGTTTTATGGTATTCCATACTCTCATGCACCGCAGCCGTACCCCCTATACCGTCACCCGAGAAGATGACTTTTCCCTGCAACGATGGCCAAAAATACATCGCTGCGGCAATAATAAAAAAGAGCAAAATGAGTAGGTTGGGTAGCAGTTGCTTCCACGTGGTACGTAGGTTGGGAGTTTGCATATTTCGAGATGGTTGTTTATGTTGTCAGTTTCTAAATCATGGTGCGTATTTCAATGAGTTCCTGTCGGACACGTGTCAGGATTTCAGTGGCACGTTGCTTGACATCGGTCTGCCGCGACCCCCGTTGCAATTCCCTTCGGATGGCCTCAATACGGGTAATATGGAGTTCATCACGCAGGTAACGGATTTGCTTGACGGTGTCAATATCCGCTTGGGTGTAGTAGCGGTTGCCATGCCCGTCTTTGCGGGGAGACAGTTCGGCAAACTTACTCTCCCAATAGCGCAACGTGGAGGCGGGAAGTCCCGTCTCCTGTTGCACTTCAGAGAGTGAATAATATACTTTGGTCGGTTCCAAAGACAATACCGTTTACTGGAACTACAATCCGACCATCAGGCAAGACATTCGTCCAACTGCTTGGTTATCTCGTCTTTGTCCATGTGCTGGCCGATAAAGACAAGTTTCTGCATACGGTCGCCATAGCGTTCGTCCCAGTCGCGGCGAAGGGTGGGATCCTGTGCCATCATCTGCATGAGTTCCTCCTTGGGCATCGTGGCATAGAAAGCACCTGCCTGCTTGAGGTTGAACTGCTTGCCTGACTGTTCGAATACATAACACATGTCATACTCGTCGTCGAAATAGCACATACCCTTGCAACGTATCACGCCTTTGGGCCAATGGCGTGCCACAAACTCGTCGAAACGATTGAGACAGAACGGCTGACGGCGGTAGTAAACAAAGGTGGAGATACCGTATTCAAGTGCTTCGCCCTCCTCTTCGTTGTGGAAATGCTCGTGGTCATGGTCGTGATGATGATGGTGATGCTCATCGTGGTCGTCATCATCATCGTCCTCCACTGCACCCTCTACCCCTGCAATCCATGCGGCAGAGCCTGCCACTTCGTCGAAGGAAAAGAGTTGTGTATCAAGAAGTTTGGAGAAAGGCACGTCGCAATAGTCGCAATCAATTATCTCGGCTTTGGGTTGTATGGCGCGAATGACGGCACGGATGTGGTTGAGTTCGTCCTTGGTCACCTCACTGGCTTTGTTGAGCAATATCAGGTTACAGAACTCTATCTGCTGAATGACCAATGAGGCAAGGTCATCCTCGCCGATGTTGGTTGCCTGCAGGTCCTTACCCGAAGCGAACTCGTCGCGCATACGGAGAGCATCCACGACGGTGATGATGCTGTCGAGGACAGGGACGGGGGCCGAAGACTTCGCCACAATCTGCGGATAGGAACAGAGCGTCTGGGCGATAGGTGCGGGTTCGCATATACCCGACGCCTCGATGACGATGTAGTCGTAGGCGCGTTGGGCGCAGAGGTCGTGCAGTTGCTGCACGAGATTCATCTTGAGCGTACAACAGATGCAACCGTTTTGCAAAGCAACGAGGTTGTCGTCCTGTGCGGATACCACTCCGCCTTTCTGAATTAGGTCGGCGTCGATATTCACTTCGCCTATGTCGTTGACAATCACTGCAAAGCGTATCCCCTTCCGATTGGAGAGGATACGGTTGAGCAATGTGGTCTTGCCGCTACCCAGATAACCCGTGAGTAGCAGGACGGGGATTTTATCTACTTGCATATTGAGCATAAATAGGATAGTATTTATCCACTATATCGTTTTGCTTGTAGCGGTTGGCGGTCTGCAGCACCATGCCCAAGACGGCAGCCTTGTGGTTGATGGCACTGACCGAAGCGCGGCGTGCCTTGCTGAGCGAAGCCCCATATACAAGGTACTCGCAGCAGTCGTTGGCAATGCGGTCCACCATATAATTAGCCTTGGCGGTATCGCCGAGGGCATAGTAGATGTTCGCCATGCTTGCCGAAGCGTAGTTGTATGGTATGTTGCACTCGGGCAGCACCTCTTCGGCATAGTCGAGTACCTCGCGCGCCTTGTCGTGCTTGCCCTCGTAGTAGAGTGCCTCCGCCAGTTGGGTGAACATCATACGGTGGGTGACACACATACGCATCAGGTTCTCATCGACATAGATGCCCGGGTAGTTCATGTTGCCGTAGGCGAACTTGTGCATCATGTTGTCGTACATCACCTCGGTATTGACGCGGGGTTGCCCGTCGGCACTGCGCTCGGGCGTGATGCGGTATGCCATACCCGTGAGTTCCATATACGGCTCGAGACCGAGGTAGTAGTCATTGCCCACGGTAGCGGCAAAGTACATGGGACGCTGCCATTGGTTGGTGGAGAGCATCTCCATAATCATCATTTCGGAACGGGTAAAGCGCGTTGCCTTCTTGAAGTTGATATGCTCGCCGTCGGGTGCGGTAACGTAGAGTTGGTCGGTAGGTATGTAGTTGTCACCGTTGCGCTTGGTGCGCGGGTCGTCGGAACGCAGGAACTGGAATGCCTTGCTGACCTCGAGCGGTGCCTTGACCTTGTTCTCCACCCAGACAACCTCGTTCTGACCGGGCATGTAGTCCTTGTACTCCCATGAGATAGGCAGTGCAGGCGACTCGTAGTAGGGGCGCTTCATCTGCCCGATGTACCAGTCGGTCTGCAGGTAGGAGAGGTTGCATACACGTATGTCGGTGCCTACGCCCTCCACCTCCTGGTTGTACCAGAGCGGGAAGGTGTCGTTGTCGCCATTGGAGAAGATGATTGCCTCTTTCTCGCAGGATTTCAGGTAGTTGGCACCGAAGTCGCGGCATGAGTAGCGGTGCGAGCGGTCGTGGTCGTCCCAGTTCTGCGAAGCCATCTGCGCAGGGACAAGCAGGCATACCAAAGTGGTGAGGGTTGCCACAGCCGCTTGTGCCTTTTCGTTCTTCACGGCGCGGTTGATGAGTTCGGCTATTGCCATGACACTCATTCCAATCCATATACAGAACGCATAGAAACTGCCCGCATACGCATAGTCACGCTCACGCGGCTGATAAGGCGTCTGGTTCAGGTACACCACGATTGCCAGACCCGTGAGGAAGAACAGCAGGAACGTGATAGTGAACGAGCGCAAGCCCTCTTTCTTCTTGCCGTCTTCGCTGCGTTTGCCTGTTTGCCAGAGGAGACCGATGATGCCCAACAGGAGCGGCAGCATATAGTAAACATTGTGCCCCTTGTTCTCTTTCAACTCGGTAGGCAACTTCGACTGGTCGCCCAGCATAGCATTGTCAATAAACGGAATACCCGTTATCCAGTTGCCTTTGGATACATCCCCGTAGGACTGCAAATCGTTCTGACGGCCCGAGAAGTTCCACATGAAGTAACGCCAGTACATAAAGTTGACCTGATAGCGGAAGAAGTAGCGCATGTTCTCCGTGAACGTGGGGCAGTAGTCGGTCTTCTGCTGTCCGCAGTAGTCGTAGCGCACGCGCTTTCCCTTGATGTCCGCCCAGTCTTTGTAGCCCTGAATGTGGCTGGCTTGCGGCGAATACATACGCGGGAAGAGCATCTTGAACTCGTCCATGAACTCATACGAGGTCTTGTATCCCGTAATGGCATAGCGGTCTTTCTCGCCATCCACCTTGGGTGCGGGTGCGTATTGCGCATGTCCCTGCTTCTCGATGGGCGTGCAGATGTTGCCCTTCACCTCCAACTTGACGGGGGCATTGTAGGTCTGCCCGTAGAACAACGGCGTGTCGCCGTACTGCTCGCGGTTGAGGTAGTATTTGAGGGCGAAGACATTGTCGGGGGAGTTCTGGTCCATAGGTGTGTCGGCACTGGAGCGGATGACGATAGCCGCGTAACTGCTGTAGCCGATAACCACCATCAGCACCATAATCGCTGCGGTATTCAGCCAGCGGGCGGAGATAACGTTGCGTTTCCAGAACAGCACCACCAGCAGGGCGGCAATCACCACGATGCCGATAACGACGCTCTCCTTGAGGAAAGGCACGCCTGCCAGAGTGAGTGCCAGCACAAACGAGATAATGGTGCGCGCGTTGAGGGCTTCGTTCTTGTCCAAAACGCGGTAGGTCTCCCATATCGCCCACGCCAGCGATGCCAGCATCAGCACAAGGTAGATTGCCAAACCTGTGTTGAACGGACAGCCTAACACGTTGGTAAACAGCAACTCAAACCAACCCGCAATGGTCGGGATACCCGGAATGATGCCGTACAGGATAGCCGCCAAGATTACCACCGACGACAGGAATGCCACTATCACGCCTTTCCACGAGAAGTCGTAACGGCGGAAGTAGTACACCAGCACGATGGAGGGAATGGTCAGCAGGTTCAGCAGGTGGACGCCGATACTCAAGCCCATCAGATAGGCGATAAGTATCAGCCAACGGTCGGAACCCTCCTCGTCGGCGTGCTCGTCCCATTTCAGTATCAGCCAGAACACCACTGCCGTAAACAGCGACGACGAGGCATAGACCTCACCCTCTATCGCCGAAAACCAGAAAGTATCGCTAAACGTGTATGCCAACGCACCCACAGCCCCTGCGCCCAACAGCGCGATGCCTTTTGCCACGGAATCGGGTTGCACCAATTTGCGTCCCAGCATCGTAATCGTCCAGAACAGGAACAGTATCGTAAACGCCGATGCCAATGCCGACATCGCATTCACGCACATCGCCACATGGCTCACATCGCTTGCGAACAACTGCGCAAAGTGCCCCATCAGCATAAAGAATGGTGCTCCGGGCGGGTGTCCCACGTCCAACTTATGTGCACTAGAAATGAACTCACCGCAGTCCCAGAACGATGCCGTGGGCTCGATGGTCAACAGGTACGTCGCTGCTGCAATGGCAAATACCACCCAACCGCAGATGACGTTCCATAACTTGTAATTCTTCATATCGTTAATTGGTTTATTTCGTTGTGAATCCACAAAGTAGCCCGCAAAGATACTGAATTTTTATGATTTATGCAAAAACTATGTACTTTTGGGCGTTTTTAGGTAGTACGTATTCTCCCTGACCTTTCCCTGACCTTACCCTGATATTTCACTTCCTGAACGTGATAGGATTGTTATAGGTGGGTTATAGGCACATCGCAAATTCGCCGTCAGTTTACCATCAGTCTGCCACAAATCCATTGTGAATTCATCACGGATTTGTCGCGGGTCTGTCGGGAGTCTGTCGGGGGCTTATAGGGGGTCTTTCGCGGGGCAGTCATGGGTCAATCGTGGATTTTGCGAACTCCCCTGTTTAGACATCCCGCTCCGGACAGGTTACATCCCCTAATTCACCTACAAAGATAATACAAAATCGCCCAAAATCCAAATTTATTTTCATTTTTCGCCCGACTGGTGCAAAATAGCGCATTTCGCATTATCCGCACACGGTTTTCCAAAAACAACAAGACCATCGAGCCCGTTAGGGCTGATGGTCTTGAAGATGTGTGTGAGCGGTTACACTATTTGCGGATAATGCGCCCCTGCAGGTCGTAGGTCTCTCCCCCGCGAATGAGGTATATTTGTCCGTCAATCAGCACTTTGCGTGTGGCGGACGGCGAGACATTGTCGCGGATTTCCTGGAGACCAGTGGCTGCCCCGTTCTCAACTTTCACGGGGATAGGCAGATTATGCACAATGGCGTACCAATTGAGGTCGCTCGGAATAAACATAACATACGCCGTATAATCGCCTTCCGTGCTGATAGCCAGATAGTTGTCACTGTTGTCTTCCCAGATGAACATACCGTCCACGTCGGCACTACCGGTGGTTAGTACGGACTCGCTGAACGACTGGCCGATACGGATGTTGGAGGCGACTGGGAGTGCGGTTATCTCGGGAGTTACCGCCATAATCGTGATGTCTTGAGCAAGAGTTGCCTCCTCATACATTTCGGACTCCTCTGCTATGGCAGTCAGGGTTATGGTTCCGTATTTGATTATCAGCAGTTTACCATTTTCGACATAGGCAGTGGTGGAGTCAGAACTGATAATATGTACAGGCGTCTGTGCCGCCGCCTCAATACGAACTTCTGCCGTGGTCTCAACAGTTGTCGGACAAGATAACCATGTGATAGACTGTGTGCTTTTACCGGTAGTGGCATTGAGGGCTACTGCGGTTTGTTGGTAGGGCGTGTAGATAGTGAGTGTGGCTTCGGCGGTCTCCATCTCGGTGGAGGAGTAAGTTACGACCACATTGGCAGAACCTGCACTCCCATTGGTAGAGATCACAGTCTTATCTATAGAGAATTTCGGGTTGCTGCAAGCAAGACGTATTTCATCAGCGCAACTACTCCATGTGAGGGTAAAGTTTGCGGTTGTTTGTACGCCTATCTCACTAGTGGGTAAAGTGATAGTTGTTGCAGATGGTGTGATGTGTTGACGGCGGCTGATTCTTACATTCTTGACATAACGTGACAACGTACCTGCATTCTTAAACCGTATGCCTTGAACCTCTGCCGCCAAATCATACGAGAACGGTTTATATGAATCACTACTCAGACTACCGGTGCCGATACTTTGTATTTTTGTCCAGTTGCCATTGATATATGCTTCAATTTCCATATTGCCGGTACTCCAGAACTGCATTTTCGCATCGAAAGTCAGTTGTGCAGCAGCATTCGTATCCGCCCATGTTATTTCACCTTTTGCACTATTGAATGGTACATCAAACTCGTCAGAGTTATTGACTATATCACATCCCCCTTGCAAAGGCGCTACGGTGACAGTGATTGTGGTATCTGCGGCGAGGAACTTGCGGTCTTCGGGTTGAGATACAATCCATGTGGCAGTACCTTCGTGGTAGGAAGCGGTAATAATCTGTTGCTCAGCATTGTAAGTAGCAATGTCTTCGCCCAAGTTTTGGGTGATAGAGATGGGGCTGGTCTCAATGTCCGTGTTGTCGGATGTGACGTTGATATTTACGGTCTCGTCATACGACAAGGTCTTGTTATAACTGGTTTCGTTGCCAAAAGCCCATACAATCGTGTTGGCGTATTTGGTAACGGTTACGGATTTCGTTGCGCTGAGGGCTTTCCACTTGTAGTTCTCGGCTTGCGCTATTGTGATGTCTGCCGTACCTGCACCTGCTGCCACCAACTTGTCGCCGTTGATTTTGAGCACGGTCTCGTTGGAGGAAATAATTGTTACCGCAACCTCGCCATTAGAGGCGGTGTAGAGGTTTGTGAAGGCAATTTCATCATCCACCTTGTACTCTGCGGCAAGGTCGTTGGTGAGTGTGGCGGTGTTCTTGGTGATGTGAAAAGTGAACGTGCGTGATGCACTGAAGATAGTCTCTGTCTCGGGTTGGGTGAGAGTCAGCATAGCATTCTCAGTTGCGCCCATGGCTGTCACAGTGATTATGCCCTCACCTAAGATAATAGAGAGGTAGTCTGTGTTGTACTCGGACTGCAGTGCCCCGCTAATGTTCTCGATGTTTATGGTGATACTCTCACCAACTTTCAGATTTGCTTCCGTCTGTTCGGGGACGTTGTTGAGCCAGAATGTGGGAGTCGCCTTGTCGTTGACGGTAAACTGTTTGGTGATGCTCTCGGCAGCAGCAAAGGTGCAGTCGCCTGCCTGTGAGGCAGTGATGACGGCAGTACCTACTTTGTTGGCGGTCAATGTATTGCCGTTTACGGATATGACTTGGGGGTCAGACGATGTATAGGTAACACCCAATCCTGAAGTGGCAGTGGCACTTATGTTGAGTGTGTTGCCAAGCGTCATATTTGGGTCAATGGGTTCGTTATCCCATGTGAGTGTTTGTCCGTTCAATACGCCCTCACCAGTAAGGCTAATCACTATGTCACTCAAGCCATTGTCGCTATGCAGGGTGAGTATGGCAGCGCGTGTGCCGTTACACGTTGGCGCGAAAGTTACTGTAATATCCTGCGTGCCTTCGCTTACGGAATTGACTACGGGTGTGGTGGACGATATAGAGAAGTCGCTTGCATTGTCGCCTGATATATTGGCTGTTATCTTTCCTGCGTGGGCGTGCGTGATAGTAATGGACTGTAGTGCCGACTGTCCCACCTTTGTTGCTTCGTATGCCATAGTGGACTTGTCGGCGGTCATACGGGCAAAGATGGCGTAGTAAGTCTTTTCTGTATAAGAACCCCACCATGCAGTGCCGGCAGAAATGCCCACGGAACTATTTGACGTTCCTGAATTTTGTGACGTAGTCTCCACCCACCCCTTGAATACATAGTTAGGCTGTACTTGATAGAAGCGGTAGAATGTAAATGTCGTATTGCCTGTTTTGTTTTCTTCTTGTGTGGATTCATCTTGTGTTTTGTCGTACGTTGTTGGAGCACTATTACTCTTACTTACATACACATACCCGCCATTAGCAGGTTCTGATTTGACAATAGCCTTGGCTCCACGCCACGCCCACATATTACCACTTCCTGCAACGAGTAGGATGGTGGAGATAAACATAAAACGAGTAAAATTCTTCATACTTGCAATTGTTTTTATGTACCTTATTATATAATTATCATGTTGCGGTTGTGGCTTCTGCGCTGGCAGATAAACCTAATGGTCGGATAAATTTTCTCATTATGAGATTGTGTTACGGACAGTATGTAATTGCCTGTTATTAAGGTAAAATGCATAAATAATGCCCCTATTCGACCGAAAAACCCTGCAAATTTAATGCAATTCCATAATCCGTGCAAATTTTTATCTCCAAACAATGAATAATAATAACCACAGGCAATATTTTCATAAAAAAACGTCACTTTTTCTTCCTCAAAACGTCACACTTTGCGTCTCAAATGAGCGTAATGCCCTCTAATATATTCTGGACATGTGTGGCGTTGGAAATTTGTGTGTTTGCTTGTGCGAATCAATTATTTGTAGTATCTTTGCAGGCAAATAGCGGCATTGGCGGAATTGGTAGACGCGCCAGACTTAGGATCTGGTTCTTTACGGAGTGAAGGTTCGAGTCCTTTATGCCGCACACGGGGTCGGGACAGCAAGAGTCCCGATTGCTGTAAGAAAGAGGTTGGATATTAGAGATTTAGAGGTTGGATATTAGAGTTGAGGGAAGTTGATAGTTGAGTGTTTAGAGTTTAGTGCAGTTGAAAGTGGAGAGTTGATAGTTGAAAGAAGTGGAGAGTTTGGAAGTTGTGAGATATGTATAAACCTAATAGAAGAAATTATGAATAAAGTACGCAAGGCACCACTCTTGTGCATGATGGCGTTTGTAGCATGCGCCATGACAGGCTGTTTGGACAATGTGAAGTCGGACTACACGCCACGTATCTTGATGTCGTCAATATACGTCAATCCATACTACGTGAATGATACACTGCATGCACGTGATACTTTAGACGTCCGCTATGACGAGAAAGGCAAAAAGTTTCTGTCGGACACCATGCAGTTGGGTGACACTGTGATGTTCGGTGTGGCATTTGATGCTGTAGGTAACAACCTTGTATCCAGCCGTGTCGGTTGGGATACAACGTCAGTCCGTGCATGGTTTGGCATAAACGCGAGCATCAAGAGTGCATTGTCGGACACGACGACCATCAACAGCGGCTATCTGCAGTACAATCCGGGGTATAACGTAGCCTCCTACCCTGTATATCTGGTGCCGCAGAAAGCAGGTTCCCATGCCATAGAGATGACAGTGGAGACAGACTCCAAGTATTCGCCGGCGTCCACGTCATTCGAATTGATAGTGGCAGAGAGGAAATAACCCGTAACTTGCAGTTGACAGTTACCATGTTTCGTCGGTATTTATACTTGGCACAATGGTTTGTACGTGCCCGTTTTCTAGGGCGCAAGGCTCCCCTGCAGACGGTGTTGTTTATCACGGACAAATGCAATCTCCGTTGCAAGCACTGCTCGGTGTATGGCAGTGCGGGCTACAGGCAACGCGCTTTTGCCGACATTCTGTCAGATATGCAATATGCCTACGAACAGGGTTCCCGCTTCATAGATATTGAAGGCGGAGAGCCCACGCTGTGGAAGGAGAACAATCTGACTATCAATGACATTATCGATGCCGCCAAGCGTATAGGTTTTTTCTCAATCACGGTAACCACCAATGCTCAGCAGGACTTCTCGTGGATTCATCCCCACTCTATATGGGTGTCGATGGACGGCACAGGCAAATACCACGACAGCATACGTGGCGAAGGGACTTTTGCGCGCTTGGAGGAGAATATACGTCGCTCAGGGCAAAAGCATATCTGCGTGAATATGGTGGTGAACACGCTCAACTGCGAGTCGCTGGATGCCGCTATGGAATACGTGAAGGACAACCCCGCGATAGAGCAGATAAGTATCAATTTCCATACTCCCTACCCCGGCACTGAGTACCTGATGTTGCCTCCTGAGCAGAAGGCGCAAATCATAGACCGCGTCATTGCGTACAAGCGTCGGGGATACCCGATTATGAACAGTTATTCGGGGCTCAAAAAGATGAAACTCAATGCCTTGGGGAAGATACAATTGGGCAAAGAGTGTTTCGTTACCGATTTCATATATCCGGACGGCAAACGGAGTCTGTGTTTGGGATATGGCACCGACCAATGCCGTGAATGCGGCTTCTGCATGGCAGGGGAGATGGCATCGGTCTTCCATTTCTGCCCCGACACACTCCTGAGCGGGTTCAAACTGAGGATGTGAGGGAGTAGAGGTTAGAGAGTAGGGATTAGAGATTAGAGAGTAGAGGTTAGAGAGTAGGAAAACAAGGGGTAGGCATTTCATTCATCATTGATAATTCTTCATAGTTATCCTGAATGTGGTACCGACCCCTATCTGTGACTGACGGACAAAGAGTTTGCCATGATGAAAGTCCTGTATGATACGCCTGCTCAGGCTGAGCCCCAAGCCCCAACCGCGTTTCTTGGTCGTATACCCCGGTCGGAAGATAGTGTTGAACTTGCGCCGCTCTATGCCTTTGCCTGTATCGGTGACATCAATATGCAGCCTGTTGTTGTCGGACAGGAGGGTGATGGTGATGTGTCCCACGCCCTCCATAGAGTCAATGGCATTCTTGCAGAGGTTCTCAATGACCCATTCAAACAGAGGAGGACAGAGCATAGCCTTGGCATGGTCTGCGTGGCTGGCATTCAGGGTATATTCGACCTTGGAGGAGGTTCGGGCTTGCATATAGTCGATGGCATGGCGGATGACGGGCAGCACCTCGGCGGGGGCTAACTCAGGTTGCGAGCCGACCTTGGAAAAGCGCTCTGCAATGGTCTGTAGACGATGTATATCCTCATCCATCTGCGGTAGCAGGGGGTCGTCGGGATAACGTGCCTTGAGCAGTTCGTTCCACGCATTGAGTGAGGATATGGGCGTGCCCAGTTGGTGAGCCGTTTCCTTGCTAAGCCCCACCCACAGGCTGTTCTGTTCGCTGCGTTGCGCAATGACAAGGGTGATAACGGCAATGGCAATAAAAGCCAAGATAACCGAGAACTGAATGAACGGGAAATAATAGAGGTTGTGTAGCAGATTGGAATCTTCGAAGTAGATGTACTGGACGATATCGTCGGAGATATGTACTTCAAGAGGCTGCTGTGTTTCGCGAAGGTGCGCAATCTTGTTGCGATAGAATTCATCCACATTACGCTTCGGCTCCTTCACATTGCGCGAAAGAAGGAGATTGTAATCGGCATCCACCATATAGACGGGGATAGTGGTGTTGCCCTCCATGATTTGGAGCAGGAAATCAATGTTATCGTCTTCGTCAGCAAGGATAAACTGGCGTGTAGCCTCTGCCCAAAGTTCTATCTTCTTGTGCTCTTCCTCGGCGAGTTGGCGGGCTATGTAGTTGGTATATAGCACACTCACCACCACAATGATGAGTATCAGTGTCAAGACGATAACGCTGATATGATTCAAACTGAGACGCTTCATATAAGGTATGTACGATTTACGAATTTACGATGTACGATTTATTTGGTCATTTACCGTTGTGTACGATTTGCAAAGGTACAACAAAAAAACCACTTCCGCAAACGGAAATGGTTTGATTAACTATGAATGAAGAACGGCGGGCTTGCAGCAACGCGAGGCGCGTCACATCCATAAGCCCCGATTCATCATTGGTAATTACTTCACACGGCGCTCCGGAATACGAGCCTTCTTACCGGTGAGGTTACGCAGATAATAGAGTTTAGCACGGCGAACCTTACCATACTTGTTGATGGTAATCTTCTCAATAAAGGGGCTGTCCATAGGGAAGATACGCTCAACGCCCACATTACCTGACATCTTGCGAACCGTGAAGCGCTTCTTGTCCTCGCTGCCGTGGATGGCAATCACGTCGCCACGGAACTCCTGGATACGCTCCTTGTTACCCTCTTTGATACGATAGGCAACCGTAATCTGGTCACCCGCCTGGAATGCAGGAAACTCCTTCTTCTCACCTGCAAATGCCTGTTCGGCAATCTTCATTAAATCCATTTCTTTTGCTTTTAATGGGTTACCGACCATAGTATGCACTACTGTTCGGGCATTACAGCCCTAATCGATCGCCAGAGACTATTAGTCGAAATCGGCTGCAAAGGTACTACTATTTTCTGAGGTGTGCAACACAAAATTGCAAAATTCCGTTATTGCCGTTCCGTGCAGGTTCCGCTACGCCATTCAGAGGTATGGAAGGACCTTTTCCATGTGGTTGGAGTGGGAGCCTTTGAGGAGAACGTGACGGTTGCACAAAGGATGGGCTTTCAAGTAATCACATAAGTCTTCGATTGTGGTGAAGACGGGGTATGGGGAGGTGGTGGTGCGGTATTCGTCACCAACCAAAAAGACCATGTCCGCCTTGCGCTCCGCCAACATGTTGACGATGTTCTGGTGCTCCAAATGCGAGTAGTCGCCCAACTCACGCATCGCCCCAAGGATATACGTGTCGCCCGTGAAAGCATTGATGGCTGCCTGCATGGATGTGGGGTTGGCATTGTAAGCGTCCACGATAAGGTGGTTGTGCGCAGTCTCCATGGATTGGGAGCGTCCGTTGCTGGGAACGTAAGCGCGTATCGCCGACAAGCCTTGCTCACGGGATACGCCAAAGTACTCGCCGACACATAGTGCGGCTGAGATGTTCTCCGCGTTGTAGTTGCCAACAAGATGGGTGCCGGTGGGCATAACTCCTGTTTGATATAGAAGACCCCCTCCGGCTCCCCCCTCAAGGGGGGAGAGACAATTAGCATCGCGTTGGGCGGCGGCGTACATCTGAGATAGGTAGGGGTTGTCGGTGTTGCGGAAGATGTAACCGTGATGGGTGAGGAGGTAGTCGTAGAGTTCGCGCTTGGTGCGCTGTACGCCCTCGAAAGAACCAAAGCCCTGCAAGTGGGCGTGTCCGACATTGGTGATGAGTCCGTAGTTCGGTTCGGCGACATTCACCAGTTCCGTTATGTCGCCCGGGTGCGAAGCCCCCATCTCCACAATCGCCATCTGATGCGCACGGGTAATGCTCAACAAGGTGAGCGGTACGCCAATGGAATTGTTGAGGTTGCCCTGCGTGTAGTAGATGTTGTACTTGGTAGAAAGGACGGCAGCCAATAACTCCTTGGTGGTCGTCTTGCCATTAGTGCCCGTGATGCCGATGATGGGCAGACCCAGGGCGCGGCGCCATGACAAAGCAAGAGACTGGAGAGCACGGACTCCCCCCGACCCCCTCAGGGAGGGGGGGAGCAGATAGGCACGGGCTTCGCCGTAGTCCTTGATTAGTTGGTTGTAGACTTCTTCGTTTGTGACGATAGCCATTGAGGCACCTTTGTCGAGGGCTTGGGCGGCAAAGCGGTTGCCGTCGAAGTTGTCCCCACAAAGCGCAAAGAACACGCAACCTGCGGGCAGGTTGCGTGTGTCGGTACTCACACAAAGCGAGTCCTTATTTTTTATTAGGAAGTTCCAATCCATAGCCCTTCTTCTTGTCTTCAATCTTCAAGAGCAATGAGAAAACAAACGCGATGACGCCGAAAGAGGCAAAAACAATCATCGGAACGAGATAACCGCCCGTCGCTTCGCGGAGTTTACCGATAAGCAGCGGCACGAGGCAAAGTCCGATATTCTGCACCCAGAAGATAAGGCAGTAGGCGGAACCCAATACCTTTTCGTCAATAATCTTCGGCACAGAGGGCCACATAGATGCGGGCACGAGTGAGAAACTGACACCCAACACCAAGATAGTGACAAGCGCAAGAGTCTTGCTCGGGAACGCGGGGAGTACGAAAGCGAAGACGCAATGGCAGGCAATCATAATGAGTGCGCCAATCATCATCATCGAGGCACCCTTACCCTTGTTGTCAATAAACGCGCCGAGGAAAGGCGTGAGCACCATAGCCAATATGGGGAACCACTTGAACAGACCTGCGGCTTCGGCGTTGGAGATTTGCAGGGTCTCTTCGAGGAAGTTGGTGGCGAAACGCTGGAAGGGGAAGATAGCCGAGTAGTAGAGTACGCAGAGGATAGCGACAATCCAGAACATCTTGGACTTGAAGATTTGTCCGAGGTCGGAGATGTGGAACTCATCCTCAGGGTCGTGCTCGGCAGTCATCTCGCCCGCCGCAACGAGTTGCTTGTCGAACTTGGTGTCCATGACGGTGAAGACAAGGAAATTGATAAGTCCGATGACGAGCAAGAGTGCGGAGAAGAGCAGGGGTGCCACCACGGAGTCCGTGCCATCGATTGCGAAAGCGTGGCTAATCATAGGGGAGAAGAGCATGGCGGCAAAGACACCGATACGGGCAATGGACATCTCAAGTCCCATTGCCAGAGCCATCTCCTTGCCTTTGAACCACTTGGCGAGAATCTTGCTGACCGTGGTGCCTGCCATCTCGCAACCACAACCGAAAATCATAAATCCGAACATGGCAACCTTCGCCGAGCCCGGCATGTCGGTCCACCACGAGTTGAGCCACGAGACATTGTTGGCATCGAACCAGTCGCTGATGCCGATGTACTTGATAGCGGCACCGATAACCATAAGCGACGCCGAGAGCGTGCCCGTGAAACGGACACCCATCTTGTCGAGGATGATACCCGCAATAATCAGAAAACCAAAGACATTGAGCAGGTATTCGCCCGCTGCGTACGTGCCGAAATCGCCACGGTCCCAGTTGTAGGACTTCTCAAGAAGAGAAGCCAGCGGCGAGAGAATGTCGACAAACATGTAGGCAAAGAACATCATCGATGCCACAAGGAAAAGGACTGTCCAACGTGCTACTGCAGAGTCACGAAGGGTTTGTTGTAGTTTTTCTACCATAAAGTATTAGTGAATATAAACATCTAATAATCAATGGCTCCGTTAAAAGCCACTAAAATAAAAGGAACATATAATTAACCGTGTAATTAACCATTAATTTTCCACGTAATGCCATGTGGGGACTCCATTAAAAGCCATTAAAGAACCATTAAAAAGACATGGGAATGGACTCCGTTAATTGCCGTTAATTGACCGTTAATGTATTGAGGAACATGTAATTAACCACGAATTAACCATTAATTTTCCACGTACTGCACTTTGACGATGCGGGACGCGCCGTCCCCACACCTATAAGGCTTCGTCGTCGGGACGAGGGGGGATAGGGGGTGCGGGCTTGCGGGAAGGCAAGCGGCTGCGCTTGCGAAGCCATGCCGCCTTGCGCTTCTCGTATTCCGCATAATGCGTCTCTAAATAGCCGTCAGCCACCTTTTTAGTTAATAGGTAATAATTAATAGTTAATATCGCTTAACGGGATGCCTTCGGCAATTCTCACTTATCCCTATTCTATCCCTTGCGCATCCCTTGCCTATCCCTTGCTGAATCGTTCTGCCTTATCACGACTGAAAGTCGAAAAGGGAACGGCAAAATCGTGAAAGAATTTTAATAAATTCACAAACGACCCGCGAGAGACTCCCGATAGACCCGCGACAAAGTCGCGACAAGGTCAAGGTAAGGTCGGGGTAAGGGCAGGGTAACATCAGGGAAAGGTCAGGGAAAAGCCGAAGATTAATGGTTATTGGATTTCGGATGTCCGGTTATAGAATTTCGGAGTCGGGGTTATTGGATTCCGAGTTCTTTCTTGACCAATGGCATGAGGTCCAGAGCGTCGTCGGCGATGTAGAGGGTAGCCATAGAGTCGAAGACATAGGTGCAACCCTGTGCGGCACCGACCTTCTTGATGGCATCGAGCATCTTCTTCTGGACGGGCTGGAGGTACTCCTGCTGCTTCGCCTGCAGGTCACGCTGAGCGGTCTGGCTGAAGAGTTGGATACGCTGCTCCATCTCAGCCAACTCCTGCTGACGGAACTGACGAACGCCATCGGTCATGCCTGCCTGATTAGCCTGAAAATCAGCGACTTTCTTATTGAACTCCTCCTGCATGTTGGCGAACTGGAGTTCGTACTGGTTGGCAAGAGTGTCGAGTTTGGCTTGCATGTTTTTGAGTTCAGGCATGGCGGCAAGCAACTCCTGCGAGTTGATGTGCCCCAGTTTCTGCGCGCTCGCCAGCATGGGCAGTACCATTGCCAGCATAAGAATGATTTTCTTCATTTTCGTATAGTTTATTTGTTATTATTATCGGTTGATTATGAGTTACTTGGCTCCGAGTTTCTCGAGTACCTGGTCGGAGACGTCGAGTTTGGAGGACATGTAGATGAGTGACGGGTCGGCGGAGCGGTCCTTGATGACGTCGTACCGCTTTTCGCCGGCGAGTTCCTGTATGGCGTTGTACACCTCCTCCTGAATGGGCTTGAGGAGAGACTCGCGCTTCTTGTACCACTCGCCGTCGGGTCCGAAGTACTTGCGCTTGAGTTCGAGGACCTCTTGTTCTTTTTGGAGTATCTCGTCCTCGCGCTTGGACTTCATGTCGGCGGAGAGGAAGATTTGCTCGGTCTGGTAGTTGGAGGTGAGGATTTGCGCCTCCTGTTGGGCGGCGTCAATCTCCTTTTGCCAGCGTTTGGATATCATGGCGAGTTGCTCGTTGGCGGTTTCGTACTGTGGCAGGTTCTTGAGGATATACTGCATGTCGATGTACGCCACGGAGAATTTCTGCGCGGAAAGGGTGGTCGGCAGACACCATGAGAGGAGTGTTAAGAGGCTGATTATGAGAAGTTTCTTCATACTGCTTACAATTCTTGTCCGAGGACGAAATGGAACTGCGACTTGCCCGAGGACATGGAGCCGTTGATGGGGTCGAAGCCCCAGCCCCAGTCGATACCCATGAGTCCGAACATCGGGAGGAAGAGGCGTATGCCGACGCCGGCGGAACGCTTGAGGTTGAAGGGGTTGTAGTCCTTGATGTCGGCGAAACAGTTACCCGCCTCGACGAAAGCCAGCGCCCAGATGGTGGCGTTCTGCTCGAGGGAGATGGGGTAGCGGAGTTCCATGGTGTACTTATTATATAGGTAGCCCATGTTGCGTCCGACGGTGGCATCGTAGGGGGTGAGGGAGCCCGACTGGTAGCCGCGCATGGAGATGTATTCGGTGGAGTAACTGGAGTAACTGGACATGCCGTCGCCGCCCATGTAGAAAGTCTCGAAGGGCGATTTGGCGTTCTTGTTGAAGTGCCCGAGGTAGCCGAATTCGGCACGCGCCATGAGGACGAGTTTGGAGTCGGCGGTGAGGGGCGTGAAGACCTTGCCCGAGAAACGCCACTTGTGGTACTCGAGGAGATGGTAGCGCTCGGAGGTGGTCATCTGGGCGTACTCGGCATCGGTGGTGCGCTTGATGAGGGAGTACGGCGGGGTGATTTTCAAGCCCAAAGTGAACTGGGAGCCACGCCGTGTGTAGATGGGGTTGTCGATACTGGAGCGCGACAATTGGAGGTTGAGGGCGAGGTTGTGGCTGGTGCCGTCGGTGATGATGAGGTAGGGCCAGTCCTTCATCATGTACATCTGGTAACTGAGTTCGCCGTAGAAGGAGAAGTAGTCGTCGGGCCAACTGAGGCGCTTGCCGTAGCCTATGCTGACGCCGAAAGTGCGGAGGTACTTGCCCTTGTCCGCCTCCATTTCGCGGTAGTTGTCGTAGTAATTGCTGCCGCCGTAGTAACTGTTATAGTAGTTGTAATAGTTGTTGTAGAGGCTGTTGTAGCCCTTGAGGAAACGGTCGGAATAGCCCGTTTGCGAAGCAAAGAAAATGCTGGCACTCAGAGAGTTAGGTCGCTTGCCGCCGAGCCACGGTTCCAAGAAACTGATGGAGGCGGAGGTGTAGTAGATACCGTTGGTGCGGGCGTTGATGGAAAAAGTCTGCCCCTCGCCCTGCGGCACGATACGGTAACTCTTGGGGTTGAAGATGTTCTGGATGGCGAAATTGGTGAACTTGAGTCCCAACGAGCCGACGAGACCTGTGGCACCCCAGCCGAGCGAGAACTCGATTTGGTCGGAGGATTTGGTCTCGAGTTGGTAGGTGATGTCCACGGTGCCGTCCTCGGGATTGGGCTGAATATCAGGGACTAACTTCTCCTGGTCGAAGTGCCCCATCTGCGCCAACTCGCGGAGAGAGCGCATGATGTCGGACTGGGAGTAGAGTTGCCCGGGCTTGGTGTAGAGTTCGCGGCGGACGACGTGCTCATAGACGCGGGTGTTGCCGACGATGTTGATTTCGTTGATAGTGGCGGGTTGCCCCTCGTACATGCGCATCTCATAGTCGATGGAGTCGCCGTCGATGCGCACCTCGACGGGCTCGACATTGAAGAAGAGGTAGCCCTGGTCGGTGTAGAGTTTGGAGACGGCGTCATCGTCCTCGTTGAGGCGTTTGTTGAGTTCCTTGAGGTTGTAGGTGTCGCCGCGCTTGATGCCGAGGACGGCATTGAGGTATTCGTAAGGATAGACGGTGTTGCCGACCCACGTGATGTCGCGGAAGAAGTACTTTTTTCCCTCATCCACAGTGAGATAGACGTCCACGCGGGTGGAGTCTTCGGGGGAACGGACTACGCTGTCGGCGATGATTTGGGCGTCACGGTAGCCGATTTCGTTGTACTTTTCGATGACCAACTTCTTGTCGTTCTCAAACTCCTGCGCGACGAATTTCTTGGTGCGGAAGAGGTTGATGATGTTGTTGTCGTTGGTTTTCTTCATGGCGTGGTTGATTTGGTTGTCAGTCAGCGCCTCATTGCCCGTGATGTAGATGTGTCCGACTTTGGTTTTCGCCTTTTTGTCCACGTTGACAGCTACTTTGACGTAGCCAGGGTGGTCTTTGTCGTCGAACTGGAGCACCTTGATTTCGGCATTGTAGAAGCCTTTTTCGGCAAGGTACTTGGCGATGACCTTCTGCGCACGGTCGGCAAGGTCGGGCGTCATCTGTCCGCCTTTCTGTATGCCGACTTTGACTTCGACGTCCTCTTTCTCGCTCTTTTTCAAGCCGTTATATGCCACATCGGAGATACGGGGACGCTGTTTGAGGGCTATCTCAAGCCAGATTTTGTTGCCCTCAATTTTGGTGGCTTTGATTTTGACATCGGAGAAGAGCCCCTGTTTCCAGAAGCGTTTGAGCGACTTGGTGATTTGGTCGCCCGGCACCTCAATCTTGTCGCCCACCGCCAAACCGGAGAAGCCGATGAGGACGAAATCCTCGTAACTGTCGGCTCCCGTGACGCTGATACCTGCGATTTCGTAGGTCTTGCGCTGCATGGTGTACTCGATGGACGGTGTGGGGGCTGCCGTGGTGTCGGCAGGCGTGTCGGTCTGCGCGGCAAGGGGTAGCGCGCAGAGCAGGGACAATAGTATGAGGTTAATGTATCTGTTCACTGGTCATTCCAAATCTACGTTCGCGGTGCTGATAGTCCACGATGGCACGGTAAAACTCTTCAGCGGTAAACTCCGGCCACAGGCACGAGGTGAAATACAACTCGGAATATGCCAGTTGCCAAAGCAGGAAGTTGCTGATTCTCAGTTCGCCGCTGGTGCGAATGAGGAGGTCGGGGTCGGGCATATCGGCGGTGGTGAGATGGGCAGAGACTGTCTGTTCGTTGATGTCCTCAAGGCGCATAGTGCCATTCTTGACCTCGGCGGCAATGTCCTGCACGGCACGGATGATTTCCCAACGACTGCTATAACTGAGTGCCACTACGAGTTTGAGACCCGTATTGGCAGAGGTCTGGCGCATACACTCGTCGAACTTGCGGTGTGCCTCGTCGGGCAGGCGATTGAGGTCGCCAATGGTGAGCAACTGTACGTTGTTCTTCATCAGTGTGGGCGTCTCCTTTGCGATAGTGTCCACCAGCAGGGACATCAAGGCATCCACCTCCTCTTTGGGGCGGTTCCAGTTCTCTGTGGAGAAAGCATAGACGGTCAAGTACTCGATGCCGAGTCCGGCTGCCGCTTCCGTAATCTCGTGGACGGTCTCTACGCCTTTGCGGTGCCCGAACATACGCGCCAAACCCTGACGCTTCGCCCAACGGCCATTGCCATCCATGATGATGGCGATGTGGCGAGGTATCCTATCCGGTTGTATTTGTTGCTTGTAGCCCATATCGCGTCGCTCTTTTTTATCTATCTACAATGGTTACAAATCTTCTTCCCTTTGGCAAACTCAAAAACTATGCCAAGTGTCAATGTAGAGGTCAAATCATTGTTCAATATGTTGGTTCCGTTCATTCCATATCGTCCACCTGCATTTGGGGTTTGCTGTCCATCAAACCTTGGCAGCCCCTCGATGTTGTCCACAAAGTATATCTGATGCTGCCATGCTACCTGCAACTGCCAATGGTCGGCAAACTTCCACTTCATACCAATCCCAACGGGAAGATATATACCCACCTTGGGTTTGTTCCCGTTGCCGATAAGAAGAGGATAGACATTGTCGCCGCCTATGGAAGCATGCTCATTATATACACTTACCCCTACACCTATAAATATATAAGGTGTGACCGGCTTCACACGCACATCATAACCTCGTTCTCCAAAACGGAAGAAATTGAACTCCCCTACTACGTCCGCATGCCACATCGGATTGTAACAGAGCGAACCCTCTGTGCCCTGATCGCGGAATGCGATGCGTTGCCGCTGCGCCTTGACTTGGAGAGCCCAACGCTGGTCGAACTTGTACCTGAACTGTCCTCCGAACGTCTCCAGCGGATGCATAAACATGTGCCGTGTAGCATCACCGACATAGTAACTCACACCCGCCTGCACTCCGAAATCACAATGATACATCCGAGTGTCTGCCCATACGCAAACGGGCAACAAGAGCACCAATGACAACAGCCCTTTCTTTGCTATATGGTTTTGCCGCGACTGTATCAATCTTCCCACTTGATGGCACGATGTCCCGTATGACGCTCCGCTTGGCTGAAATTATACACGATACCCAATGAGAATAGGGCGTTGTGGTTCTTGAAGAACTCGTTTTTCATCCGGTCGAAAGGCAAGTCCTGTGTACCCCCTTCGATATTTGCGTTGAGGACATACAAATGATACTTCATGGATGCCTGTAACTGCAAACTCGGCAATACGCGCCACTTAACGCCCAATCCTACTGGGATATACATTGCTACTTTATGCGAGTTTCCAACCAACGTCGGGTATTCCTGTTTGATATTAAATTTTCCTCCGTTGGATAAGTCCCGCCATATGGCATTCTCATTGAATATCGTCATTCCCACACCAATTGCTACAAAGGGAGTCGCCTTATAGTATTCCAATTCTGCCCCCCAATCATCGGTATGCCCATAACTCAGAATATCATATTCCACCAAAGCGTCTGTGTGCCATGCTGCGTTATAATAGTAATGTTTAGACTCTTTATGGTCCTCGTTGAAACGGAATCTCTGGCGAGTGGCTTCTGCCGTTATATTCCAGTGATTGTCAAACCGATAGCGCACGAACACTCCGTACTGCTCCATAACAGGGAAAGCACCAGACTTCGGATTCTCTCCTGCTTTGTCATAAAAGCCGAGAGAAGTGCGATGAGGTCTTCCGCTCTCTTTTGCGGGATTGCAAACATATACTCCGGCACCGCCTTGGAGGCCTATTTCAAGATGGTCTATTTGCGCAAAACTCAGCCCTGTAGAGAGCAAAAGCAGTATCAAGAACGCACTAAATCGATATTTTTTCATAACAATCGTATTTTCAGTTGCAGTCAAATGTGTAAAACAAGCCCACAAAGGTACAACTTTTTTCATAGATATGCAAATTATTCCACAAACACGCCTCGTTTTTATTTCCAAGCCCCTGTACTCCTATTTTTGTATCAGGTGGCGGAAGGCGTCGGAGACGCGGGCGGCTTCGATGATGCGGATGCGAAGGTTGTGCGGGTTGTACTTCTGACCTGCGGGAATGATGATTTGCTCGAAACCGAGTTTTTCGGCTTCCCTGATGCGCTGGTCGATACGGTTTACGGGACGTATCTCGCCCGAGAGCCCAACCTCGCCCGTGAGGCAGATGTTGGTATCCAGCGCCACGTCCATATTCGACGACAAGACTGCCGCCAAGACCGCCAAATCAATGGCAGGGTCATTGACACGGAGACCGCCAGCGATGTTCACGAAAACGTCTTTCTGCAACAATTTGAAGCCGACACGTTTCTCCAAGACAGCCAAAAGCATGTTCAGTCTGCGCCCGTCGAAGCCCGTGCTGCTGCGCTGGGGCGTGCCGTAGGCTGCGCTTGCCACCAGTGCCTGCACCTCAATCAACAGGGGTCGGACGCCCTCCACTGCCGCAGCGATGGCTATACCCGAAAGCCCTTCCCTGTTACCCGAAAGCAACAGTTCGCTGGGGTTGGTCACTTCGCGCAGTCCGTCCTGCTGCATCTGGAAGATACCCAGTTCGCTGGTGCTGCCGAAGCGGTTTTTTTGCGCGCGGAGAATGCGGTAGATGTAGTGCTGGTCGCCCTCGA
>CAKUUM010000007.1 GCA_934692905.1 uncultured Bacteroidales bacterium
CGAGTATTGGAGACTATGCTTTCTATTGCACCGGTCTTACATCTATCACTATCCCCAATAGTGTAACGAGTATTGGAAGTAGTACTTTCAAAGGTTGTACAAGTCTTACTTCTGTCACTATCCCCAATAGTGTAACGAGTATTGGAGACTATGCTTTCTATTGCACCGGTCTTACATCTATCACTATCCCCAATAGTGTAACGAGTATTGGATATAGTGCTTTCTGTGGCTGCTTCAGTCTTACCTCTATTACTATCCCCAATAGTGTAACGAGTATTGGATATAGTGCTTTCTCTAATTGCAGAAGTCTTACCTCTATTACTATCCCAAATAGTGTAACGCGTATTACAGGAAGCACTTTCGAAGATTGCACGAGTCTTACCTCTGTCACTATCCCCAATAGTGTAACGAGTATTGGAGAGTCTGCTTTCTCCGGTTGCAGAAGGCTTACCTCTATTACTATCCCCAATAGTGTAACGAGTATTGGAAGTTATGCATTTGCAAGTTGCAATAAACTGAATCAGTTAATTGTTCTTGCGCCTGTTCCGCCAAAACTTGGCAATAATGCTTTTAATCAAGTGCAACCTACATATCTTAGTGTGCTCAAATGCTATTTGGATGATTATCAATCAATAAAGTGGGGAGGATTCTCGGCAGACAAATATAGTACATACAAATTACCGGTTTCTGTAAGCAGTGCTGATATAACTTTAGGATATACAAAGTCTATGCCTATGGATTCATTGATGGATTGTGGTGATTCTATAGTGGTACAGGCATATCCCTCTTCAACTGCTCCTTTTGCATTTTGGAGTGATGGCTGCATTGATAATCCCCATACAATAGCAATTCCTGATAGCGGCATCAATCTGAAGGCTTACTTTGCCAAAGGATTGGCATGCGGTGAGGCGGCGCAGTGGCAGTATGCCAATGGTGTATTGAGTATTACAGGTACAGGGGCGATGTATGACTACACATGGGACAATGTACCATGGAGGTTGTTCCGCGACTCTATCCGGCAGGTAAACATTGCCGAAGGCATCACCTCTATTGAGGCTTGTTGTTTCACAGGCTTATCTCGCCTTACCAATGTCACATTGCCCAACAGTATTACCCGTATTGGTGACAAAGCCCTGTCAGGCAACAGCAATTTGGAGGTTGTAGTCACGGGCGAAAACATTGATACAATGGGCGATAGTGTATTCGTTAATACACCTCGTATATATCAAATCGTGTGCAAGACACAACGTGTGCCGACTATCAGTGCGAACACCTTTGCGGGTATGAGCAACCGAGTGCCCATCTATGTTTTCGCCACAAGTGTGAACAAATACCGTGTGCACGAGTATTGGGGACGGCAGAACATCTGCTCCTTGGGCGATTTGACCACCTATACGGTTACTGCCACCTGCGACCCGCAATATGGTATCGTCACGGGCAGCGGCACATACTTCGAGGGCGAGAGTGTAACACTCACCGCCACACCTAACAGCGGCTATATGTTTGTCTGCTGGAGCAATGGCAATACGGATAATCCATATACTTTTGCCGCAGAGAGTAACCTCACTATTGAGGCGCAGTTTACATCCTCTACCGATGTGGAGAATGTGGCAACTATGCCAGATGCTACTCCCCGTAAAGTACTCCGCAACGGGCAAGTCTTTGTCATTGAGAACGGCAAACTATATAATATGCTCGGGCAGGAGGTACCTCTATAATTGCCAAAGACTTCCGGTAGCGGCAAACAATTAGGGCGGACACAAACACGTGTCCGCCCTAATTTTATGTATTATCTCTGCGGGAGCACAGGCGCCCGCTGAGGTAACGTTGCAGTCCTATTATTTCTTCTCTGCAGCCATGGAAGCCTTGAGGTCAGCCAATACAGAGAGGTCACCGAGGGTGGTCTTCTCTACCTTAGGCATCTCGGGAGCAGCCTCTTTCTTGGGAGCCTTAGCCTCCTTGGCAGGAGCCTCTTTGCGCTCCTCCCAAGTGCGGAGGTGCGAGAGCAGGATACGTTTCGCATCGCGGTTGAACTCGATAACGCGGAACGGCAGTACATCGCCTACAGCCACAGGGCTCTTGTCCTCTTTCTGGAGGTGACGAGTGGTGCAGAAGCCCTCAACGCCGTCCTCAAGTGTAACTACGGCACCCTTGTCGGTCATTTCGGCTACCTTACCCTCAACGATGGTGTCAAGTCCGTACTTGGCAGCCAGTTCGTCCCAAGGATTGTCCTCAAGTTGCTTGTGACCCAGCGACAGGCGACGGTTGTCCTTGTCGATTTCGAGAACGATAACCTCGATGGTGTCACCGATATGTGTGAACTCGTTGGGGTGTTTGATTTTCTTGGTCCAACTGAGGTCGCTGATGTGGATGAGACCATCTACACCCTCTTCCAACTCAACGAATACGCCGAAGTTGGTGAAGTTGCGGACCTTAGCGAAGTGGCGAGTACCTACGGCGTACTTCGACTCGATATTCTCCCATGGGTCGGGTTTGAGTTGCTTCAGACCGAGCGACATCTTGCGCTCATCGCGGTCGAGGGTGAGAATGACAGCCTCTACCTCGTCGCCAACCTTCAGGAAGTCGTTAGCGGAACGCAGGTGCTGGCTCCAACTCATCTCGCTGACGTGAATCAAGCCCTCAACGCCGGGAGCCACCTCAACGAATGCACCATAATCAGCCATCACAACCACTTTGCCCTTGATGTGGTCACCGACCTTCAGGTTCGGGTCAAGTGCCTCCCACGGGTGCGGGGTCAGTTGTTTCAAGCCGAGAGCGATACGCTTCTTCTCCTCGTCGAAGTCGAGAATAACCACGTTGATTTTCTCGCCCTCATGTACAATCTCGTTGGGGTTGTTAACACGTCCCCAACTGAGGTCAGTGATGTGGATAAGACCGTCCACGCCGCCGAGGTCCATGAATACGCCGTATTGCATGATGGCTTTAACGGTACCCTCGAGTACCTGACCTTTCTCAAGGTGAGAGATGATTTCCTTGCGCTGTGCTTCGAGTTCAGCCTCGATGAGAGCCTTGTGCGAAACAACCACGTTGCGGAAGTCGGGATTAACTTTGACAATCTTGAACTCCATCGTTTTGCCGACGAACATGTCGTAGTCGTGGATGGGTTTGACATCAATCTGGCTGCCCGGCAAGAATGCCTCGGTGCCGAGGATGTCCACAATCATACCGCCTTTGGTGCGGCATTTGATGTAACCCTTAACGATTTCCTCATTAGCAAGTGCCTCGTTGACGCGGTCCCAACTGCGGGCTGCGCGAGCCTCCTTGTGGCTGAGTACCAACTGACCGTTTTTGTCCTCCTGGCTCTCTACGTAGACCTCTACTTTGTCGCCGACCTTCAGGTCAGGATTGTAGCGGAACTCTGCAGCAGGAACGATACCGTCCGACTTGTAGCCCACATTGACTACCACTTCGCGTTTGTTGATGGAGATAACTGTACCCTCTACCACTTCGTGGTCCTTGATAGCACTCAGTGAGTTGTCATACTTTTTGAGGGTTTCTTCGTTTTGTGTGCCTTTCGACTCTTTCTCGTAGGCATCCCAGTCGAAGTTCTGGAGTGATTGATTTTCTGCCATTTGTAGCAAATTGTCCTGTGCCCAATCCTATAATGAGACCGACACAGATTTTTATGGGTTAAACATTGGTTTGCTTTTTTCCCGCGTGAGCAGATGGTACACACATGCCCACAAAAAAGCGCACAAAGGTACGACATTTTTGCGACATATACAAGTGCTGCGTCAATTTTCCGTGGAAATCAGCAGAACGGGGTGGGGAGGCTACTCGTTGAGGAGTATGGCGGTGTGGCAAGCGACGACGCCAGCCGTCTCCGTGCGAAGGCGTGAGTTGCCAAGACTGACGGGACGGAACCCCTCGGAGAGCGCCGTATGTACCTCCTGCTCAGAGAAATCGCCCTCGGGCCCAATCAAGACCAGCATATCGCGCCCGCGTATAATAAGGTCTTTGAGAAGGCGTTTGTCCTCCTTGTAACAATGAGCGATAAACTTGTCGGTGCCGGTGTGTCTGTCATGGGCGTACTCGCGCATAAACGACTCATAGTCTGTGAGTTCGTGCAAGACGGGCAAGTAGGGCGTGAGGGATTGCTTGGCCGCCGAGAGGATGATTTTCTCCAGACGGTCGGTGCGCAGAGTCTTGCGCTCAGAGAAACGGCATAGCAGGGGCGTGATTTCGTCGATGCCTATCTCGGTACATTTCTCCACCATCCACTCCAAGCGCTCCACATTCTTGGTGGGTGCGATGGCGATGTGGAGATGGAAAGGGTGGGACTTCTGCTGCTGTTCGCGGCTGACAATCTCGAACTCACAATGCTTGGGGTGGGGGTTGGTGATGCGTGCCGTGTAGGTGGTGCCACGCCCGTCGGTGAGCAGGATAGTGTCGCCGCGGTCGTAGCGCAAGACTCGCACACAATGCCCCGACTCCTCCTCGGAGAGGCAGCAGGAAGTGTCAATATCAGGGGTGTAAAAAAGGTACATCGGCCGTCAAAATTATGATACAAAGGTCGTTTTGCAAAACCGCGCAAAGGTAGTGCATCTTTTTGAAATGTGCAAATCGTTGCCTTATGCTCTCTACAAGGTCGGCATAATCACATACTAATCACATACTAACCACATACTAATCACATACACTTAGCCCGACAAATACACGAGGCAATGTGCAATGCACAATACGTAATGCACAATGCGCCATGCGGCGGGGAGGTTGGAAGAGGGGAATACTAATACGTATAAAATGTATGTAGTGTATATTAAAAATGCTACAACTGAACGCATGTTCGAGTTTTTTGTACTACCTTTGCGACCGAAAATGGCGGACAGGCAATGCGGGGAACACGCCATATGTTTGATTTTTAAGTGATTAGAAAAAGATGGAATTGAAACATTATCTGGAGTATCTCCAGAATACAATAAAGAACCGCTGGTCGGAGTTGGCGCTCAAAGACCTCGACGGAGCGAACAGTTACACGTACGGCGAGTTGGCAGCACAGATTGCGCGCCTGCACGTCACGTTTAAGGAGTTGGGGATTCAAGAGGGGGACAAGATAGCCCTTTGCGGCAGAAACTGCGCGAACTGGGGGGTGGTATTCCTTGCGATAGAATCGTATAAGGCGGTGGCTGTCAGTATATTACCCGATTTTACGGGTGAGGGCGTGCAGAACCTGGTGAACCACTCGGACGCGAAACTGCTGTACGTAGGTCCTAACGTGAAGAAGAAAATCGACCCCGCGGCGATGCCTAACCTGTCGGGCGTGGTGTTTATGGACGATTTCTCGCTGTACTCCGCTGCTAATGAGGAGGTTGAGAAGACGTACAACAATGGCGTAGACAAGGCGTTTAAGGCGGCGTACCCGAACGGGGTTCAGAAAAATGATGTGCATTATCCGACGGACAACCTGAACGAGTTGGCGTTGATAAACTATACTTCGGGCACAACATCTTCGCCTAAGGGCGTGATGCTCAGCCACTTGAACTTGAGCGGCAACGTGGATTTCGCGCTGAAACGCATTCCGCACCAGCCGGGGGACACGGTGCTGTCGATGTTGCCCATCGCGCATATGTTTGGACTGATGTTCGAGTTCTTGTATCAGGTGTGCGACGGCGCGCAGGTGTATTTCCTGACCAAAGCGCCCACGCCGAGTGCCCTGATGAAGGCGTTTGCAGAGGTGCATCCGTTTATGATACTGACGGTGCCGCTGGTGATTGAAAAGATTATCAAGAAGAGCGTGCTGCCCGTCATCAACAAGCCCGTCGTCAAGGCGCTGTGGAAGACGCCCGGGTTGAACAAGATACTGCATAAGAAGGTGAATGACAAACTGATGGCAGCCTTCGGCGGCAAGTTGCGTTACCTGATTATCGGCGGCGCCGCCCTCAACGAGGAGGTGGAGAAATGTATGCGCGACATGCACTTTATCTACTGCGTGGGCTACGGCATGACCGAGTGCGCGCCCCTCATCACCTACGAGGACTGGTGGCGCTACGCGTACCGCTCGTGCGGAAAGGCGATTGTGGGCATGGAGTTGCGGATTGATTCTGACGACCCCGCGCACAAAGAGGGTGAGTTGCAGGTACGCGGCGTGAACGTGATGATGGGCTACTACAAGAACGAAGAGGCTACCAATCAGGCGTTTACGGCAGACGGATGGATGCGAACAGGCGACCTGGGCATCATTGACAAGGACGGAAACCTCTTCCTTCGCGGGCGCAGCAAGAATATGTTGCTTGGTCCGAGCGGGCAGAATATCTACCCCGAGGAGATTGAGGACAAACTGAACAGCCTGCCGCAAGTGATTGAGTCCGTGGTGGTAGAGCGCGACGGCAAATTGGTGGCGTTGGTTTATCCCGACACAGCCAATTCGGGCAAGCAGCAGAAACCGCTGGCAGAGGTGATGGAACAAAACCGCCAACGCCTCAACAAACAACTGCCGCAATACAGCCAAGTGGTAGCTATCGAGTTGGTGGACAAGGAGTTTGAGAAGACTCCCAAAAGGAGCATTAAACGATTTATGTATAAATAATTAGGGATTTTATGTGTGTAAAAGATTCCCTATTTGAGGGAATCTTAGTTTTGATTGTATGTTGGTTCAGGGTCGTCGTGAGGACGATTCTGAACTGTTTTTTACGAATGTAAGTTATTGCATGCAGGTTACTTTGTGTAAGTTACAATGTGCAGGATACTTCGTGTAGCAGTGCAACAGCATCAAAATAGTAATGGAACAATGAAAAAATGGTACAATAGTCCTCAAAATAGCATCCAAATGCCGGCAAAAAGACATAATGAAACGTATCTGTAGTTCGGCAAGGCCGATAACGACGCGGGACGATTAGGAGTTCTACTCAGCCCGCATGGCTTCGTTGTCGCTACGGCACTCAGTGCGCAATGCGCACCTGCCTTACGCTTCACGTCCCCACACTGCACAGTTTTTCACTCGGTTTGTGCCAAACCGACCGCGGACGAGGGCGTCCGCGTCCCCGGCGACACTTTATGCTACAATGCTATAAAGCGTAAAAATACTAATGTTTGATGCGGTTGCCCTGAGGAGCAGATTTGCATATTCCAAATAAAATCAGTAATTTTGCGGGCGGTATTGGTGGTTCCTTGAGAAAGGTACAGGTGCCGATGTGGGATGGATAAGAAGGAGAGGAATAGTTGAATGTCCTTGTTCGCAAGGGGAATACGGAGGTGGCACATTCCGTGTACAAGCATGTGCGGTACGTGCAGACTACGTTATGAGTCCATCGCGGGTCTGTCGCGGGTGTGCAGGGGATTTGGGAACAGGGAAGAAAAATTTTGTTATGGGAAAAAAGAAACCGTATTTAGACAATGAGGGGAGGGCGTTACCTTACCCGTGGTTGATTAACACCGTGCTATTCTTGGTAGGCGGTAGTGAGACAGTGCGTTTGAAGTACTGGAGTCGTCGTCCGCGTCAGGCTGCGGAACGCACGTTGCGCGATATTCTCGACATTTCGAGGGATACCGTCTATGGGCGCGAACACCATTTCGACATCATTCTGTCGGCATCGAATGCAGATGACCTGTTCCGACTGTACAGGAAGTATGTGCCTGTGAATGACAGTTTCGAGACATTGCGCCCGTACGTGGAACGCCACAAGAACGGTGAGGAGAACGTGCTCTTTCCGGGTAAGCCGGACATGTACGCCACTACCTCGGGCACAACGAGTGAGCCCAAGTGGGTGCCGATGACGCACAAGTATCTGAAAGACGTGTATGGCAAGATGTCGCACATCTGGACGTGGAACTTCGTGAAACACCGAAACCGTATCTTCGCCGGACATATTTTCCCGATAGTGGGCAAGGAGGTGGAGGGTTACGCACCCGACGGTACGCTGTACGGCAGCGTGAGCGGTGTATTGGTGCGCGATATACCCGCGATTATCAAGAAACACTACACGGCTCCCGCGTGCGTGATGTCGATAGCAGACTACGGTGCGCGCAACTATACGCTGATGCGTATGGCGATGCAGCACAGGGATGTGACACTATGGTCCACCGCCAACCCTTCGACTATCCTCGAACTGATGCGTACCGTGGACGAGAATACCGAGGAACTGATAAACGACATCGAGCACGGTACGCTGAGCCTGAATTTCGACATCTCGGACCGTATCCGCGAGGAATTAGACGCCTATATGCAGCCTGAGCCGGAGCGTGCGGAAGAGTTGCGCAAGATACTGCGCGAGAAAGGGCGGCTGCTGCCGAAAGACTACTGGCCGTGGTTGCAATACTTGAGCACATGGAAATGCGGCAATACGAAGATATACATGGAGAAGTACATGGACGACTTCGATTGGGACAAGACCTATTACCAAGAGTTAGGGTATATCGCCACGGAGTGCCGCTTCGGGTTTGCATTAGACGACAGCAACGAGTCGGTGCTGTTCCCGCAGTTCCATTACTACGAGTTCGTAGCCGAAGACGAATTAGACAGTCCGAACAAGCACTTCCTTCAGATAGACGAGTTGGAACAGGGCAAACGCTATTGCGCGTATGTAACGACCTACTCGGGACTATTCCGATACAATATGAACGACCTTGTGGAAGTGGGCGGGAAATACTACGACACGCCTACGGTACACATGATATCGAAGGTGAACGGCATTGTCTCAATGACAGGGGAAAAGTTGTACGAACCCCAATTCATAGAAGCCGTACATGAGGCTGAGAAAGAGACAGGGATAAAGACAAAGTTCTTTGTAGGCTTTGCGGAGGTGCAGGACAGTTGCTACCACTTCTACTATGAGTTCGAGAAAGACGACATCACCAAAGAGCAAGCCGATGCGTTCACCAAGGTAGTGGACAAGAAACTCTGCGAGATGAATATCGAATACGAAGCCAAAAGGGCGTCGTTCCGTCTGCATGAGCCTCAGACTCATATATTGCTGAACAACGCATACGCACGGTTCAAGGCTGCGAGCCTTCGCGACGGGTTCAGAGACGGGCAGTTCAAGTTCAACCTGCTGATGCAGGACGAGAAGCGCAGGGACAAGTTCTCGCTGATAGAGCGTATCTCTACGCAGATATTGGAGCAAGCCAATGCGATTGACGATGCTGTGCGTGAGCGCAAGCAACGCCGTCTGAAGCAGAAACAGGAGCGTAAGACCGGCAAACTGATTCACAGCGCGAGCCCTGCCCAACGCAAGGAGAACAAAGAGGCGAAGGCAGAGCAGAAGGCTGCGGAGGAAGCCGAGCGGTTAGCCCAAGAGACTGCTATGGCAGCCCAAAAGACGGCGCAGCCCAAGGTGGAAGAACCCAAACCGGTAGAGCAACCCGCAACGGAGGAGACTCCACAGGTAGCACAACCGACAACGGAAGAAACGAACAAGGAAGCACAAGCATGAACAAACGATATGAAGACCTGAAAGTGGCGGAGGGCGTATATGTGCCGAAGCCACAGATGGATTATCCCGAAGATGACCCGTACCTGCACCTTGTGAATGCGCCGCAGGACCGAGAGATGACAATAGACGAGAACTATCCGTATTTGGACGACCGACCATTGACGCGCTTTAACCACTGGTGGGCTTACAGGGTGATACTGCACAGGTGCCTGGGTGTGTTCCTGCGAGTAAAGATGGGGTTGCGTATCCGCGGGCGCGAGGTACTGAAGAAGTACAAGAAAGAGTTGCAGGGCGGTGCGATAACGATAGCCAACCATATGTTCCGATTGGATTGCCCGTGTGTGTTAGTTGCCGTGAAGGCAAAGTGTACGACGCGAATACCCATGTTCGCACCCAATTTCAGGACAAAAGACAGTTTCTTCCTCCGTGTGGTAGGCGGTATTCCAATTCCCGAACCGAGTGCTGGAATGAGTGCGCAGAAGAAATTCAACGAAGCCTTTGACGAGTTCCACCGGCGCGGATGGTGGTTCCATATCTTTCCTGAGAGTTGCCGATGGGATATGTACAAGCCGCTGCGACCCTTCCAAAAGGGAGCGTTTACAATGAGTTACCGCTACAACATGCCATTGTTGCCGTGCGTGATAACCTACAGAGAGCGAAAGGGTATATACCGGTTGTTCGGTCCGAAAGATTTGCCGCTGCTGACGGTGACTATCGGCGAGCCTATCTTCCCCGATACCACGCAACCGAGAAAAGATGAGGTGGCACGGCTCAGGGAGACCGCACATGTTCAGATGACCGAGATGGCGGGGATTACAAAGAATACGTGGCCGACAGTGTGGGGGAACCTATGACAAGTAATAGGTAATGATTAATAGTTAACAAGCCTAACTGATATATGAAAAGATTGTTTTTGATAATGATGGTGTGGGTGGTGCCTTTAGTGTGTGTGGCGGAGACAAGGGCTGTGCGCGCCACGATGAAGCATGAAGTGCGTGTGGGGTGGGGCGACTTGATATTTGAGACGGCGATGTTTCATGCCAAGCCCAACACCAACCTTAATACAGACCATTATCGCTATACGGGTCATATATTCGCAGAGTATCAGTACAGGTGCTGCTATTGGTTCTCCTTCGGCGGCATCATTGATTACGACCAAGTGAACTGGCGTGTGTTGCGGGAAGGGGACGATGCGCCTGACCATTACTACGTGAATCTGATGTTTATGCCTTCGGTACGGTTTACGTATCTCCATTCGGAGTGGGTGAATATCTATTCCGCGTTGTATGCGGGACTGAATATCAATACCGGCACAGAGGAGAATTTCCGCGGCGCGAAGACCCGTTGCGCGCCTGCATTCGGCATCACCCTATTAGGCTTGTCGATAGGACGCGGACCCTGGTTCGGTTCGGCAGAGTGGGGGGCAGTGAGTGCCTTCAATAACATGAATGAAATCTATAAGTTGAATGCCCGCATACTGACCGTGTCTGCGGGTTATCGTTTTTGATATATGAAAACAAAGAATCTTTTTGGGATAGTGTTAGGCGTGCTGCCCGTGATGATGAGTTGCTCTCACGGCGATGTAGAATGGAGTTACCACACCTACAGCCACAAGGTAAGGGTAGGGTATGAGGTGCTGAGCGAGGGCGATGAGGATATGTCGAATGTGCCATGGGAGACATACGAAGACCAGTGCCTGAACGATATGCCGACGAGCAACGACAAGGATACGACGGACAGCGTAGCCCGTGTGAGTCCCATCACCGCGATGGACCTGATACGTGAGTTGGCCGATGGCGTGATTGGAGAGAAGGTGCACCAAGTGGCGGTAACGTATAAGAGCGTGGATGTGAACGGGGATTCGATAGATGTGTCAGGCAAAATCTTTTACCCTAAGGACGGTAAGATTCGCAATGTGATACTCGCCAGCCACTATACGATAGGGGCAGACCGTGAGGCACCGAGCCAGACCTACAGTTTTGAGGGGATCTATGCCGCCTACGGCTACTGCGTGGTGGCAGCGGATTATATCGGTTTCGGCGTGTCGAAGGAGAAGGTGCACCCGTATCTGCAAGCGGAAACCTGCGGGCGCAACGTGATAGACATCGCCCGTGTGGCTATGACGCTGATAGAAGACAGGAAGTTGCTGCTACAGTCGGACGAGATAATCCTGTTCGGTTACTCGCAGGGCGGTGCATGTACGATGCACGTGATGCGAATGTTAGAGACTTATCCCGAATACGCCAACGAATTCAAGATTAAGCAGGTGTATGCTGGTGCGGGTCCGTACGATGTGGCAAGGACATACGATTTCTGTGTGGAGCAGG
The DNA here is from genome assembly GCA_934692905.1 of uncultured Bacteroidales bacterium. Lineage (GTDB taxonomy): Bacteria > Bacteroidota > Bacteroidia > Bacteroidales > Paludibacteraceae > Colicola. The sequence continues at coordinate 11,717 of CAKUUM010000007.1, forward strand.
ACGAAACGGGAATCCCTTGCGCGGTGCCGATGATTATTCAGGGCATGTCGCTGGGTATGTCGCCGAAGTTGGATATGGAGTATTTCTTCAAAGAACCATTGCTCAGCAACTATGAGGATTGGCTGAACTCGAAGAAATACACGACCAACGAAATCAATCAGAAGATAGGTTCTAATTATTTGCACGACATATTGACAGAGAACGCCATGAACCGTGAGAAGGAGGAGACAGCCCGATTCTATTATGAGTTGATGGAGAACAGCGTGCCGTCGAACTTCGTGCCGAAGGCTCCGCTGCATATGTTCCATTCATTAGACGACCAAACGGTGCCGTATATCAATTCGGATATTCTGCGTAACCAATTCCGTACGGCATACCCTACGGACGGTGAGGCAGGGCAAAAGACCGACCCCGTGAATGTATCGTACGACTTCGGGCATTACGGCACCCATATGAGGGGTGCGGTAGTGTTTATCTACAAGACGGCACAGAAACTGAAATAAGGAAACATAATGAAACGGACTATACGAACAGCGATACTGCTGCCGCTGCTGCTGGCAGCGTTGGCAAGTTGCAACCGCGTGGAGGTAACGGACACCACCATAGATATAGACATCGTTTATCCGAAGGCTACGGGAGTGCTGTACAGGGTGACACCGCAGTTGTACGACTACTATTACGTGTGTGACGCGGTGCCTGTGGCGGACTATAACCGCTTAGGCGAAAGGGAAGTGATAGACAGCCTGAACAGCATGTACAAGGAGTTGTATGAGATAGTGAAGGATATTTACGAGGAAGTGCTTGGGGAGGACGCGCCTTCGTTCCGCGAAATGCTGAACAACGGTACCATGGAGGGAAGCGAAGCACTGTTGCGTCCCGAGACGAACTACTACCTGTGCGTGATGTGCTACAACCGCCACAACCACCCCATCAAAACCATCGTGAAGCAGCCCTTTACCACCAAGGATTCGGTGGCGTCGGATATTACATTTGATGTGGCAGGGTCAGGGACGAAAGTGATAGTGACTCCGTCGAACAACGACAAGTATTTCTGGGACGTAGAGACGAAAGAGGTGATAGACACGCGGTACTACGGGTATCCCGATTACTACTATTCGGAGGTGGTGGAGAACTATGAGCGGTACGGATTCATCAACACTATGCTGTCGCAGGGCAAAGAGAGCGAGGATTTGGCGGATATGTTTGCGCTACATACGCAAGACACGCTGTATCTGACGGCGGCAGGGTACCATAACGAAACCAACTCGCAAACCGAAGTTTACGAGTTGGTGTATCAGGGTGACAACGGCTTTTCGGTGCGCCGTGTGGAGAACGATTGGACTCTTGACGACGAAGATACCGAGGAGCAAGCCGCGTATCGGAAATTACTTGGAAAGAAGCATGTAACGCCAAGGCTCAAGCGTTAGGGTGTGGCTGGCACCGAGCGCCACCTTCTTCCCGCACAGACATTGGTACTCGCCCGCGTAGTCGCCCAGATTGAGGGTGACGGTTTGCGGTTCGGAGGACATATTCATGATGGCGATAACGGTGTTGTCGCCACATTTTTTGCACTCCAGATGGCGAACACAGGCGAAGATGTTGGCATTGTCCGCCCCGATGCGCTGCATGGGTGCGCCGAGTTCGTTGCTGTACAAGGCGCGGTTGTTGGCACGGAAAGCGTTGAGGTTCTTGTAAACAGCGTATTGCGGTGCGTCGGGTACGCGGTCGATAACGTCTTTCTCAAAGAATGACAAGCGGTGGTGGTTGCCGGAGAGTTGACCGGTGTAAATCATCGGCATGCCGGGGACCACGTAGGTGAAGGCAGCGAAGAGTTCAGCCCCGTCGCCCATGCGCTCGAACTCGGTGCCATTCCATGAGTTCTCGTCGTGGTTGCTGGTGAAATTCATACGGATAGCCTCGGGGCGGAGTGTGGTATCGACTTTGGCGAAGTAGCCCCAAAGGTCGTCAACCGTGCTCTTGCCCTGCGCTACGGCGTTCATAAGGTGGTGGAGTTCCCAACCATAGTACATGTCGAATGCCGACTCGGTGAGTTCCTGTGCTTTGTCCTCGTTCTCGGCGAGTGTGAACATGTCGGGGTGCGACTGGCGGAGTTCTGCCATAGCGTCGTTCCAGAAGTCGGTGGGCACTTCGCCTGCAACATCACAACGGAAACCGTCGATGCCGATAGAGTCCATCCACCAGTGCATGGCCTGTTTCATAGCGGCGCGCATGTCCTCGTTGTCGTAGTTGAGTTTGGATATGTCGGTCCAGTCGTACTGCACCATAAGGTTGCCGAGGCTGTCGCGGTAGTGCCACCCGTCGTTGAGCGTCCACGGGCTGTCGGGCGCGGTGTGGTTAGCCACCCAGTCGAGAATGACCTTGAAGCCGAGACGGTGTGCCGTGGCGAGGAAATGCTCGAAGTCGGCGCGTGTGCCGAACTCGGGATTGATTTGGCAATAGTCAATGATAGAGTAGTAACTGCCAAGGGTGCCCTTGCGTGTGAGTTTGCCAATGGGCTGGCAAGGCATGACCCAGATGATGTCGATACCATTGTCGCGGAGTTCGGGCAGCAAGGCTTCGGCAGCGGCAAAGGTGCCCTCGGGGGTGAGTTGCCGCGTGTTGAGTTCGTAGATAGTGGCATCGTACGCCCAGTCGGTGTGACGATGCTGGCAGCATGGCTGCGGCTTGGTGGTGCAGGACGAGAACGCCAGCAGACCAAGAGCGAAAATTAAGAGTTTCTTCATTGTTGTTTATGTTTGTTTGTTGTCAATGCTTTTGTTATAGAATAGTTATTGGATAGTTATATGTTGTGCATTCCTTGCTGATGAGGAGTATATTCGGTCAGACGGTATAGTTTATATCCTGTGTATCTTCATCGGCAGGCAAAGATACAATAATTCTGTGAATTGTACAATATAGCGGCGCTATATGCGTTCAGTATATTTACGAAAACGTTTGTTGCAGTTTGTTTGAAAGATATCCTCAGGGTAAGGTCAGGGAAACCGCAGGGAAATGGTGTAGCGATGACTATGCCTAATATGCAAACAAAAAAGAGACAATCACGAGGACTATCTCTTTCTTCTTCGGGTGGAATGTGGGGCTCGAACCCACGACACTCGGAACCACAATCCGATGCTCTACCAACTGAGCTAAGACCACCATATCGTCGTCGCCGGCTCGGAAACGGAACAGCGCCCTGCGCTGTTAATTTCTCGCCGCTCCTCCTCTCCGACCCGAAATAAATTTCGTGTCGGTATGTGTGCCTTCGGCACACTACAGAGCGACCACGTACTCCTTGAAAAGCCCTTTGACCTTATTTGAAAGAGATTAAGGATACTTTTCTCGAAAGCGGGTGCAAAGGTAGTGCTTTTTTTTGACATAGCAAAATATAAGCACAAAAAAGTGATGTTTTTTCGAAAAAGTGTGGATAAACGGGGTAGGGGAGTGTGTGGTAGGCGGGTTATTCCTGACCTTTGGATGGGGCGGAGTGATCGGGAATGTTGAGGGCAGATACCTGCGACTGGACTTGTGCCCAGGCTTTCTCGGCGAGAGGGGTGGTGTAGTTGTAGATGATGGATTGTTGTTTCAGGTCGTCTTGGAAGAAGTGAAACTGGTCGTCCAAACGGTGTACGCAAAGGACAAGCAGCAGGACTACTATCGCCCACTTTGCGACACCAAAGAGTGCGCCCAAGAGACGGTTGAGCCAGCCCAAACTAATGGCTTTGAAGAGTCTGGAGATAAGGCGTGCGGCAATGTTGAGAAACAAGGCTATTGCTAAGAATATCAGTGAGTAAGCCACAACCGCACACACTGCCTCCGGCCATGCAAACTGACGCATAAGCCATAGTGCAAAGTTGGCACCCCACACTTTGGCTCCAACGAAACCTAAGACGATACCAACGATGGCTGTGAGTTCCACTACCAACCCCCTCATCAGCCCTCGAACAAGGCCAATGAGAAGGGGTAGGAGAATAAGAATGTCAATCCAAGTCATAATCAAGTTCGCTGCGCGAATGTAAATAGTTCGCAAAGCGAACGTACGTTACTGCGTGTAGGTTACTCGCGGAGCGAGTGTATATTACGTTGTGTAGAGCGTTATTTGGGTATTACTTGGAGTACTCGATGCGCGGCCAGAGGGTGCCTTTGTCATCGCGTAAGTCTAAATCATCCAATGAACGAATGGTAATAGCCCAGTCGTCAACAGCCGGTCCGTAGTTTGTGGGATTGTTTGTGGCTTTTAGCCCATTGTCCATATAGAAACCGAGAATACCTACGATGTCTCCGGTGTAGTCAGCACAGCCATCTACGCTATTCGGGGTTGCCCCAGGTAAGTAGAATAGTGCAAACTTAGCGTATTCCGATGTGGAAACGGCGGTATAATTGCCTGCTTCGTCCTTGATGACACGCCCTTGCGGATAACCGATATTACCGGTTGTCGGGGCAAAGACATTGGCGTTTTTGCCATTCGTGAAATCGTTGGGGTCGGTAAATTCGCAGGTAGCAGGTTTACCGTAATTGAAATACTCTCCGGAGAAATGTACATTCTTCAAGCGTACCAAACGGGCATCTAACCGACGCGTTTCTTTCAGACCCAGTATGGAGGTGAAATCAGTAATGAGCATCTCGTCATAAACCAACTTGGAGACATCGGGTTTGCCAATGCACGATACGTGTTCCTTGAAGATAGCCATCGGAATACGTCCTGAAGCCCAACCTACTTTCTCGTCGGGACTGTTAGCATACGTATTGTTGTTGTAGGACGGCACACAGAGTTGGGGTTGGTTGGCATAGCGTCCGACTGCCAGACCGTCCACGCGAATCAGTACCTCCTGTCCGATTTGGTAAAGACCACCTACCGAACCTGCATCCACAGAGATACGGAGTGCCTGTTGTTCGCCATCCACAACCTGTTGGATACACAACGACTTGTAGAAGTTACCTGCATAGTCATCGGTCGTGATACGTCCGCGAATGTACACGGGTTTCTCCGCCTTGGAAATGGTATCAATAGAGAAAAGATAAAACGTATCACCATCAAGGACACATAGTGAACGTTGTCTGTATGGCGAAGTCGCGCTGAGATAGTTGCCTTCCTCGGTCATGTATGTATCAAGGAACTCGTTGATAGTGAGCAATGTGCCTTGCTGGATGAGTTCCGTGGCTTGGTCTTCGGAAAGGAAGAGTGACGCCTCGTCAATGGGTTTGGGTGTGCAGGCAAAGCACACAGCCGCGAGGGCGATATATAGAAACTTCTTCATAATGCTTAGAATTTGTATTGGATGTTAAGATAGAAGTTAGTTCCCCATGCGTAGTAGTACTTAGCAGGGAATTTCCATGCATTGGAACCGATAACGGAGTTCTTGGAATCCTCTACGCCTTGGCGTGTCTGACGCGGCAAGCGGGCTTGCTGATAGCCACCTGTCTTGAAGTGGGTGTTGTTGAGCAAGTTGTTGACCGTCAAGTTGATAGATATAGACTGGCGATTTTTGAGGTAGATGAGTTTTCCGACACTGACATCGACCAGGAAGCGGTTGTACCACTGATTGTCGGTAAGCATCTCCTGGTCGGACATCAGATTGTACGGGTATTTGAGTTGCGGAACTCCGTACTTGTCGTACATAACCTCGTTGTTCTCATCTTTCTGAATAGCATTGGTGTAGGAGTCTCCATACCAACCGTTAACGGCACTGCCGTCAGCACGTACGCCGGTGTAAAGACCTTGCATGCGGCGGGATGGCGCGAAGTCGAGGTAACTCCAGTCGAAGTAACTGACAGTGATGTCTGCAAACCACATCTTCGGATGGAAGAAGGACAGTTTGAGGCTGGTATTGACTTGCGGACCGGTAGCGACGTGGAGCCCCTTGATGAGCACACTGTCGCGGAGTTCGTAGATAGGACCTTCGGCGTTCTCTGCCAATGCCATACCGTTCTCTGCGGAAGTGACAGAATATGCATTCGAGGTGTAGCGGTAGTCGCCTACGGAAACAACGCCCGTGAGGGTGAAATACATACCGAGTTTGACAGCAGCGGCTGCCTCAATGCCCATGTGGCGGCGGTTGATGCCTGTAAGGGACTGATTGACAAAGGTGCGTGCCTCGTCATCATAGTAACCGTTGAGTTCCGTGCCATCCCAGAACTGCGTATAGAATCCCGTGATACGTCCACGCACAAGGGGATAGTTGAAGGCATAGGTGAGGTCGGCACTTGTCATCTTCTGGCTGGCTCCGAAATACTCATGCAACCACGATGTGCCGTCGCGCTTTGCGTAAGCAGATGCCTGGTCGTGGCGGTAGATTGCCTCAACAGCACGGTCGTGTACGCGCGGGGATATATAAGCGTCACGGGCAAGGGGTGCTGTAGTTTCCGCCATGGCATTGACCTTCAATTGGTTGCGTCCGTTAATCTTATAGGTGGCTCCCAGTTTGAATGCGGGGTCGATAAAGTGGTGTGTGTAACCAACCAGCGCAGCACCTTCGGCGGGGTAGTTGCCGTCCAGTACATTCTGCGCCTGATTACCAAGGTAGTACTGCGCATAGTCGGGGTTGAGGCGTGCAAGATACCATGCACGTCCGTTGACCATGTTGGTGGTACGCTGCATAGACGAATAGGTGAACTGCAGTGCGTAGTAGAGGTCCACTTCGTTCCAGTTCCACTCGTTTTGCGCCCAGAGTTTGGCGTTCATCATGTTGATACGGTAATCGTATCCGAAACGTCCGTCGGTGGTGATGGCAGCGTTGGGGTTGGCGAGGTTGTTCTGCTTGACATTGTTGATGTCTTCCTGCGTCAAGCCGATGTTAGTAGCCAATTCTTTGATGTCGCGCTCTGCGAAGGGGTCCACGTCAATCCACTGGTTGCCACCGAGAAGGTCGTCCACGGTCTTGTAGTGGATACCCTGCGAGCCTTTGGCTTCCAAGCCGACGGTAGCGGTGAGGTGGTCCACAGAGGTGTTGCGGTAGTTGATATTGAGCATGCCCTCCTGTATGTCGTTGTGCCTACGCTCCAACATGTAGCGTGCCGAACCTTCGGGGTTGTTGGCATTGTTGGCGTAGTTGGCTGCGTAGAGGGCGTCCCAGTCGATTTGGGTGGTCTTGCTATCGCGTGAGGTCCACAAGTCGGTGAGGGTGGAGTAGGTACTCATGTCCACCGAAGGACCTACGTAGGTGCCGTTGTAGGTGGAGCCGGAACCGAGCGAAGAGCCTCCCCAGGCGGAGCCGTTCCACGTCTTACCGATATAGTTGCCGTCTTTGTCGAGTTGCCCGTCGAAAAGGAAGGACGGCATATTGCGGTAGTAGTCGGGGCGCGGGTCGGGCGCATTGTAGAACGTGAGTGCCGAGTTGGAATAGAACGAGTAGTGGTATCCCAAGCCGAACTTGATGCGGTTGGTCTCGTTGATGTTCCAGTCGAAAGCGGCAATGATTGTCGGGTCGTAGGACTTCACGATACGCGAGTTGCGCACTTGTCCGTTCTGGTAGCCCCAGTAGGGATTATAGTTGTTGTAGCCCCATGAGGTACGGTTGTACTGATTGGTGAGGTTGTAGGTCTCCTGCGTAACGGCAGCCGATTGCCCGCGCATGGTGGGAGCACCAAACGTGATGAGTGACAGCCGCTTATCCTTGCCCCATTGCTTTTCGGCAGTCAAGAAATAGCCTACGGAATTGTAGGTGATACCCTCGCCGATACGTCCTTTGACATCGATGTACGGGCTGTAGCGCCAAGCGAGTTGGGCAGCAAAAGCCCAGCCGTTGTCGAGCAGACCGCTGGCGTAGGTGGCACGTGCGGCACCCTTGTAGTTGCGGTTGGTGCCCGCAAGACCTACCTTCCAGCCTTGTGCGTAGTTGGTAGCCGATTGGAGATAGTTGGTGGATTTGCCGAGCGAGCCAAAGGTAAAGTTGTTGGATTCTATGCCCTCCACTACCTCGCGGTACCGCGTAGCGTCGTTGAGTCCTCCCATTGCGGAGAAGTTGAACTGTCCGCGCTCTGCCGAGTTGAATGAGATACCCTCAATGTAGTTCTGCTCGTAGATTTGCTCGTAGCCGCGTGCACGGTAGCGCGCGTTGGACCAAGCAAATGAGGTGGTGGAGTTGAAAACATCCTGACTGGCACTGGAGGCTGACGCCATGGATTGGGTCTTGCCCTCGTCGTCATTGAGGTCGGCTTCGGCAAGGTTGAGGAGTACTTCCTCCTGCGCCTCGCGTGCAATGTCCACCTGCATGAGAATGGCTCCGAGGTCGTTGAGTTGCCCTTTCTGCAACTGAATGAGTTGAATGTCAGACACATAGCCATCTGCTTCGAGGATGACTTCCTCGTCTATCGGCTCCAGATAGGTAAGCGAGAACTCACCATTGGCATTGGTCGTGGTAGAGATGCCTTGGTTGCCGAGCGTGACTGTGGCACCCGAAATGCCCCGTTGGTCGGCGGTAACGAGACGCCCCACCAACCGTGTGGCATCGTCTGCGTACGCCGTAGCCGAGAGCAGAGTGGCGACAGTCAGCAGCAAAGCAAAGATACTTTTTCGCATAAGATGTTGTTTTTGAATTGATATTCTGTTGGTAACCAACCGCCTGCACAGGTATTAGAACTCGGCGGTTTTGGGGGTGCGGGGGAACGGGATAACGTCGCGGATGTTCTGCATGCCCGTTACGAAGAGCATCAGACGCTCGAAGCCCAAGCCGAAACCGGCGTGAGGCGCAGAGCCGAAGCGGCGTGTGTCAAGGTACCACCACATGTCCTTCATCGGTATCTGACGGCGTTCGATTTCGGCGTTGAGTTTGTCGAGACTCTCTTCGCGAACCGAACCGCCGATAATCTCTCCAATCTGCGGGAAGAGCACGTCGGTGCCCTGCACGGTCTTGCCGTCCTCGTTGATTTTCATGTAGAAAGCCTTGATGTCCTTGGGGTAGTCGGTCATGATGACGGGCTTGCCGAAATGCTCCTCCACCAGGAACCGCTCGTGCTCGGAAGCGAGGTCATCGCCCCACTCACAGGGGAACTCAAAGCGTTTGCCGTTCTTGATTGCCTCTTGCAGAATACGTACGCCTTCGGTGTACGGCAGACGGACAAAGTCGGTGTTCACCACGGCTTGCAGGCGCGCGATGAGTCCCTTGTCCACAAACTGGTTGAGGAACTCGAGGTCGTCCATGCAATGGTCGAGCGCCCAACGGACACAGAACTTGATGAAGTCCTCTTCGAGGTCCATGAGTTCGTCTTTCTGAATGAAGGACACTTCGGGTTCAATCATCCAGAACTCGGCAAGGTGGCGCGGGGTGTTGCTGTTTTCGGCACGGAAAGTAGGTCCGAACGTGTAGATTTTGCCCAGCGAGAGGGCAGCCAACTCGCCCTCGAGTTGCCCCGAGACGGTGAGAGAGGTCTGCTTGCCGAAGAAATCGTCGGAGTAATCAATCTTGCCGGTTTCGTCTTTCTTCAGGTTGTAGAGGTTCTTGGTTGTCACTTGGAACATCTGTCCCGCGCCCTCGCAGTCGGAAGCCGTGATGATAGGGGTGTGGAAGTAGAAGAAACCGTGTTCGTGGAAGTAGGTGTGGATAGCCATCGCCATGTTGTGGCGGATGCGGAAGACGGCACCAAACGTATTGGTACGTGGGCGCAGGTGCGCGATAGTGCGCAGGTATTCCATGCTGAGTCCTTTCTTCTGGAGCGGGTACTGCTCGGGGTCGGCTGTGCCATATACCTCCAAATCAGTCAGTTGGATTTCCACAGCCTGCCCGCTGCCTTGGCTGGCAACAAGGTTGCCCGTGGCGGAGATGCACGCACCCGTGGTGACGGGCTTGAGTTGCTCCTCGGGGAACTTGGCGAGGTCCACTACGATTTGTATGTTGCGAATGGTGGAGCCGTCGTTGAGGGCAATGAAACTGACGTTTTTGTTGCCGCGGCGACTACGCACCCACCCACGGACATTGATTGGCTGCCCGTCCGCCTCGCGCTTGAGCGCGTCGATGATTTCTGTACGTTTCATTTATCTAAATTAGATATTTATATCGTTGTTTGTTGTTTGTCTGCTCGTTGGCGGTTTGTTATAGGATGCTTATAGGTTGCTTATCCCTTGCGCATCCCTTGCTGTTTTTCCCGAGTGAATGTCGGGAGAATATCGGGTTAATCTTTATTTAGAAAGGAGCCTCGAAGTCCTCGCCCTTGTCGAGCATCGCTCCGTCCGCCTCGGGGGAGGGTAGGGAGTTCATGCGGCTGGCGACTTGGCGCGTGGCGGTTGCCTGTGGCAGGTCGTCGAAGGCATCGCTTTCGTTCTGGAAGCGCGCGTACTTGCCCACGAAACGGAGCCATACCTCGTCGGTGGCACCGTTACGGTGCTTCGCCACGATGATTTGCCCGAGTCCGCGGAGGTCCTTGCCGGTCTTGTCATCGTTGTAGAGGTGGTAGTACTCGGGGCGGTGGATGAAGCACACCATATCGGCGTCCTGCTCGATGGCACCCGACTCGCGGAGGTCGGAGAGTTGGGGTTTCTTGCCGTCCACGCTGTTGGACTGGTCGCGCTTCTCGACGCTACGGTTCAACTGGCTGAGGGCGATGATGGGGATATCCAACTCTTTCGCCATGCCTTTGAGGGTGCGCGAGATGATGCTGACCTCCTGCTCGCGGCTGCCGAAATTGGAGCCGTTGGCGTTCATAAGTTGCAGGTAGTCAATGATTATCAGTTCTACATGCTTGTCCTTGACCAGTTTGCGCGCCTTACTGCGCAACTCGAAGACGCTGAGTCCGGGCGTATCGTCCACGTAGAGGGGCGCACCCTGCAGGTCCACCACCTTGTGCTCGAGTTTGTCCCACTCGGCTTTAGTCAGACGCCCGTTCTTGATTTTGTCTCCCTCTATCTCGCAGACGTTCATAATCAGACGGTTAACGAGTTGGACGTTGGACATTTCGAGGGAGAACATCGCCACGGGACGGTGGTAGTTGACGGCGATATTCTTCGCCATGGAGAGCACGAAAGCCGTCTTACCCATCGCGGGACGCGCCGCGATGATGATGAGGTCGGACTTCTGCCAGCCCGAAGTAATCTTGTCGAGGGCATCGAAACCGCTGGGGACACCCGAGATGTTGCCCTCGTTCTGCGACGCTTTGCGCATGCGCTCGAAAGCCTCGGAGATGACGGGGTCAATCTGCGTGACATCGCGCGCCTGCGTGCGCTGGGATATTTCGAAGATGCCCGACTCTGCGAACTGCATGAGGTCGTGCACGTCCTGCGTCTCGTCGTAGCCCTTTTCCTCTATCTGGCACGCCATGGTGATGAGGTCGCGCGCCGTGGCTTTCTGCGCCACGATTTGCGCGTGGTAGCGTAGGTGCGCCGCGGAGGCTACGCGCCGCGTGAGGTCGCTGAGATAGACCACGCCGCCCGCCTGCTCGAGGGTGCCCATGGTGCGCAGTTGCTCCGCCACGGAGAGGACGTCCACGGGCGCCTCTTTGGAGGAGAGGGTACGGATAGCCTCGAAGATGTGGCGGTTGCGGTCGGAATAGAACGATTCGGGGCGGATCAGGTCTGCCACCGTGCCGAAAGCGTCTTTTTCTATCATCAACGCGCCAAGCACAGACTCCTCCAGTTCGGGAGCCTGTGGCGGCAGTTTGCCCAGTTCGTTGGCACCGACCTTGATGACCGTGGGTTCGGTGCGGCGTTTGCGGCTATTGGCGGTCGTGCTCGGCATATTGCTTGAGTAGGTCGTAAGCAGCAGTGAAACTGCTCAGTTCGTTGTTGAGTACGCGTTGCTCGGTCTGCTCGATGAGCGGCTCCATGTACTCGGACTTGTAGAAGCCGTCCAGAAGATGCTGGTTGATAGTCTCGTACATCCAGTATTTGGCTTGCTCGGTACGCAGGCGGTCGAGGTATCCGTTCGCGCGCACGTACTTAATATAGTCTTCTACCATGCCCCACACCTCGAGGATGCCGGTGCCCTCCACGGATGAACACGTGAGGGCGTAGGGCTTCCAGCCGGATTCCGTCGGGGGGAAAAGCGCGAGGGCGTTCTTGAAACTGACTTTCGCAGCCTCGGCACGCTCGATATTGCTGCCGTCGCATTTGTTGATGGCTATGCCATCCGCCATTTCCATGATGCCTCGTTTGATACCTTGCAGTTCATCGCCCGTGCCCGTGACTTGCAGCAGGAGGAAGAAATCCACCATGGAGTGTGCGGCGGTCTCGGACTGCCCCACGCCGACGGTCTCAACGATGATAGTGTCGAACCCCGCTGCCTCGCAGAGGACGATGGTCTCGCGCGTCTTGCGTGCCACGCCGCCCAGGCTGCCCGCCGACGGGCTGGGGCGGATAAAGGCATTCTTCTCCGTGGAGAGTTGGTTCATGCGTGTCTTGTCGCCGAGGATACTGCCCTTGCTGCGCTCCGACGAGGGGTCGATGGCGAGCACGGCGAGGTGCTTGCCCTGTTCGCAGAGTTGGGTGCCGAGTGCCTCGATGAACGTGGACTTGCCCGCGCCCGGCACACCGGTGATACCCAAGCGGATAGCGTTGCCCGCGTAGGGCAGGCAGCGCTTGATGACCTCTTGCGCAACGGCTTGGTCGCTGACCAGTTGGCTCTCCACCAGCGTGACCGCCTGGCTGAGCATGCGAATGTCGCCATGCAGGATGCCCTCCACGTACTCATCGGCGCTGAGCACCTGTTTGTGGCGGCGGAAAGTGGCATAAGGATTGACCGATGGCAGGTTTTGCACACCTGCGTTGACGGTCAGTCCTTTGTATTCGGCACAGTTCTCCGGATGTTCCATTATTACTCTACTGTCCAGTTGATTTTCAATGTGATAACAGGGTTCTCAGGGTCGTTGGTAATCAACGTAGCGGCACGGGAATACTGTGCAGTCTCGGTGGCAGGCTTGATGTCCACTTTGAGGTCGGTGTGGTGTCCGCCTTTGACAGCCGACTTGGGCTGAGCGATGCTGATGAGCGGGTCGTTGAGCACGATACGGCGCACCATCAGCGGGTTGATACCGGCGTTCTTGAGGGCTACCTTGAAAGCGGCTTTTTTGCCAGCCTTGACGGTGCCGAGGTTGATGTTGCGCTCAATCTCCACGATAGGCGCCTGCTGACGCTGCTCGACGGTCAGGGCGGAGAAGTCCTCTTGGATGTTGCCTGTGATGTGTACGGCGTACTCGTCGGTCAGGGTGCGTTTGCCGTTGACCATCATGTAAATCTTGGTGTCAACGGGTCCGTAGAGCGGGCACTCCTCGCTTTCGAGGGCGACTTGCAGTTTGCCGGTCTGCTTGGGCTGTACCTCTTCCAGCGTGACGATGGTCTTGAGGTAACTGTCTTGGTCGCGCATCAGGTAGTCCACCTTGATGGGCTGCTCGGTCTGGTTGGCGTACTCAATCTCCAGCATCTTCTTGTCGCCGTGTTTCATGGTGCCGAAACTGAGGCTGTTCTTCTTCATGCTCAGTTCACCCATCTTGACAGGATACTGGTCAACGGGCTTCGCCGGCTTGGGAATGACCTCACCTTTTATATACAGGCGCTTGGTAGCCTCGGTGGCGTTGCTGGTGATGGTGATGGTCTTCTGGAAGCGACCCGGACGGCCATTCGGGTTGTATGTTACCGTGATTTGCCCTGTCTGCCCGGGTTCAACGGGCTCGCGGGTCCATTTCGGGGTGGTGCAACCGCAACTGGCGCGCACGTTGCTCAGCACGAGAGGAGCCATACCTTCGTTTTTGAACTCGAAAACGGTCGTCACACGACCGTCTGCCTCGTTAATCTTGCCAAAATCATGCTCGGTCTTGGTGAATGTCATCACGGGTTGTTGACCCATCGCAGCCACTGCCATCAGCAGGAATGCTGCAAAACTCATAACTTTTTTCATGTCGTATTGTAATTATGATTTGTTGTTTTCTTTTTGTTCTTCGCCGATGCTAAGCACGTTCACGGCACTCACGCTCTCTATCTCGCGCAGGTCTTTGCACATCTTGCTCAACGTCTTTTGCTCGAAAATCCATATCTGTACCTCGCAGTCGAAATGTCCCTCGTCGGAGGTTACGTGCAGGTCGTGGATGTTGGTGTGGTAGTCGTCGCAGATGACGGTCAGCATACGCATCAGCACGCCAAACGTGTCGGCGCCTTTTATCTGTACGCTTGCCAACTTGGCTACCGTATTTTTCCCGGGGCGAATCAGGCTCCACAGCCCGTCACCTTTGCGGAAATGCCGTTTGATGCAGTCGCGCGCCTTGGCGGTCACTACTATCTCCAACCACTCCTGTTCGGGCTTCTGCTTGTCGGAGGTCAGTACCTCCACCTGGTCGCCGCTCTGCAGGATATAACTGATAGGGCGGGCGGTGTGGTTCACGTTGGCGCCGATGCAATGGTCTCCCAACTCGGTGTGCAACTGATAGGCAAAGTCCAGTACGGTTGCACCTTGTGCTAGTGTGCGAATATCTCCTTTTGGGGTGAATACGAATACTTCGTGCGCATACAGGTTCAGTTTGAATGTATCCAGAAACGCCATCGCGTCGGGGTCGGGGTTGCTCAGCACCTCTTTTATCTCCTGCAACCACTTGTCCAACTCGCTCTCGCTCTCGTCGCCCGTTTTGTAGCGCCAATGGGCTGCCAGACCGTGCTCTGCCAACTCGTCCATGCGCTCGCTGCGTATCTGCACCTCCACCCATTGTCCGTGTTGTCCCATCACGGTCACGTGAAGTGCCTCGTAGCCGTTGGCTTTCGGAGTCGAAATCCAGTCCCTAATCCGCTCAGGATGAGGGCGGTATATCTCTGTTACCGCGGAGTATATCATCCAGCACTGGTCCTTTTCGGAGAACGATGTATTGGGCTTGAACACGATACGTGCCGCCAACAGGTCGTACACCTGCTCAAACGGCACGCCTTTCGACACCATCTTCTTGTATATCGAATACACCGATTTGATGCGCGCGAACATGCGGAACTCGTAGCCCATCTGCGTCAGTTTCTCGCGGATAGGGGCTGCAAAGTCCTTGAAACTGTCCATTTGCGCGTCCTTGTTGGCTTGCAGTTTTGTCTCGATTTCCTCGTAGAGGTCGGGGTGTTCGTACTTGAAACTCAGGTCCTCCAACTCGGTTTTTATCGGAAACAAGCCCAACCGGTGTGCCATCGGCGCGTAGATGTATTGTGTCTCTGCGGCTATTTTCTGCTGTTTTTCAACGGGTTGCGCTGCCAATGTGCGCATATTGTGCAACCGGTCTGCCAACTTAATCAGCATCACCCGCACATCGTCCGACATGGTCAGCAGCAGTTTCCGCACATTTTCCGCCTGTTTTTTGGCTTGGTCGCCGAACACGCCGCCCGAAATCTTCGTCAGACCCTCTACGATACTGGCTATCTTTGGACCGAACTGATGCTCAATATCTTCCACCGTATAGTCGGTATCCTCCACCACATCGTGCAGCAGCGCCGAACAGATACTCGTACTGCCCAGACCGATATCCTTCACCACGATGCGTGCCACGGCCAGCGGGTGCATGATATATGGCTCGCCCGACAACCTGCGGACGCCGTTATGTGCCTGTTTGGCAAAGTGATACGCCCGTGTAATCAACTCCACTTTCTGCCTGTGGGTCGTATGCGCATAGTCGTCCAGTAGGGCTTGAAACTCTTGCTCTATCCGTTGTTCTTCTTCGGGGGTGAAATCGCTGACTTCCATATACTTATCTACTATCCAATGACCCTGCGGCACATTTGGGCGGCAAAGTTACAACTTTTTTTTGATATATCCAACAACTTTTTGCGCAACACTCGCCTTATCGGTTCACGGCCCTCACACGGTACCCTGCTTTTCGCAAACAGGCCAAAAGCCCCTCTTCGCCGCCTAAATATATGGCATTCAGCGTGATAAAGGCATTCCCGTCGCGCAGATACGGCTGCAGGCGCTTCGCCCATTGTATATTGCGTCGTGCATATACTTGGTAATCGGAATATGAAATAGTACTTTGATTGTCAGGACCTTTCACAAGATATGCCATATCTGCCAGTCGCCCGTATTTGTACATTGCCAGCAATTCTTTTTCTTGGCGGATTTCGCGTTCGGGGTATTCCACAATGCGCAGCAACTCTTTGCATTGCCAGTCAAATGGTTCTCTGTCAAATAGCATATACATCGTCTCGCCCACATCGTCCAGCCCGTATACGGCCTTGTTGCTTTCCGGCGCGATGCGTTCAAAAAATGTCTCCATCGAACGCTCGTCATTGTAGTCTAACCAGCGTTTCAGCAACTCATTTCGGTACATTTCCGTGAGGTACGACGGCTTCATTCTGCCTATTTTGTCAAGTCCCATTCCCAGCGTAATCAGCAGAGCGTCATTGATTTCTTTGTATTCTTGGTCGCTGTAGAAGTTCATCAGCCGCACCGAGTCGGGCAGTATTGCGGCTTGCCGCAGGGCTGCTATCGCCTCATAATCTTGCATAGCAAACTCGGTTATCACCTTGTCGCATCGTCCGTAGCACTTGAACACGGATGGTATGGTGTCCAAAAATGCAATATCTGCTAACTTGTTGGTTGCCAATACATACGACTTCCCTTTCGCCGAATTCCCCGACACTTCATACAGCACTTGTGCCTGCCCGCTCACGCCACTCGCTGCCAGCATGAGCAGCACGCACACCCACCGGCAAATTGTCTTCCTGACACTACCTGTTTTCTTCACCATACACCTTAAAAAATATATACATATTGACACAATTCCCCGCAAAGATACACTTTTTATTTGACACATGCAACACTCAATACTAACCGGTGGGACGCGGACGCCTCACGGGGTCCCTGTAAGCCCGTGGGCGAAACGGGGTGTTCTCTCGTCCGCGGACGGTTTGGAACAAACCGCGTGATTATGGTGTGTTTTGCGGGAACGGTGCGTCTCGCGTCGTCAAACGTCATTGCACATTGTGAATGGTGTCGTGTATTTGTCGGGCTAAGTGTATGTGATTAGTATGTGGTTAGTATGTGATTAGTATGTTATTAGTATGTGATTCTGCCGACCTTGTCGCGACCTTGCCGACATCTTATGCTGCTCACCCCGTCATTTTTCCGCAATTTGGATATTTCCGAAAAAAAACGTACCTTTGTGGCGTAAATTTGTGTAGCCATGTCAAAACGAGTTCTTATGGCGATGTCGGGCGGTATTGATTCTACCGTCAGCGCAATTTTGCTCCGCGAACAGGGTTATGACCTTGTTGGCGTCACCTTTCGCACCTTCGACAGTATCAAAGAATCATGCCTTGTGCGTGAGAAGGGCTGTTGCTCGGTGGAGAGTATTATGGAGGCAAAACACAATGCGCAAACGCTTGGTTTTGAGCACCATATAGTGGATTTCAGGGATACGTTCCGTGAGCACGTGATTGCCAATTTTGTGGACGAATACACCCATGGCAGGACACCGAACCCGTGTGTCTTGTGCAATTCGCACATCAAATGGGGGGTGTTGATAGAGACGGCGGACACGTATGGCTGCGACTATATTGCCACTGGGCATTATGCGCAAATCGCTGAGCGTGAGGGACATATCTACCTCAAAAGGGCTGTGGACACCAGAAAGGACCAGACATACTTCTTGTGGATGCTGACCGAGGACAATCTGCGCAGGACTTTGTTCCCGCTTGGCGGACTGACCAAACAGCAGGTAAGGCGCATTGCCTTTGACCACGGCTTTGTCGCACTTTCCCAAAAGGCTGAAAGTCAGGAGATTTGCTTTGTCCCGAACAATGACTACCGCACTTTTTTGGCGGAGCAGGGAGTCCCAGTCACGCAGGGCGACTACATAGATTCTGCGGGGAATGTGTTGGGGCGCCACGAGGGGTACAGCAACTACACCATCGGCCAGCGCAAGGGCCTGGGCATTGCCTTGGGCAGCCCGAAATATGTCACGCACATCGATGCGGAGCATAATCAGGTAACACTTGGCGACCACGACGACCTCTATTGCACCTCTGTGGACGCGCGCGATGTGCGCATCCGCGATGTGGAGTGGCTCCGGACCTCGCCCTCTGTGGAGGCGCGTATCCGCTATCGGTCACCTGCAGTAGCGGCAGAGATTGATTTTCAGCCCGATACGGGCACGGAGCACCTGCATTTCCACTCACCCGTATGGGGTGTCACGCCCGGTCAGTCGTTGGTCATGTACAAAGACGACCTCTTGGTCGGCGGGGGTATTATTAAATAATGGGAGAAGTTTCATCAAATAAGCCCACAATCGCCGCCCTTAGCACGGGCATCTACAAGGACCGTGGCAGCAAGTTCCTCGCCTTCGCGGAGCCAATTGCCGATGAGGAGCAGGCAAAACAGCGCATAGCGTGGTACAAAAAGAAGTACCACGACGCGCGCCATGTGTGCTACGCCTACCGGCTGGGCGAGAATCTCTGGCGCACGAAAGATGATGGCGAACCGCATGGCACCGCGGGCGCGCCCATTTTGCGGAGTATAGATGCCAAAGGGCTGGACAATATCCTCGTGGTGGTTGTGCGCTATTTTGGCGGCACCCTCCTCGGCACGGGCGGACTGATGGTGGCATACCGTGAGGCGAGTAAAAGTGCGCTGGAGAGCGCGGAACTGAAATAAGTAGTAATTGATATTTAATACCTTATATATGAAACGAGCCATTTTTCCGGGGAGTTTTGACCCCTTTACCATTGGTCACTACGACATCGTGATGCGCGGACTGACCATCTTCGACGAGATAGTAATCGGCATTGGCCGCAACAGCACAAAGAAGGAGACATTCCCTATCCGTGAGCGTTTGGATGCCATTCAGCGGATTTTTGCAGACGAACCGCGTGTCCGTGTGGAAATATACGATTGCCTCACCGTGGACTTCGCCGCACAGCACGATGCACATTGTATCATTCGTGGCGTGCGTTGTGTGCAAGACTTTGAATATGAGCGCAATATGGCGGAAGCCAACAAGCAACTCGGCGACATAGAAACCATTCTTCTCTATACGCGCCCCGAGTATGCACACATATCCTCGACCCTTGTCCGCGACTTGTATTCGTACAACAAAGACATCTCCGGATTCTTGCCTCAAAAGAAGAAAAGTTCATCGCGCACCTCACTCCGTAAAAAGTGTGCGTCAAAGCAATAATGACTATGAAACGACTTTTAATCACCTGTTTGGTAGCCGCCTGCGGACTATCCGCACACGCCGAAACCAAGACCACGCGCGTGGACAAGAATCTGACCATCTACACAGATGTGATGCGCCAGTTGGATATGAACTACGTGGATACGCTCAACTATGACGACCTCATTGAGGTGAGTATCAATCAGATGCTGCGTCGCGTGGACCCCTACACGGTTTACATACCCGAGCGCGAGGACGAGAGCCTGCGCATGATGACCACCGGCAAATATGGCGGCATAGGAGCCATGATTATGCAGCGTGATACAGCGGTGTATGTCAGCGAGCCCTACGAGGGGATGCCTGCCCAACAGGCAGGTTTGCGTGCGGGCGACCGCTTCATTATGGTGGACGGAATGGATTGTCGCCGCAAGAATACCAAGCAGGTATCTGAACGTTTGCGCGGCAAAGCGGGTAGTACCATCAGCATCACCGTGGAGCGTGATGGTGAGTTGTTGACACGTGAGGTCACCCGTCGAGACATCCATATGCCGACTGTGGGCTATGCCGCTGTGATGGAAGACTCAATAGGCTATATCGCTTTCACGGAGTTCACCACCAACTCGGCACAGGAATTCTTGACGGCATTGGATAGTATGGTGCAGCATCAGGGTATTCGCCGCTTGGTGATAGATTTGCGTAGTAATGTCGGGGGCGTGATTGACGAAGCCATACAAATGGTCAGTTATTTCGTGCCGCGTGGTACGGAAGTAGTGTCCACACGTGGTAAAGTGGAGCAGAACTGCCGTTCCTACAAGACACAGACATCGCCCATCTTCCCCGACATGCCCATTGCCGTGTTGGTGGACGAGCAGTCCGCATCGTCTGCCGAGATTGTGGCGGGCGGCTTGCAGGACCTCAAGCGTGCCACCCTCTTGGGGCAACGCACTTTTGGCAAAGGCCTTGTGCAGAATATCCGTCCCATTGCCTATGGCGGACACTTGAAAGTGACAACCTCCAAGTACTACTTGCCTTCGGGACGTTGTATTCAGGCGATTGATTATGCTGAGCGTCAGCGGGGTAATGAACTGAAGAAAGATACGGCTGGAGGTATTCTGCCCGATATTGTACTCGTTGATTCTCAGAAGGTTGATGTATGCTATTCACTCTATAGGCAGAATATGTTCTTTGATTACGCCACCCGCTATCGCAGTATGCACGAGACCATTGCTCCTGCTACCGAGTTCACCCTCACGGATGAAGATATAGAGGACTTTTGCCGCTTCTTGGACGAGAAGAAGTTCACGTATGAGACTGAGACGGGACGTTATTTCCGTGAGTTGGTGAAGATGGCGGAGAACGAGGATCTTGATTCTGCCTTGCTCGCGGACTTGCGTGCGTGGCAGCCGCGCCTGACCATCGACTACAGCAAGGCGATACAGCGCAACCGCCGGGAGGTGGAGGAACTTCTCGGTGCGGAAATAGTGAAGCGCTATTACTATCAGCGTGGCAACTATGCCTATATGCTCAGGTTTGACCCTGAACTGAAACGCGCCATTGAAGAGGTGAAGAAATAGTGGCTTTCCGTACCTGTATTACGGAAACACGTACCCGCATTACCTTTTTGCAGCCACGTAGTTGCAGACCATGGGAATAAAGTGTACTTTTGCAGCGTAAAACGAGAATACGGATATGGAAGAAATTCGCAAGATAGAGACCATCACTGAGTACAACGACCTTAATGGTTTCAAGACTATGCACCCTCAGGTGGCGTATGTGGAGTTTCACAATGCCCCATTGCGCATCATCGGAAAACATAGTTATGGGTTCTACACTCTGTTTTTGAAAGAAACCAAGGGATGTGTCATCAACTATGGGCAGACGCAGTACGACTTTGATTGTGAGACGATTGTAAGTATGGCGCCGGGACAGGTGATTGAGAGCCTTCCTGTGCCGGGGGTGCCCAAGCATGCACGTGGTGTGTTGTTCCACCCTGATTTTCTGCATGGTACGCCGTTGGAAAAGAAGATGAAAGAGTATTCGTTTTTCTCATACGCAAGTAACGAGGCCCTGCACCTTTCTGAAGACGAAGTACAAGTAGTGCGTAATTGTATGCATATCATAGAGGTGGAGTTGCAACACCCGATAGATAAACACTCTCGCGGGTTGATAATCACCAATTTGGAACTGCTTCTTGATTATTGCATGCGTTTCTATGAGCGGTAGTTTGTCACCCGTCAGGATATGAATATCACCGCCATATCGCGTTTCAGCGAGTTGTTGGATGAATACATCAACTCGGGCAAAACTGCCATAGACGGAATACCTACAGTCAAATACTTTGCCGACCGTGTACACCTGTCGCCCAACTACTTTGGGGATATGGTCAAGGCGGAAACAGGAAAGAATGCGCAAGAGTATATCGCCTTGCGGTTGTTTGAATACGCAAAGCGGCAACTGCGTCGTCGCAACTTGACTATCAAGGAGATTGCACTGCAAACAGGCTTTCAGCATCCGCAACACTTTGTGCGTTTCTTCAAGCGGCACGCAGGTATTACACCTACAGA
The DNA here is from genome assembly GCA_934692905.1 of uncultured Bacteroidales bacterium. GTDB lineage: Bacteria > Bacteroidota > Bacteroidia > Bacteroidales > Paludibacteraceae > Colicola. The sequence continues at coordinate 33,319 of CAKUUM010000007.1, forward strand.
ATACAGAAAAGCAAACTAATATATCAATATGAAACGTTTAATTCTATCAATCTTAACGATTATGGCTATTTCAAGTATGAATGCAGCCGACAAAGTGCTGGTTGCATATTTTTCTGCCACGGGCACGACAAAAGCCGTTGCCGAGCAGATTGCGCTGGCTTCTGGTGGTGAACTGCTGGAGATTGAACCCGTACAGCCTTACACATCAGCCGACCTGAATTGGAACAACAAAAAGTCACGCAGCACCATTGAGATGAACGACGAGAGTGCGCGTCCTGCTATCAAAAAGACAAAAGAGAATCTTGATGGATACAATGTAGTGTATGTTGGTTTCCCTGTTTGGTGGTATGTCGCACCTCGTATTATCAATACTTTCTTGGAGGCGTATGATTTCACGGGCAAGACCATCATTCCATTTGCTACTTCTGGTGGAAGCGGCATCGCGGGTTGTACCAATGCCCTGCGCAAGACCTATCCGAATCTCCATATCGAGGATGGCAAACTGCTGAACTACACTTCGTACGAGGACATTCAGGCATGGGTAAAATAGCCTGAAGCCCCTTTTACACCCATCCCCGCATAGATTGTACATTTGAGATGTACCAACAAAAAAGAGACGCTTTCACCGCGTCTCTTTTTGTTGGTATCTGGATAAGACTTAGAATTTCACTTGAGGAGCCTTGTCCGCACCTTCTTGTGCCTCAAAGTAAGGCTTTTTCTCAAAGTCGAACATTGAAGCGATGATGTTGGTGGGGAAGCGGCGAATCATCGTATTGTACGTGCGTGCCACCTCATTAAAATTGTTGCGTGCTACGGTAATACGGTTTTCTGTTCCCTCCAATTGTGATTGCAGATCCAAGAAGTTTTGGTTTGCTTTCAGATCGGGGTAGTTCTCCGACACTGCCAATAATCTTCCCAAAGCCTGAGTCAATTCTCCTTGTGCACTTTGATATGCAGCCAATTGCTCGGCAGTGGCGTTTGTTGGGTCAATCACTACTTGTGTAGCACGTGCACGTGCTGCCATCACGCCTTCCAGAGTTTCGCTCTCGTGAGTAGCGTAACCCTTGACGGTTTCTACCAAGTTGGGTATCAAGTCACTACGGCGCTGATACTGGTTTTCCACTTGCGACCATGCGGTCTCTACACTCTCCTCTGTGGAAACTATCGCATTGTAGCGGCCTACTCCCCACAGAACAATGATTGCCAGTACGCCAAGTACTACAATCCATGGTAATGCTTTTTTCATATTCTATTAATTTTCAATTAGTTTCTATATATAATTCTGCATTGCGCATTCTGCATTACGCGTTAAAACTTTCCACCTGCTCCTCCGCCAAAGGTACTACCTCCGCCAAAACTTCCGCCTGAGAAACCTCCGCCGCCGAAGCCGCCACTGCCCATGCCGCCTCCTGTAGTGATATATGTGCGTGTCTTCTTGGGTATTACAAAATTCTGCTCGGTCTTATAACCGCAATGCTTACAGCGGTACGTATATACACCCGCTCCCGCATTGGCATATGTAGCCGCCCGCAAGACGCGCGAAGAGGTCTTGCGCAACTGGCGTTTGCCGCATTGCGGACAACGTTTCGGACGGTTTATCAGCCATAGCAGCAATATCAAAACGCCCAAACAAAGTGCGACACAGCCCCATGATACTATATCTGGTTCACCATCTTCCGCATTGGCGTATCCATAACGGTTGGTCACAGAGGACGCATTGCGCAGTTCCTCAGGGGCATCGCCATCTGTGCATATCTCATATATACGGAGTGCTCCCACGCATAATCCCCCCGAATAGTCACCCTTTCGCAGGGTGGGCATCATATCCTTTTGAATGATACGATTGCAGACGGCATCTGTAAGCACACCCTCTATGCCGCCTCCTGTCATAATACGAATATCACGGGAATCAAGTACCAATATCATCAGCACACCGGTGTTTTTGCCTTTCTTGCCGATGCCCCAACGTTGAAACAACTCGTATGTAAAGTCGAATGCGTCATATTCTCCGATATTGTCAATGGCGACCACGCACAGTTCCACGCCGGTGTTGGTTTCCAAACGCGAAGCGCATTGGTTCAGGTAAGTCACATCATCAGGTGAGATAATGCTGTTGGGGTTGCACACATAGTTACCCAATCCATCATTTTTGGGATTGGGAACCGTTTGGGGCGTATAGGCAACGGCACTTGCCCAAAGTGCGGCAAACAGCAACAATATTGTAGTATGAAAGCGTCTCATTATGGCAACAAATTATCAATGGCAATCTAATGTAGTATCTTGTAAATCAATTCCTTCCACAAATCCTCATCCTTGGCGGAAGGATTGTTGATGCCCTTCATTCGGGCATCGGTGTCACGGAAATACCCGATGATGGCGAAAGTCTTGCCGGCCGAATACCTGCGTGCGGCTGCAGCGAAATCCTTGACAAAGAATGGAGAAACACCCAGCGCGGCCGCCACGGCACGCTCGCTCTTGTCGGGCAGGTAGTGGTAAATCATCAGGTTGGCGAAAAAGCCGTACAGAATACCCAATTCCTTGACCATCGGGTGGTCTTTGGACGTGGCAAAATACTGTGTGATACGGTTTGCCTTGACCACGTCGCCTTTGATGAGCGCGTCTTGTAACTCAAAGATATTGAAGTCCTTGGATATTCCTATATTGCGTTCCACGAGGGCAGCGTCTATCACCTTCACCCCTTCTGGACGCCCGTCAATCAGTTTCTGAAGTGCACCCACAATCTGCGTGAGGTCGGTGCCTATGCTGTCTGCGAGAATCTTGGTCACGCGCTCATCTATCTGCACGCCGTCGCCGTGGTCACGCAGCTCCTCGTTCTTTTGTGCCACGTAATCACGTATCCACTTCTCCACTTGGTAGTCGCGCAGACGGTCCGACTGCATCATCACACCGCCGTGCTTTTCCCAGTTCTTGAAGAGTGCCAGACGCTTGTCGGGCGTGCCGTATTTGTAGCAGAATACGAGGATTGTCGAGGGTTGCGGGTGTTCCATGTAGAGTCCAAGCGCCTCCCATTTCTTTATCTGCTGCGCCTCTTTCACGATGATGACCTTTTGCCCTCCCATCATGGCAAAACCGCGTGCCGCACTCACCACGGGCGCCACATCAGCACCTGCCAAATCCTTGCCGTAGAGAATGGTCTGGTCAAACTCACGTGCCGTCTCATCCAGTACGTGTGTCTCGATATAGTCCGACACCTTATTTATATAGTACGGCTCCTCGCCGCACAGCATATAAGCCGGCGCGTACTGCCCCTTGCGGAGCGCAAGCATGACTTCTTCGTACTTTGCCATTACTTCCAAAAGGCTATTTGGTTAGGGTCTCGGCTGTCGCGGTTGAGGTGTTCGCGGATGCGCCCCTTGCCGTAGCGGAACATCATAAAGCAGAACACATAGAACGACAGCAGCAGTATCGTGCTGAATATGGTGTGCATATTCACCATAAACAGAATGGAGTCGTACACCCCGTGAAACAGCACTGGCACCCAGAAGATACGGCTCTTCTTGCGCCACGACATGTCGCCGAAGTAAATCATGGAGTACATATATCCCATTGCCACGGCGAACATAAAGTGTCCTGGCACGGCAAACATTGCCCTCCCGACGGCCACCGATTGCCACTCGTTGATGTTGCTCAGCAGATACAGGATATTCTCCGTCCCCGCAAAGCCCATACCCACGCACACGGCGTAAACGATACCGTCAAACCGCTCATCGAAATAGCGGTTGTTGCGCAGCAACAGCCACAACATCAGCAACTTAGCCAACTCTTCCGGCATAGCCGCACCCACAAAAGCGTTCCAGGCTGCCTGCACGAAAGTGACGGGTTGCTCGAAGGTCCAACCGAAAATTTGCAACCCGCTCTCCAGCACGTATGCAATCCCTGCCGACACCACGCCAAAGGCTACGCCTTTGAGTACCTGCGAGATAGGTTCTCTCTGATAGCGGTCGCGCAACCAGATATAGACTACTAACAGGAACGCCGGCAATATGGCTGCAAAGATAATGGTGTATATATACATATATTTCGTAATCTATTTATAGCCAATCTGTTATATAGTGGTACAATGGCGATGGTTGTGGAGGAAATACGTCCCGCGTCGTCCATATATATATTTGTTGCCATCAACTCAGACTTTCCGCAAACGCCTCGGCATCACTCAGTTGGTCAATCTTTCCTACATCCATCATGCGATAATTATCTGGCACATAGGCTTTTAGCACTTCGCATTCCGTCAAGGTCAGATACAGGTCTATCAGCGAAAACTTATCCCCCTTTTGCCTGACTACCTCGTCCATCACATCAAACACCCGAGGACTGAGCACCTGCATACCCGAGAATGCCAAACGCCTCATAATCAATGCTTTCTCTCTGTCTAATCCTGCGGGGCGCACCTCTCCTGTCTTGAGGTTGGTCCACCCGTGCAGTCGTCCCGCCTCATCGAATAGCAGGTACCGTTGTGTCTCCCGCTCGCTCACCACCAGCAGCCCCAACTCGTCCTCTCGGTACGCGCTAATCAGCCTGTGCAAATCGATGTTCGACAATATATCCACATTGCAAACCAAGATAGGTTCAGCCACTCTTTCCCCGCCGTTGCCGGCACCCCCTTCTTCCAATAAAGGGCGTGCTTTTCGCAAACCGCCACCTGTCTCCAGCAGGGCATTGCGCTCATCACTGACCTGTATGCGGCAACCGAAATTGTCATTATCTTGCAGATAGTCAATGATTTGGTCGGGAAAATGGTGTACATTCACCACGATGTCGGTAATGCCCGCGGTCTTCAGGCGTTCTATCTGCCACTGCAGCAGCGTCTTACCCGCCAATGGCACCAAGGCTTTGGGCATACTATCCGTCAGCGGTTTGAGTCGAGTGCCCAATCCCGCTGCAAAAATCATGGCTTTCATGTGCGTTGTGTGTCGCGGATTACGCCTCTTCCACTTCCACCTCTTCAACTGCCTGCTCGGCATCCTCGTCCACAATCTTCTCAGCCTTCAGGTCCTCATAGAAATGTGCCGTAGCCGTATACATATAAGGTGTGAGCCACATGTATCCGATACCGCAGGTCAGGATGGCAAGAAATATCCAGCCGATGAAACTCAAATCCAATACGAAGAGGTCCCATTTGTGCCCTTTCATCATTTGGCGGCTGGTCCGTAGTGCCTCTTTGGGCGTAAGATTCGGGTAGTCGTTGATGAGATACGGCACCATTCTGTACGCGTACGAGAAGATTACGCCCCCTATACACAATGTCACAACGGACAGCAGCACGACAATGATATACGCCAACAATGCCGACTGCAGGAGGGTGGAGTAAGTGTTCTTGAAGTTGCTCCACACGTTATCCCAAACGCTCTCCTCCGACCCGCGTGTCAGGGCAAGGAACGCGTTGTAAAGGGCGTACTGCAACGGCCAGAGCAGGAATACTCCGACCACGAACGCCAATCCGTTGAGCGATTCTGACCACCATGTTATGACTCCTGCCGTCTGGTACAACGCCGAAGGGATGCTCGGTGCACAACAGATAAGTGCTATCAGGAAGTACACCAATGTGGACAACGCCGCGTCGCCCCAACGGCCTTGCAGGCTTTGGCGCGCCTGCGCACGATAAGTGGAAGTTGTTTGCATAAATCTATCCTGTTTTATATCCGCCGCAAAGTTACAAAACATTTTTCATATATGCAAATCCGCATGCAATGATTATTTTGTAAATTGCGCATTGTGCATTACGCATTGTGAATTGTGTCGTGTTCTCGTCGGGTTAACTGTATGTGGTTAGTATGTGATTAGTATGTGATTAGTATGATATTCTGCCGACCTTGTCGGGAGGTTGTCGAGGGGCTTTGCGCACCCGCCGGCATCACATCGAACGGCATTCCTCTGCCCGAATAGAAAAATACGAAACCCCTGCTTGTGTATGTTGCGGAAAAATTGTACCTTTGTCGCTTGTTATGAGCGCTTGGATGCCGCACATGTTTCATGTGTTTGGCTATAGGGGCTTTAGGTTTGCAAAGTGGATACATAAACCATTAAAATACGATATTGTGAAAACAAACTACCTGAAATCGAGGCATATAGGCCTCGCGGAAGACGAGCAGAAACAAATGCTCGCGGAGATTGGTGTGAACAGCATGGACGAGTTGATAGCCCAGACTATGCCCAAAGACATTCTGCTGCAAGAGCCTTTGGACTTGGATGAGCCCCTTACGGAGCAGGAACACCTCAACACGATGTACCAGATGGCACAGAAAAACCAAATGTGCCGCTCGTATATCGGTCGTGGTTGGTATGGTGCCATCACGCCTGCCGTTATCCAGCGCAACATCTTGGAGAACCCCGTATGGTACACCTCCTACACCCCCTATCAGGCAGAGGTGAGCCAGGGTCGGTTGGAGGCGTTGTTTGTTTTCCAGACTATGATTAGTGACCTCACGGGTCTGCCATTGGCAAACTGCAGTCTGCTCGACGAGGCTACATCGGCAGCGGAGGCTGTGACAATGATGCGCAATCTGCGTAGCCGTGACATGGTGAAGAACAACGTACGCAAAGTGTTGGTAGATAATCGCATTTTCCCGAATACCTTGAGCGTGATGCACACCCGTGCGGCAGGACAGGATATTGAGTTGGTAATGGCTAACTACGAGCAAGTGAATGCCGAGTGGCTGGCTAAGGAAGGTCCGTTCTTCGGCGCGATTGTGCAACTGCCAAACGCAGAGGGCTCGATTGAGGACTATACCGCATTTATTGCCGATTGCCACGCCGCAGGCATGAAGGTGACCGTGATTGCCGACCTTATGGCTATGGCACTCCTCAAACCGCTGGACGCTGATATCGTGTGCGGTACTGCACAACGTTTCGGCTTGGCGATGGGCTTCGGCGGTCCGACAGCAGGCTATATGGCTACGCGCGACGAGTACAAGCGTGAGTTGCCCGGGCGTATCATCGGCTTGAGCAAAGACGCTTACGACCACCCCGCGTACCGTTTGGCACTCCAGACACGCGAGCAACATATCAAACGCGAAAAGGCTACCTCCAACATCTGTACGGCAGAGGCTTTGTCGGCTGTGATGGCTGGTATGTATGCCGTTTATCATGGTGCGGCAGGTATCCGCGAGATTGCCGAGGGTATTCACGGCAAGGCTGTATATCTGAGCGAGATGCTGCAGGCTTACGGTTTCGAGCAGGAGAACACGGAGTTCTTCGACACCCTGAAGATTCGTCCTACGGGCGACATCACTGTTGAGCGCGTGCGCGAGGTGGCTGAGGAAATGGGTATCAATCTCTATTATGACGCTGAGGGATGGATTGGGCTGAGCATCGACGAGACCGTGACGGTGGACGATATGAACGACATCATTGACCTCTTTGCCCAAGCTAGTGGCAACATAGCGCAGTACGAAGACTCGGAGGAGGCATTCCACAACCTGTGGGCAATCGCCGAGGAGAAGGTGCGTCCGGTGGACTATCTGCAGGCAGATGTCTTCCGCCTCTATCACACGGAGACGGAGATGATGCGCTATATCAAACGCCTTGACCGTAAGGATATCAGTCTTACGCACACGATGATTCCGTTGGGCAGTTGTACTATGAAGTTGAACCCCGCGGCGGCTATGATTCCCGTTACTTATCCGGGCTATATGAATGTGCACCCGCTGGCTCCCGCCAACCAGGTGGAGGGCTATCGTGAGGTATTGGAAGACCTTGAGCAACAGTTGGCTACCATCACGGGCTTTGCTGCATGCAACCTGCAGCCGACTTCGGGTGCGGCAGGCGAATATACGGGTTTGGTAACCATTCGCGAGTACCTGCACCACCAAGGACAGGCAGAGCGCAATATCCTCCTTATCCCCGCTTCGGCACACGGTACGAACCCCGCTTCGTGCGTGCAGGCAGGTTTCACGCCGCTTGTAGTGAAGTGCGATGAGAACGGTAATACCGACCTTGCCGACTGGCGTGAGAAGGCTGAGGCTAACCGAGAACACCTGGCAGGCTGTATGATTACCTATCCTTCGACCCACGGTATCTTCGAGATGACCATACGCGAGATGTGCCAAATCATTCACGATTGCGGCGGTCAGGTATATATGGACGGTGCGAACATGAACGCACAGATTGGCTACACCAACCCCGGTTTCATCGGTGCGGACGTGTGCCACCTCAACCTGCACAAGTCGTTTGCCAGCCCTCACGGCGGTGGCGGTCCCGGTGTAGGTGCCATCTGCTGTGCCAAGCACTTGGCAGACTGCATGCCTACGTGCGACCACAACCGCGTATCGAGTGCCCTCTACGGCAACGCGAACATGGCACTTATCTCCTACGGCTATATCCGCATGATGGGTGAGGAGGGGCTTCGCGAGTCCACGGCAGCCGCTATCTTGAGTGCCAACTATATGGCATCGAAACTGAAAGACGCGTATGGCATTGTCTATACGGGTGTGAACGGGCGCGTAGGGCATGAGTTGATTCTCGACTGCCGTCAGTTCCATGCCATCGGCATCACCGAGAGCGACATCGCCAAGCGTCTGATGGACTTCGGTTACCATGCGCCTACGCTGTCATTCCCCGTGCATGGCACGCTGATGGTGGAGCCCACAGAGAGCGAGAGCAAGCACGAGATTGACCAGTTCATTGACGCATTGCTGACCATTCGTGCCGAGATTGCCGCTGTAGAACGCGGTGAGGCTGATGCCAAGGACAATGTGCTGCTCAATGCACCGCACCCCGAGTATGAGGTAGTTGCCAACGAATGGCATCACCTGTACAGCCGTGAACAAGCCGCTTACCCGACCGAGTGGGTACGCAGCAACAAGTTCTGGATTCCTGTTGCCCGCGTGGACAACGGCTGGGGTGACCGTAACCTGATTGCCAAGTTCCAACAGAACAACTAATTCATACAAGCACCTTACTTCTCCTTATTATATAAGGTGGGGTAGGGTGCTGTGTTAATGCGCAATGCGTAATGCACAATGCGAAATGTGTAATTGATAATGTATAATTTGTAATTTTGTAGTCGTTTGTTTCATGACCCAACCTATTGACGAATTGCAAAAGAAACTGCGCCGCAGTAAGTACAAACACGCTATCTTAGAGGCGAAAGAACTATTTGTTATCGCTATCGCCACTATTCCTTATGCGCTGGTAGTCAATCAGATACTGGTGCCTCATGCCATCGTGGGCGGAGGGTTGACCGGTATCTGCGAGATTATCTACTTTGCTACGGGCACGGTGGTGCCGATATGGCTCAGTTCGTTGATAATCAATATCATATTGCTGATTATCGCCATCAAAGTGGTAGGTTGGAAGTTCTGTATCCGGTCTATCTACGGCGTCTTTTTCCTGACGCTATGGCTGAAGTTGGTGCCTACGGCAAGTGCGCCTCTATTGTCCGACCCGTTTATGGCAGTGATACTGGCGGGTCTGTTCAACGGCTGCGGCTTGGGACTGGTGTTCCTCAACAACGGCAGCACGGGCGGTACCGACATCGTGGCGATGATTGTACACAAGTTCCGTCAGGTGCCGCTTGGTCGCGTATTGCTGATGTGCGATATGATTACCATCTCGTGCGCGTATTTCCTGCCCGAGGTACATAGTGTAGAGAAAGTGCTGTTCGGTTTGTGCTACACATTCATGTGCTCCAATGCCGTGGACTGGACCATGGGGCGTGCCCGTCAGTCAGTACAGTTCTTCATTTTCAGTCAGAAGTACGACGAAATTACAAAGGCAATCCTCACCGAGATGCGCCGTGGCGTGACACTGATTGACGGCGAAGGCGGCTATACACGCCAGCCTATCAAGATTATCACCGTCATGGCGAAGAGGAGTGAGAGCAGCAAGATATTCCGTATTGTACGGGAGATTGACCCCGATGCCTTCATCAGCGAGAGCCAGACGAAAGGTGTGTTCGGGCAGGGCTTTACCGATATCAGGGAACACGAGTAAGATGTACGATTTACGAATTTACGGTTTGCAAATTTATTCTGGAATTTAGCAAAATCCTTATGTCTGATACCAAACAACACACGCAACCCACTATGGGTGAGCGAGGTATGTCGTCCTACATCATCGGCGATGCGGGTGGCAGCAAGTGGAAGACCATTCGCGAATATATCTTTATCGTACTGGCGTTATTCCCATTCGCGCTGATGGTCAATTGGATATTTGTGCCACAAAACGTGGTTGGCGGAGGTTTGACGGGCATCTGTTCCATTATATTCTATGCCACGCAGGGGCTGTTCCCGTCGCTGTTCCCGGAATATGGCGGGGCTATCCCTATCTGGCTCAGTTCGCTGACTATCAACGCAGTACTGCTTGTTGTTGCCATTATTACGGTGGGGTGGAAGTTCTGTATCCGCACCATCGTGGGCGTGGTGGCATTAGCATTTTGGTACCGCGTCATCCCGTTGCGCGAGACCCCGCTCATCGAGGACCCCGTGTCGGCATGTTTGGTTGGAGGCGTGGTGTTCGGCATGAGTCTGGGCATCGTGATGCTCAACAACGGATCGTCGGGAGGAACGGACATCCTTGCGATGATTATCAACAAATACAAGGATGTCAGTCTCGGGCGGGTGATGGTGCTGTGTGATGCCATCATCATCGCCAGCAGTTATTTCCTGCCCGTGCCGGAAAATTTCTATACGCCTGGTATGGACGTGGCTGATTTCAAAATCAAGCGTATCCTGTATGGCTTGTGTATGACCGTAAGTTACACAGCAGCAGTGGATTGGATCATATCGCGCCTGCGGCAGTCGGTGCAGTTCTTTATCTTCTCCGCCAAATACGACGAGATAGCCACCGCTATCAACCAGACCGTGCAGCGTGGTGTGACCGTGCTGGACGGAACAGGGTGGTACAGCCAACAACCCATTCGTGTGGTCACTGTTCTTGCCCGCAAACATGAAAGCCAACTCATCTTGCATATAATCAAGAAGATAGACCCCAATGCCTTTGTCAGCCAAGCCAATGTGTCGGGCGTATTCGGCAAAGGCTTCGACGCCATCAAAGTGAAATAAGGTAAGGGGGATTGTAGTCCCAGAGAATTGTAACAGACCATTCGGCAAATACTGCCGGGTGGCCTGCTTTTTTGTGCCGTTGCCATTCCGTGTCCCCGCTGCATCATCCCTGCAAGGTCGGCAGAATAACATACTAATCACATACTAATCTCATACTAATCTCATACTAATCACATACACTTATCCCGACAAGGACACGACACAATTCACAATGCGTAATGCACAATGCACAATTTATAATAGTCAATGCATGCGGATTTGCGTATGTGAAAAATGTTTTGTAACTTTGCGGGTTAAAAGATGGGCTCATTGGGGCAAATACGTCCAATAGGGCGAATGGGGCTAACAGGTCTGACAAGACAAACGGGGCAGACAGGGCAGGACAAACAGGACCAATGAGACCGACAGACAAAATACGGATTGTGTGACAATATAAAACGAATATGAATATATCTTATAATTGGTTGAAGCGCTACCTGGCACTCACGGACGATGCCAATACAGTGGCTAAGATATTGACTTCCATAGGCTTGGAGGTCGGTACGGTAGAGACGGTACAAACTATACCGGGCGGTTTGGAAGGCTTGGTGGTAGGTGAAGTCCTCACCTGCGTACCTCACCCCAATTCCGACCACCTGCATATCACGATGACGCGCGTGGCACCCGATGCGGAGCCGCTACAAATAGTCTGTGGAGCACCCAATGTGGCTGCAGGTCAGAAAGTTATCGTGGCAACGATAGGCACTGTGCTGTACCAAGGTGACGAGCATTTCACCATCAAGCGCGGCAAGATTCGTGGTGAGGAGAGCCTCGGCATGATTTGTGCTGAAGACGAGATAGGTGTGGGCACAAGCCATGACGGAATCATGGTGCTGCCGCCGGATACGCCTGTGGGTATGCCCGCGAAGGAGTATTTCCATATAGAGGACGACACGCTCATCGAGGTGGACATTACCCCAAACCGCTCCGATGCGGCGAGTCACTATGGTGTGGCGCGCGACCTGTACGCCTACTACAAGGCTCATGGTCAGGAGGTTACGCTCACCCAACCGAGCGTGGAGGCGTTCCGTGTGAACAACCACAACCTGCCCATTACGGTTACGATTGACAACAAACAGGCTTGCCCGCGCTATACGGGCGTGAGCATACAGGGTGTGACGGTCAAGGAGTCGCCTGACTGGCTCAAAAAGTCGCTGAATGCCATAGGGTTACACTCGATTAACAATGTGGTGGACGTGACGAACTTCGTGCTTCATGAGATGGGGCAGGCACTGCACTCGTTTGATGCGGACAAGATAAAAGGGCATATCATTCACGTGCGCAATGCCCATGAGGGGGAGAAGTTCGTCACTCTCGATGGCGTAGAGCGCACCCTCTCATCGGCAGACCTGATGATTTGCAACGCCGAGGAGCCGATGACCATTGCCGGTGTCTTCGGCGGTCTGGAGTCGGGCATCACCGAGCAGACCAAGAACGTATTCCTCGAGAGCGCATACTTCGACCCCGTCAGTATCCGCAAGACGGCACGCCGCCACCAGTTGAGTACCGATGCCAGTTTCCGTTATGAGCGCGGCTGCGACCCCAACAACACCTTATATATATTGAAGCGTTGCGCCCTGCTCATTCAGGAAGTGGCAGGTGGTGAGGTCGCCATGGAGATTACCGACGAGGGACAGACCTACTTCGAGCCATGGCAGGTGGAGTTGGATATCCAACGCGTGAATGCGCTCATAGGCAAGGAGTTAAGTGCCCAAGAGATAGAGACCATCCTGCGCGCCCTCGAGGTGGAGATTTACAGCCGTGAGGGAAGCATATGGCATATCGGCGTGCCGCGTTACCGCGTGGACGTGCAGCGCGAGTGCGACGTAGTGGAAGATATCCTGCGTATCTACGGCTACAACAATGTGGAGTTTCCCGAGAAGTTGAACACCAACCTCAGTTATAACCCCAAGCCCAACCCCGTGGCACTGCAAACGCGCATTTCGGAGCAGTTGTCGGCACAGGGATTCTATGAGATTCTCAATAACTCGCTGACGAAAGTGTCGTACTATGAGGGGCTCAAGCAATACCCACTGGAGCATTGTGTGAAGATACTCAATCCGCTGAGCCAAGACCTGGGTGTGATGCGGCAGACCTTGCTCTTTGGCGGTCTGGAGAGCATCCAGCGCAATGCCAACCGCAAGAACGCCGATTTGAAGTTCTATGAGTTTGGTAATTGCTACCATTATGACAGTGCGAAAGTGGCTGCCCGTCGCGAGAAAGACCCGAGTTGGGAAGTTGATCCGCTATTCGCATATACCGAGGAGCCGCATTTGGCATTGTGGGTGACCGGCAACAAGACACTGCAAAGTTGGGTGCACAAGGGCGAGGAGTGTAGTTTTTACCAGTTGCACGCTTATGTAAACAATGTGCTGCGTCGTCTCGGTGTGGACGTATCGCGCTGTGTATTAGAGCCTTCGGAGAATGAGTTGTGTCCCGATGGTCTGCTCATCAAGGCTCCCAACGGCAAGGAAATCGGGTATATGGGCATTGTGTCCGCCCGTCTGCGCAAGGCGTTTGACATTGACAACCCTGTGTACTATGCCGACATTAATTGGAACCAACTTTTGCGTCTCAACAAGCAGTACAAACCTGTCATCAACGACCTGCCCAAGTACCCTGAGGTGAAGCGTGACTTTGCCCTGCTGGTGGACAAGCAAGTGCAGTTTGCCGACCTTGCCAAGGCTGCGCATGATGTGGAGAAGAAACTGCTGAAAGATGTCTATCTGTTTGATGTCTATGAGGGCAAGAATCTCGAAGCGGGTAAGAAATCGTACGCTTTGTCGTTTATCCTCCAAGACCCGGAGAATACGCTGAAAGACAAGCAGATAGAGAATATCATGCAGCGCCTGCAGAAGACTTTCGAGGACAAGTTCGGTGCCAAATTGCGCTGATATAGAATAGGTAATAAGATAATAAAAAGGTGAGCAACCGGGTAATAACTCATGTTGCTCACTTTTTTTATGCGAAAAATGTGAAATTGACGCTGCCGTAAGTGCGATGGTCGGCGAAACGGGGGTGAGTAGTGAAGTCGTAGTCTTTGCCGTGCTCCAAAACGAAGAGTCCGTCGGGCTTCAACAGGGAGCGGGTGGGGGTGGAGACATCTGCGGGAAGGGTACTGGTAGGGAGTGGCTCTCCCGTTTGAGGATTGATGCCGAAGATGAGGTCGGGTAGGGTGGATAAGGCGGGGAGTGCGTAAGGGGGGTCGGCAAAGATGAAATCGAATTGCAAGTGGCAGGCACTCAGGAACTTGAAGACATCGCCACGGACGACACGGAGGTTCGTGATGTCTAGTTGCTTGCACGTGGAGATGATGAAGTTCTGCTGCGTATGTGCCATCTCGACTGATGTAACCTCGCGCGCACCCCGACTGACAAACTCCAGGCCGATACCGCCCGTACCCGCAAACAGGTCGAGCATATCCACCCCGTCAAAGTCCATACGGTTGGTCAGGAGGTTGAAAAGACTCTCCTTGGCAAAGTCTGTAGTAGGACGTGCGGTTATATTTTTAGGGGGCGTCAGACGACGCCCCCCGTATGTTCCCGATATGATTCGCATAGAATCTTAAAAATCGTACTCTTTTATAAATTGTTCAAAAGTTGCCTATCCCTTGCTCATCCCTTGCGTATCCATTGCTGTTTGACACGACTCGGACGTGGGTGTGTCAGCAGGGAGCAATCTTAAAAAACGACACTTTTTGCGATGTGCCGCTATGTGTGTTGCGGTAGGGCAACAAGAGCCAAAGGGATTACTCCCAGTTGCCGGCGTTGTTGTTCGGGGCTTCTACGGAACCTACTTTCAGTCCGGGGTAGTGCTCCAACTTCTCCTCCTTGTCGATGAGGTTGACACGCTCCTGGTTGTCAAGGTCGTGGAGGTAGGTGTCGTAGTGCGCGCGAATCTCGAAGATAGGCACGCGGATGCCCTGCGAAGTGGTGTAATTGTTGTTGGTCTCAACCTCGAACTTCACGTTGTCCGTATAGGGGATATAGATGATTTGCCCGATAGTAGCCTCGGTGTACTGCCCTTTGTAGAGCGACTGAATCATGTTGGTGAGGATGGTGTCGCGGCGGAATCCCTGCAAGCCCTCGTGGATAACCTCTTTGTCGTTCTCCCAAACGTATTGATAGAGTTGGCTGAGGCTGTCGGGACCTTGGAAATTCATTTTGCGCTGTGCCTTGATGCGTGCGCGCTCCATGATTTTAGCCGCTTTGTTCTCGGTCATGCCGTCCTCGAGTTGCTTCTCGGAGAGGGAGCCCTCTTTGAGCACTTCCTTCTTGGGAGCGGTTTGGAGATATTGTACCAACGAGTCCAAGTCGGCGGTGAAATAGCCCTTGTCCAAACGGAACTGCGCCTCAGCCGTACGCAGGCTGATGAGGTTGTTGATAACCGCTTTCTCGCGAATAGCGCGCTGCTCCTCGAAGCGAATAGGGGTAACGACACTCATGATGCAGAGATATGCCATGAAAATCACGGCAATACCCAACAAAACTCGAATGATGATTTTAGACTTCATATTACGTATTATTATAAAATTCTGCTCCGACAGTTGCGCACAAGGCGCAAAAATCGCTGCAAAAGTACAATTACTTTTTCATATATGCAAATAATTTCGTAATTTTGCACGCGAAAAATAGGAGGAAAATGGAGGACAGTAATCAAGTGCTATATCGCATATTGACAGAGCGATTGGAGTTACTCCGTCAGTTGGACAAGGAGGGCGATTCGGACCGGCGCCGGCACGTGGCGCGTGAGACGAGTGCGCTGCATGCGCCGTTAGCGCACCGGTTGGGCTTGTATGCGATAAAGACCGAGATGGAAGACCTGGCGCTGAAGTTTACCGATTACGACACCTATAAATATATAGCGCATGCGCTGAACGAGAAAAAAGCCCAGCGCGATGCCTATATTGCCGCGTTTATCGCGCCATTGGAGAAGAAACTGGCGGACGAGGGCTTTACGTGCACCATCAAGGGGCGCCCGAAATCCATACACAGCATCTATCACAAGATGCAGGTGCAGCACTGCGATGTGGACAGGATATACGACCTGTTCGCCATCCGCATCATTCTGGACTCGCCGTTGGAGCGCGAGAAACAGGACTGCTGGCAGGTGTATTCGCTCATCACGGACATGTACAAACCCAACCCGAAACGGCTCCGCGACTGGCTGAGCGTGCCCAAGGAGAACGGCTACGAGAGCCTGCATACGACGGTGCTCGGACCCGAGGACAAGTGGGTGGAGGTGCAGATTCGCACGCGCCGCATGGACGAAGTGGCGGAGAAAGGTGTGGCGGCGCACTGGGCATACAAAGGGGTGGACGGACACAGGCTGAACACCGACAAACAGAGTGTGTATGTATTCACGCCGACGGGCGACCTGAAAAGGCTGCCTACAGGGGCGACAGTGCTGGATTTTGCGTTTTCGGTGCATAGTGAGGTAGGGTGTCATTGTGTGGGCGGACGTATCCGTAATCAGAACGTCAGCATCCGTCAGCAGTTGCAGAACGGCGACCAAGTGGAGATACTGACTTCGCCCAACCAACACCCTTCGGCAGACTGGCTGAATGTGGTGGTTTCGACCCGTGCGAAGAACAAAATCCGGCAGTCGCTGAAGGAGGTGGAGTTCCGCAATGCCGCCGAGGGACGCGAGACATTGGAACGGCGGTTCAAGAACTGGAAACTGGAGTACGATGAGGGGCGTGTGTCGCGATTGGCAACCAAACTGGGGTACAAGGCGGTGAGCGACCTGTACCAGTCCATCGCACTCGGCAAGGAAGATGTGCTGAGAATCAAGGACATATACCAGAATCTCGATGCGCCTCACGAGACGATACAACATACTGCGCCGACCTACCAGCCTACGCCACAGGAGGCATTGGCACTGGAGGTGGACGTGAATGTGAAGAATGTGGACTACAACCTCGCAAAGTGCTGTAATCCAGTGCCTTGCGATCCGATATTCGGTTTCGTGAGCATCACCAAAGGCATACGTATCCACCGCTGCGACTGCCCGAATGCGGAGCACATGCGCGAGCGGTATCCGTACCGCGTTATCCCTGCGCGGTGGGCGAAAAAAGAGAAATGATGGACAACAACTACCCATCGATACTGCTCGGAAACGCGGTCAATCAGTTTGCTTCGCTGCCCGGAGTAGGGCGCAAGACAGCATTGCGGCTGGTGCTGCACCTGTTGCGGCAGCCTGACAAGGACGTGGAGGCGTTTGCGGGTGCACTTACCACACTGAAACATGATGTGCACTACTGCCGCGTGTGCCATACCATCTCCGACCAGGAGGTGTGCCCGATTTGCCAGTCACATTCGCGTGACCGGCAGACGATTTGCGTGGTGGAGAACGTGCAGGACGTGATGTCGATTGAGAATACGGGGCAGTATCACGGTCTGTACCACGTGCTGGGCGGTGTGATTTCGCCTATGGACGGGGTGGGACCGTCGGATTTGGAGATAGACAGCCTTGTGGCGCGCATTGCCCCCGAGGAGGTGAAAGAGGTGATTCTGGCGTTGCCGACCACCATGGAGGGCGACACAACCAACTTCTACATCTACCGCCGACTGCAGAACAGTGTGGCGGATAACGGGCTGCGAATCAGTCAGATAGCGCGTGGTGTGGCAGTCGGGAACGAGTTGGAGTATACGGATGAGATTACTCTCGGGCGGTCCATCGTCAACCGAATAGAATTCAAAGCATAATAACTTAATAACCAACACAATGAAAGAAAAGATTATCCGTTCGCTGAATTGGTACTATTACGGCATTCTGGTGCTGACTTTGCTGGTCGGTACGCTGTGTTATTTCTTGATAATGAAAGGGTTAGTAGCCCCCATCGACCGTATGTCCACGCTTGGCAAGGTGCTGCAATACGCGGTGATAATCGACGCGCTGTGCACCATCCCCTTGGGGCTGTATATGGGCAAACGCAAGTGTCAGTACCTGAGTACGCTGACGGACGACAACAACGAGAAATGGCAGGGCTACAAACAGATGGCTACTGAACGTATCTTGTTGGTTAGCAATAGTATGGTGGTCGGTATTGCCGCGTTTTACCTGATGAGTTGCTACCAGTCGATGCTGTGGATAACCGCTGTGGCTGCCATCGGCTGGATATTCACCAAACCGACTGTGCGCAAGATGGAACTGGAGTTGCAGCCGCAAGATAACAATGCGGAAACGTACTAAAATCGTACATCGTAAATTCGTAAATCGTACATCTTATGACTATAGCAGTAGATTTTGACGGAACAATCGTCACCCATGAATACCCGAATATCGGCAAGCCCATCCCGTTTGCCATTGAGACGCTGAAGAAATTGCAGCAGGAGGACCACCACCAACTCATTCTGTGGAGTTGCCGCGAGGGGCGTCTGCTGCAGGAGGCTGTGGACTACTGTGCCGCCCGCGGATTGGAGTTCTATGCCGTTAACAGCAATTTTCCCGAGGAGACATCGGAGATTGTCCGCGCAAGGAAGTTGGAAGCGGACCTGTTTATTGACGACCGCAACTTGGGGGGCATACCCGATTGGGGCATTATCTACCAGATGATTCACAGCGGAAGTCCGTTCAAACCCGCTACGTGTGGTACCTCAGAACCGCAAAAGAGGCAGAAGGGCGGTTTTCTGGGATTGTTCAAATAGCATGATTCGTGCATGATTCGTTTGCGCAAATTGGAGCCGTCGGACCTCCCGTTTTTGTATCAATGGGAGAATGATTCGTCTGCATGGGCGGATTCGGATACGCATAACCCTTTGTCCCGCAGTGACTTGCGCGCGTATATCGAGTCCACAACGGGTGATATCTACCGTGACGGGCAGTTGCGCCTAATCATCTGCGAGGACAGTCCTTCTGCAGGCTGCAAAGAAGACACAACATCCGTTACTTTAGGTTGTATAGACCTCTTTGACTTGGATGCCCGCAACCGCAAGGCGGCTATCGGATTGTACGTTGCTCGCGAAGCCCGCGGACGCGGGGTAGGGCATGAGGCTGTGCGCCAATTGCTGTGCTATGCCTTTGATTATCTGCAACTAAGAATGGTGTATGCCGTTATCGGTGTCCATAATATCTCCTGTACGCATGTGTATAAAGACTTGGGGTTTGTTCCGTCAGCCGCGCTGAAAGCATGGACGTTGGAGGGTGATGCCGTCGTTTGGCAGAAGTGCAATTAAGGTGCAATATACTACCCAAAAGTAGTGATTTGTTGTCCATCGTTTGTGCATATATACGGAAAGCAGTATTTTTGTATTCTCGAAACCCAACTTTGTATTCTCAAAAACCAACGGATATATGAGCAATATACTTACTTCGGAGGCACGCAACATCCTTGTAAAGATTGCCGTAGCGGCAGTTTTGCTGGCGATTGCCGTTATTATCGAGCACACATGCCACTTCGCACTATGGCAACTGCTCCTTATATATATGGTGCCTTATCTGGTGGTGGGTTTTGACACTCTTCGTGAAGCAGCGGAGAACATTGCCCACGGCGAAGTCTTTGACGAGGATTTTCTGATGTCCATTGCCACACTGGGTGCGTTGGGCATCGGTTTTCTGCCGGGTGCTGAGAACCAGTTTCCGGAGGCGGTGTTTGTGATGCTGTTCTTCCAAGTGGGTGAACTGTTTGAGACTATAGCAGAGGGTCGCAGCCGGAAAAGCATCTCGCAACTGATGGACATCCGTCCTGATACCGCGCATGTGGAGCGTGATGGTCAGTTGGTGACCGTCAACCCCGATGATGTGCGTGTGGGCGAGATTGTGGTGGTGAAACCCGGCGAGCGCGTGCCTATGGACGGTGTAGTGGTTGAAGGTGATTCCAGTCTTGATACAGTGGCTCTTACGGGTGAGAGTGTGCCCCGTTCCATTCATACAGCGGATAGCATCATATCGGGCTGTATCAACCTGACGGGTCTTCTGCGTGTGCGTGTGACGAAGGCAGCGGGCGAGTCCACGGCAGCCAAGATACTGGCATTGGTGGAGAATGCGGGCGAAAACAAGTCCAAAAGCGAGAACTTTGTTACCCGTTTTGCCCGTGTATATACGCCTATAGTTGTGTTTGCGGCTGTTGCTTTGGCGTTTATCCCTCCCGTTTTTTCCGCGGGTTCCTATGTG
Organism: uncultured Bacteroidales bacterium; assembly: GCA_934692905.1. Taxonomy (GTDB): domain Bacteria; phylum Bacteroidota; class Bacteroidia; order Bacteroidales; family Paludibacteraceae; genus Colicola. The sequence goes on from CAKUUM010000007.1 coordinate 53,493, forward strand.
AATGCGCTGCCCGTGTGGCTTTACCGCGCGCTGACTTTCTTGGTGGTATCGTGCCCGTGCGCGCTGGTAATATCGGTTCCATTATCATTCTTCGGAGGTATCGGCGGTGCGTCCAAACAGGGTATATTGATAAAAGGTGCCAACTATCTGGAGGCCTTGTGCAAACTGGATATTGCTGTTTTTGACAAGACGGGGACCTTGACGAAGGGAGTGTTTGCCGTGAATCTGGTGCATCCTCACGATATCAGCGAGACGGAACTGCTGCATATGGCAGCGCATGTGGAGCGCTTCAGCAACCACCCTATAGCCATTTCGCTTCGCAACGCCTATCCCAACGAGGCGACGGATGACTGCAAGGTGGAGGATGTGCGTGAAATCACGGGCGAAGGCATTCGTGCGCGCGTCAACGGACGCGAGGTGTGCGTAGGCAACGGGAAACTGATGACCACTATCGGTGCGGACTGGCACGAGTGCAGCCAACAGGCACAAGGCACGGTGATCCATGTAGCCATAGACGGCAAGTATGTGGGGCATATTGTGATTTCGGACCGCATCAAAGACGATTCTGCAGAGGCTATAGCCGCACTCAAGAAGGCGGGTGTGAGACGTACGGTGATGCTGACGGGTGACCACAATGCCGTAGGGGAGTTTGTAGCCAAAGCGGTAGGTTTGGACGAGTATCATGCGGAACTGATGCCTGCGGACAAGGTAGCACAGGTGGAGCGTTTGCTGTGTGAAAAAGAACGCGGCAAGACGCTTGCTTTCGTGGGTGACGGTATCAACGACGCTCCGGTGCTGGCGCGTGCAGACATCGGCATAGCGATGGGCGGCTTGGGTTCGGATGCCGCGATCGAGGCGGCAGATGTGGTACTGATGGACGACAAACCGTCGAAGATAGCGACGGGCATCCTTATCGCGAAGAAAACGCTTCGTATTGCCCACGAGAACGTGTATTTCTCCATAGGAATCAAGGTAGCCGTGCTTATCCTCGCGACCTTCGGCATCGCCAATATGTGGATGGCCGTGTTTGCCGATGTGGGTGTGACGGTCCTGGCTGTGCTCAACGCCATGCGGACACTATACAATGCGTAATGCATAATGCGCAATGCATAATGCGCGACGGACTTCAAAACTTCAGAACTTCAGTTTTGAAAGTATGTTCGGTTGTGCAGTGAGGGGAGGGATGACGCATTAATCTATTGATTGTTAATACATTATAAATATATAGTATATCCTGTATATACTATATTATATACAAAAAGCATATATTTTATATGCTTTTTTGTTGTTTTATGCTCTTTTGTGACAGGCGGGAATTTGAAACTGAAGTTTTGAAGTAATGAAGTGAAAAAGGCAGTGCTGAAACATTCAGTCCGTATTTCCGCCATTGCGATTTGCACAATCACCCGAGATGGTATCGGCAAGGACACGGCAAGATACAATGCGTAATGCACAATGCGCAATTTGTAATGTGTGCCTTAAAGAGATCAATATTCGCATTTATTTTGTTTTTGGTATAATCGCGCGCGCGTGCGCACGTTCCCATTATTTATAATAGATTGCGTGTGTTGTTTTTGATAACCTTATGCTTCACGTCACACAAACAGCAAATCCATTCAGTTTGTACCAAACTGACCGTCCGCGTTCCCCAGCAGCAAACACTAATGAGGTGTGTATGTTTTGTTTTGATCAAACTTCTTTTCACTTAGATTTGGAAAATACTTGCATGTTTTAACCGATAATTTTTGCTACTTTGTGTGCAAAACTTCTATTGATCAAAAAAAAGTTTGTTGTTTTGCGCGTATGTTATGTCCTTGTTGTTGGCTGTATATTGCTACAAATCAGCGTGTTGTGTTATTGCGTGATTTTTTCTGTGTTTTTTGCATTTTTTCTATTGAAAAAAGTGAATTTTTTTTGTATAATTACTGCAGAAAACAAAACTTGATATTATTTATATATATATAAAGAAATAAAATGAGATATTGTGCTATATTTGAGATTTTTGATCAAAAACGTTTCGCGTCACTTAACATTGTAATAAAAAGAAAAAATAAGAAAAAATAGAAAGAAAACAAAAAAAGACTTGAAAATCGAGAATAAAAATGTATAATTACTCATGTAAAAATAAAAAACAAAAATATAGTGTAAAAATGGAAGATAGAATTTTGAATCGCAACAGCCTGTTAGGCGTGATAGACGCGGTAGGCGATGTGCAAATGCACGAGAGTCAGATGGGAGGCCTTCCTTTCGTGACGAGAAAAATAAAGATGACCACTCAGGAGGAGTACGCGCAGTCAGCGTATCTGACGATCCGTGGCGATTTGGCGCTAAACTTCGGTTACAAGGAGGGTGACAAGGTTCAGGCGTGGTACAACCTGAAGGCCTTCACGACGCAAAACGGCGGTTGCGGTAATTGCCTGAACTGCTGGCAAATGAGAAGAGTGGAGGGATTAGAGATTAGGGAATAGAGAAGGCGGCGATGATATCGCCTGATTATAAATAATAAATAATATAAAAATATAAAAACAATGAAAAAATTAATTGATTCAATGACTGAAAAAATACAGTCGGAACTTCGCCAAGAAGAGGGCGAGGTAAACGGTGGCAGCAATGCAACCACAGTAAATAACGCAGAGATACGGGAGGCATTGAAAAAGTACGTCATGGAAGACGGCAGAGTGATGCGCTATATGTGGTCAAAAGACCAGTACAGCAAACCAGAGCCATTGACATGGGAGAAATTTGAAGAGATAATGCTCGATCCTGCCGTACAGCAAGTGTGCGACGATCTGTAATTGGCAAAGGACAAGAACCCGACGGGTGGTGCTGATTACGAGTCAGAAAAAAGAAGTATCAAGGACGGCAGTATATGCCTGGGGGTGTACATGCCTGCGGGTATACGGGTGACGGTCGCCGATTACAGAGCAATGCTCTGCCTAACCGCAGTTATATGGTAGATATAGACGATTACGGAAAAGGCATACGTGCCTATCTGGAGGGTATATTGACACCTGAATTTTGTACGGAAAACGGAGTGGTAATGGCGCATTTGTCGGCAAGTGGTGAAGGTGCACATGTGTATGGGATATGCAGAAAAGGCGAAACCATTGCGGGTGCACAAAGACGTTTGGCAAAATTGCTGGGGGTTGAAGTAGAAATGGATAAGAAAGTATATGAAGCCAACCGTGTTACGTACGCAGTACCCGAAAGATACTGGGTGATAAAGCCAGCGGAAGAAGATATGTATTTCGAGGATATAGATGCCGCTGCAAAGGCAGTGGAAGACGGTTTGAAGGCACAGAATATCAAGCCCGTAGCACCTGCCAAGAAGGCGGAAAGAGTGTATAAGGGGAATGACGGATATGATTACAAGAACATAGTAAAATGTCTTATAGAGAGTCTTGACGGAGAACCCGAACGGGGCGACAGACATAATTGCTACGGTACATTGATTAGTTATATGCGCAGTATATGCGACAATGATCCGGAATTGATTTTCGACGTTTTGCCGAGTTTCGGTTTGCCAGAGGATGAGAGAATGAGACAATGCAATGACTATGCGTATGACGGCAGTATTCCGCGTGTAACACGCGCTGCGATAAAGAAGGCAAAACGTATAGTGAAAGAAGAGAAATTAGAGAAAGCCGAGGAATTGGGATTACCTCCCGTACCCGAATTGTTGCAGATCATTATGGGCAAACAACCCAAACAATATCATCAGAATACCATTCTGTGTGCTTTGCCCGCCTTGGGCACTCTGTTGCACTGGTGTGATTATTACAATTTCAGCAACTATAAACGTCACTTCGGTTTCGGGACCTGCCTGATAGGTCCGCCTGCAAGTGGAAAAAGTTTTTACAAGAAATTCACGGAAATACTTCTTACACCTGTTCGCGAGCGAGACGAAGAGGCTAAACAGAAGATGGATGAATACAAAAGAAACTTGCGCAAAAACAGAAATGCAAAAGTTCTAAAGGAAGATCCGGAGCAATACTTGTCAATAATCCTTCCCGACATAACGTTGGCCAAGTTGGCTGAATATTTGGGCTATGCCAATGGTGACAGTATGTATATGGAAAGTGACGAGTTGGATGAATTAACGCGCGTTGAAGGCAGTAAAATCGGGACCAAGAAAATAGTTTTCCGCCGGTGTTTCGACGGCTCTGTTTGGGGACAGGATCGTGTGGGTATTGACAGTGTAATCGCAAAAGGCGAGTGTAAAATAAATACCATGTTTGCAGGAACACCTGCGTCAAGGGCCCGTTTTATAGACAGGACGGAAATAGAAGACGGGCTGAGTTCACGGTGGATTTTTGCGGTAATGCCACCTGTTAATATCTACGAAGTTCCTCGTTTTGAGGACTTTACGGACAAAGAACGGCGCAGAATAGAAGAGATAGCCGAGGAGTTGTATAACAAGAAAGGTACATACTATTCGCCGTTAGTAAGAGAAGCCATACAGGAATGGCAAGTGGATACACTGGAGGAGTATTCGGGTGAAAACGAGTATTTCAGCCAATACATTATCCGTTCGGCGGAGATAGGCGAACGAGCAGGCTATTTGTATGGCATATTGGATGGCAGTGCATATAATTCGCCCAAATCAAAGAGTAAAAACAGTCAGAAGGAGAAGAACGCGGTTGCGTTTGGATTATGGGTGGCAAGGATGACATTTGCGAACGCCATGCGGCTGTTTAGCGAGGATTTGGAGAAACTGTCATCGTCAAGTGTAAGTTGCTCGTATGCAGGTAAATACGGTCCTAAGCAACTATACAATGACCTGCCCATGGTGTTTACGAGTGATGATATAGAGGACTTGCAAGACGAACATAACTATCATGCGGATATATCAACAATCTTGTGCAGATGGCGTAAAGCAACGTCCAAATTAAGGATAGTGGACAATCCAGACGGCAGTTATACGAAAGTGAAGTAAGAGATTTCAAAACTTCAAAACTCCAGTTTTGAAACGTATACGTGAATTCGCACCTTATATATAATGAAAAACGGTAGTCATCATTATTCTCCGTTTTCTGGGTGTGGATAACGGACAAGACGAAGAACACAAGTCGCGGTACACGACTAAAAAGAAAGTACATTAACCTTAAAAAAATAATCAATTAAAAAAATTCTATTTATTAATGGGACAAATAAGGTACATGGCTCCAATAAAGAGCGTTTCGGGAAAATTGAGCAAGTCGGACAAAGTGATATACATGGTAAGAACTGCTCCGACATCCAATGAAAAAATGCTTGCAAATCCTTACTATTCAAGCATTTGTGGTAAAAGAAGCACAGAATACAGTGCAGCAGAAAAAGCCGCTCAGTTGCGATTTGGTAAGATATGCAAGGCAACACAGACACGTCTTGCAGATCCAAGTAAAAAACAAGCCGATGTGGCGGCATTCAAAGCCCAAACGCAGTACAAAACGCTCAGACAATACGTTTGGCATAAGTGCAGTGAAGAGATTGACTAACACATATTTACGCATTTACGAAGGAGAGGAAGTGAGAGGGCTTCCTCTCTTTTATTTTGACCTTACTTGTCGCAGTACTTATCCATAAAACTGAATCCGTTTGCATATATGGGATAAATGTTGTAACTTTGCAGGTTACAACTCATACGGGCTTGTATGTATGAGTCGTGCTTATTCAAAAAATGCATACCTTTGGGCGAAATATCAGGTTAGACGGGCGGACAGGAGTGTTTAGGTCTGCACTGCTGCTGTTTGTCGGGCTGTTGGGTTTTGCGGGTTGCAATACGACGAAGTTTGTGCCAGAAGGCGAATATCTGCTCAACAAGGCAAATGTCAAAGTAGAGGACACCAAGACGGTGCAATCGTCGGACCTCACCGATTACCTCCAGCAGAAACAGAATACGGAGATATTGGGTTTTTGGAAATTACAGTTAGATATATACAACACGGCGCCTGCGGATACATCGAAAAAAGCCAATGCCTTTTTTGCACGCAATGCGCACAAGATGGGCGAACCGCCCGTGATATACAACCCCGAACTGACGGATATAAGCCGTTTGCAATTGCAACGCGCGATGCAGAACAGGGGGTATTTCCATGCGTCCGTAGATACGGCGATGAAGGTGAAGAACCGCAAAGTGGACTTGACATACCTGGTAACTGCGCGCGAACCATATACGATACGCACGTATTCAGTGGGGTTTGCAGAGCATGAACTGCAACAGATAGCCCAAGACCCGCGCAAATCGCTGATACAGGAGGGTATGCAGTTCGACGCCGATATAATGGATCAGGAGCGGCAACGTGTGGCGAGTGCAATGCGCAGGAACGGGTGTTTCTATTTCGATAAAGAGATGATTCAGTACGTGGCGGATAGTACGGTTGGTACCCGACAAGTGAGCATACGCATGTGTTTGCAGGACTATATAGAGCAACTCACGCCTGAAGACAAGGCACGTGTGTTCACGCACTACAAGATAGCCAATGTGTATTTCCACCTGGATTACGATGCCGACCACGTACCCGAAGGCGAGACCTTGCAGACATCAGCGCGGGACGGATATGTGTTTACATGGGTTGGAACGCCCTTGCTACGGGAAAAAGTGCTGATACGCAACTGCCCCATTGAGCCCGGGGAAATGTACAGCGAGCATCGTGTGGAGCGCGCCTATTCGCGGTTGAACCAACTGTCGCCTGTGAAGTATGTGGATATCAGTTTCCAACCCGTGTCTGCGGATGAGTTGGACTGCCATATCGTGCTGTCGCGCAGCAAGTTAAATACCGTCAGCGCTGAGATTGAGGGCACCTATTCGGCAGGTGATTGGGGCATAGCAGCAGGGGCGGGTTACACCAACCGCAACCTGTTCAGGGGTGCGGAAGAGTTTACGCTGGACGGACGTGGCAGTTATGAATGGCGTCAGAATGGCGGTCGTGCCATTGAGGCAAAAGCATCGGCTGGACTCACGTTTCCCAACGCGCCTGCCATCAATTTGAATTTCCAGTTCCAGAACCGCCCCGACGAGTTCACGCGATATATATTCAATGGGGGGCTCTCCTACAAACTGCGCCGCAGAGCATCCAAGCCGCAACACCAATTCCAACTGCTGGATATCAGTTATGTGTATCTGCCGTGGATCAGTGATGATTTCCGCGACCGCTTTCTGCAATCTACAAATATATTGAAATATAGTTACGAGAATCACTTTATTGTGGGGTGGGGATACGCAGGGTCGTACGCGTCCTATCAGGAGAAACAGCCGTTGAAGTCCTATTTCAACGTGAATTACAGTGTAGAAACAGCAGGTAACGTGATGTTGGGGCTGGCAAAAGCATGCCACTTCCCGCAAGACTCTACGGGTTACACCTTATTCAATATACCTTTCTCGCAATATGCCAAGGGGGATTTGTTCTTCACCTATCATCAGATATTCAACAAGGCGAACCGGCTGGTGTATCACGCAGATATCGGTGTGGCAGTACCTTACGGGAACTCGCAAACGGTGCCCTTCGAGAAACGATATTTCGCGGGTGGTGCTAACAGTGTGCGCGGTTGGACAGCACGTAGTTTGGGGCCCGGCGGGTATCGCGGTACGGGGTCGCTGATTGACTTTAACAACCAAGCAGGAGATATACGCTTGAACCTCAACATCGAGTATCGGGTAAAAGTATGGCAGTTTATCAACCTTGCAGCCTTTGTGGACGCGGGTAATATATGGACCATTCACGATTACGATGCCCAACCGCATGGAGCCTTTGCGTGGCGTGAAGGGGGCAAATTGAAGTCTGATTTTTACAAGCAGATTGCCCTTGCCTACGGCATCGGGGTGCGCCTTGATTTCTCATTCTTTGTGTTCAGAGTGGATTTTGGCGTGAAATTGTATGACCCAAGTCGCCTGTACGGAGATGTGGCAGGTACGCAATGGCGCACGGTGCCGAACGGACTATCGTGGAAGGACGATATGAGTTTCCACTTTGCAATTGGGTACCCATTCTAAGGTGGTTTCTTGCGGGAACCGTAGTTTTCGGGGAAGTTACAGCCTAATTACCAACCAGAGCGGTAGTCTTTCGCCATTATCATGTGTAAACGATTGTAGTACAGGGTCTTCGGGTACGTCCAAGTGTATGCCGAGCAACTCTGTCCATTGATTGGCGCGTTTGCGAACACGGCGTGAGCGTTGTATATCCCGTGTACTTCGCTGCCGTTTTCTGTCGCGCACGCTTATGGTCACCGTGTCTTTGGGCGAGACCACCTGCAGGGCAACCGCCATATCCACCTCGGCAAGATCGGCAATAGCCAATGGCTGCCCGCTCTCGTTGCGTCCCAGTTCGATAAACCGTATTCGCTCTTCGCGTGTCATACCCGTGGCGGGGCGCAGGGCTTTGCCCTCCAAATCGGAGTGCATGATATGCCGCCATTGCCCGAAAGTAACAGGCTTCTCGGATATATAGTAGGGCTTGTCCGCCGGCACATACAACATACGGAATGTGCGGTTGCTGATGCGCACCTGCCGAGTCAATTGGGGTTCTTCAGGCACAGCCAACGCAGGGTCATCGGGCAGGGTAAGCGCCAAACGCAAACCGCAGTCGCCCATCGCTCGATTGGGAAAATGATAGAATCGGATAGAGAGGTGCCTGTTGTCTTCACAGTTGTCGTAACTGCCGCCGCGGGCTACGCGCAACTGACCCGTAGCAGGTCCTTGCGGATTGGGTTCCGTGCCCAAATAGTAAGGTGCAAACCAATCTTGGCACCATTCACTCACGTTACCCGTCATGTCATACAATCCCAACTCATTGGGCTGCCTTTGCGCCACACGGTGCTTCTGGTTGCCCGCGTTGCTGAGCCCCCAACTGACGCTGTCGGCAATGTTTCCGCCTGCAAACCGGTAACTGTGTCCCTTGTCTCCGCCTCGTGCTGCGTACTCCCACTCGGCTTCCGTGGGAAGGCGGAACCGGCTGTTGGTGAGCATGTTCAGTCGCTCAATGAATACCTGGCAATCCTCCCAACTCACCCAACTGACGGGCTTGAGCGGGTCTTCCCATTCGTTTATCTTGTTCCAGTCGGGCATCACCGCTTGCCATAGTGCATTGGTGACTTCGGTGGTGCCGATGTAGAACGGACTCACCGCCACCGTATGCATAGGTTGGTCGGACGAGACAGGGTCGCTCTGCTGTTCGGGTGTCGCACCCATCGTGAATACGCCCCCTTCCACACGTTGCATCTTCAGCACTTGTTCCCAGACCCGAAAGGTCAGCACCTGCATCGAATCAGGCACGACGTACGCAGGCTTCTTGGCTGCGGCACTTACGATGCCACACCATGCTGCTATCCACACGATACCTATATACAAGGGTTGTCTCATATTTGTTGTTACGTTCACAAAGACGCAGGTACTATACGCAGAAATTAATGGTTAATTCGTGGTAATTCGTGTTTATAAATTCCGCACTCATTGCACCCGCTTTGCCGTGAGGGTGACAGGCTTTTTGCCGAGACGGGCGGCGATGATGTAGAGGTCGCCACCATCGCGGACTTTGAGTTTGCGCTTGAGTTGGTCGGGGGTGAGGGGATAGTTGCGCGTCACGATGTTGCATTGGCGTGGTGGGGTGTCGGGCTCACACACTTCCCATACCCGTCCGGGGAAGGAGGTGTGCAGAAAGTCAGCGGTATAGAGGTGCGTGTTGGGGGCTAACTTTGCCAATCCGAAATGCGCACTCACGTAGTTGTACAAGCCTGCCTTCAATATAGCGGCATTGGGCTCATAGAGGTATTTGCCTATCCCTTGCGCCAGGGCAGCCACGGCGTTCTGCTCGTCTTGTCGGCTGACTGACAATGCCTTATTCGTGTATCCGTCTTGCCATTGGGCGGGTATGTCTATGGCTATCAAACGGCTTTCCTCCCTTCCGGCAGACACCAACAGAACCTCTTTTACTTCGTTATCCACTGCCACCACGTGGGTGTCCCATACCATATCGGGCAACGCCCGCAGGGCAGCCGTGATGTCAAGCATCGGGCTGAGTTTGAATAACAAGACCTTGGTTTTGGCGCGAAGAGCGGGTAGTAATTCCGTCAAATCGGGTTCGCAGTCCTCCAAGCAGAACACTTTGCCGCCATTCTTGTCCCGTCGTGCGGGGTCCACGCATAGTGCATCCACGGGCGGCATATCCTGCAAATAGGTCTCCGCAGTGGTGTTGTGAATGTGGATATTGGGGGCGTGCAGCCCGAAGTTGTGTTCAGCAATGCGACATAGTTCCCCGTTCTGCTCCACGTAGTCCACCTGCCCGAATGCCTGCGCCATAAAATAAGAATCTACGCCATATCCGCCCGTGAGGTCGGCAACACGAATCTCTTGTGTGGCGCGTATGTTGAGGGTGGGGTGGGCATGCAGAATCGCAGCCTTGTAGCGCGCAGTGGCTTCCGACGAGCATTGCTCGCACGACAGGCGCACGGGGTACCACCAATCCTGCATGGCGGCAAACGATGGGAGTTTGCGGGCGGTACGCTGCCGTCCGTCCACCTGTTGGAGCATAAAACGAAAGTCGGCATCCGACAACTCAGGATACCGACTACGCTGCAAAGCCAATTGCCCGACATCTACCATGCCTTACTTGGCAGGCGTGGTGATGACAATGCGGAAGTCCATGCGATTCGGGTTGATGTTCACATTGTCCTCGTATGCGAAATCGCTGGCGCGGTAGTTGAACTCAATCCAACCGATGCCATGGGTGCAATCCACGGTCTCGGTGTAGTAACTCCAACTGCTGTCCGGCAGTTGCTCCTCGTAGTGGCGGACATAGGGCAAGAGGTGCTGCATGGGGTCCTTGGTATTGCGGTCGTACACGATATACGCCTGCACCTCGCCATAATCGAACACATTTTCCGTGATTTCGGGCACACGCACGGAAGCAAAGAAAAAATTGTTGTTGTAAGCAGATTCGTCAGAATTCTTGCCTGTGTACTGCCAATCCGATGCATTAACAACCACGTTAACAACCTGTTGCGTACTGCCGATGACGGTGGTGCTGTAGTCGCACCCCACCAGAGTGGCGGCTGCTGCCAAAAGGAAAACAAAGGACTTTTTCATATTATTGTTCAGTTAAAATTGAATTAAACGACCGCGCAAAGTTACGAAATTCGGACGATATGCGCAATAACTGCAGAAAAATCATGCGAAAACTTATCGGCATCCGCGCTGCAAGGTCGGCAGAATCACATACTAATCACATACTAACCACATACTAATCACATACACTTAGCCCGAGAAAGGACACAAATATGGTGTAATTAATAATTTGTGGTGGATAAGCAGTGATTATTTATCTGTTATTTTGCACGAGTGCTTGCATATTTACAAGAAATATTGTATCTTTGCACACTATTAAAAGTGTGTACATGTATGAGATGTGATTTAGGTGTTTTCGTCAATAGAGACAAAGGCGTTGCTGCTTACAGAAAAACAACAATGAAGAGGGTATTTTTATGTTTAGTGTTAGCAATGATTACAACCCATTGCTTCCTCACAGAACCAAAACCATCTTAACCAACTCATTTGGTTGAATGGTAGGGTGATGTGTGCAAACCCTATTTGTACAGTGGATAGCATGACTTTTGATGGCGATGTCCAAATGGATACTCTGCACATGCTTTTGCCACGAACCCTGGTTTCCATTGTGCATGACACAATTATCAAAACGGATACCATCGTCAAAAACAACATTGTATATGTGAAAGATACCATTTACAAAGATACCATTTACATAGACAAGTGTAATGAAGAAAAAGGCATGTTTTCAGTATCTGCTAACAAGCAAGTCTATTTTTCCAAAGGCAATTTACAGTATCAAGCAAGCACAAAAATATGGCGTTTTGCGGAACACCAGTATGACTACATTGAAGCCACAAATACCAATGTATCTGACACTTATGACGGTTGGATTGACTTGTTTGGTTGGAGCGCTGACAACACGACAGCTCCCTTTGGTATAAGTTCTTCTGTTGATATAACTGATTATTCAGGTGGTTTTGTTGATTGGGGGACAAATGCCATTGGTGCCGATGCGCCTAATACTTGGCGTACAATGACGCAGAGTGAGTGGAATTATTTGTTTAGAGGAAGGGCTGATGCCGCAAAACTATTTGGTTTTGCCAGGTTCCCTAATATGAATGTCACTGGCATTATTATACTTCCAGACAAATATCAGATGCCAGAGGGCATATCTTTTATTTCTTGTGAGGAAGAAAACTTTGTATGGACAGATGACAGTTATTATTTGAAAGAAATAGGTGACGGAAACGCTCCGAATGCCTACTCGTTATCAGATTGGCAAAAGATGGAAAATGCAGGCGCGGTGTTCTTGCCAGCAGCGGGCGGACGCAATGGGGTAAGTGTTACGGGATCTGTGACTTGGGGGCATTATTGGTCTGCTTCTGTATACGATGATGAAGATGCTTACTTTGTGTACTTTTTTAATCATCGATACTTGTATCCAGACAAAGTTTGGAGCAGATTACTCGGGTTCTCGGTGCGTCTGGTTAAAGACGTGGAATAGATGGTAGTTTTTATGCGTATTATCGCCAAAAGTCGGAAATAAATTTGGATTTTGGACGGTTTTGTATTATATTTGTACCCGAATTTGGGTAGAGTCGGGTCATAGTAAGAACAGGGTAAGGTCGGGGAAAGAGCAGGGAAGTATAGATAGTATAGTTTTGGGGTGATGATAGATTAGTATAGTTTGGGGTGTTTAGAGTTTAGAGTTTAGAGAGTTCAGCACAGAAAGTTCCATAAAGTGTTGTATTCGTATTGAGGAGCATGTGAAGAGGGGATTTTGTAAGTAGCGAGTAGGGCTGCTTGTTTGTGTGTATGCTGTTGGCTTGTCGGCATTTGCGAAAGTGAGATATTTTTCGTAACTTTGCAGGCTAAATAGTGGGTAAATTAGTAAATCGTAAATAGTATGGATTATATTGTATCGGCACGCAAATACCGTCCGAGCACGTTTGAGAGCGTGGTGGGGCAGCAGGCACTGACGCAGACGCTGCGCAATGCCATCCGCACCAACCATCTGGCGCATGCGTACCTGTTCTGCGGACCGCGCGGCGTGGGCAAGACGACGTGTGCACGTATCTTTGCCAAGACCATCAACTGTCTGAACCCGACGCCCGATCACGACGCCTGCAACGAGTGCGAGTCGTGCGTGGCGTTCAACGAGCAGCGGTCGTTCAACATCCACGAGTTGGACGCGGCGTCGAACAACTCGGTGGAAGACATCCGCTCGCTGATAGACCAGGTGCGTATTCCGCCGCAGGTGGGCAAGTACAGCGTATATATCATCGACGAGGTGCACATGCTGTCGCAGGGAGCGTTCAACGCGCTGCTGAAAACGCTTGAGGAACCGCCCTCGTATGCCATCTTCATCTTGGCGACGACCGAGAAGCACAAGGTGCTGCCAACCATATTGAGCCGCTGCCAGGTGTACGACTTCAGCCGTATCACCGTAGCGGACACCATTCACCACCTGCAATACGTGGCGAAACAGGAGGGCGTGGACGTGTCGGAAGAGGCACTGAACGTGGTGGCGCAAAAGGCGGACGGCGGTATGCGCGACGCACTGAGTATCTTCGACCAGTTGGTGTCGTTCTGCGGCAATCATATCACCTACGAGCAGGCGATAGAAGTGCTGAACGTATTAGATACGGACTACTATTTCCGCCTTGTGGACGCGGCATTGGAGGGGCGTGTGAGCGATGCGCTGCTGCTGCTGAACGAGGTGCTGCAGAAGGGCTTTGACGCGGGCAACTTTGTGACGGGCTTTGCGCAACACCTGCGCGATGTATTAGTGAGCAAGGACGCGGCGACGGTGCAACTATTAGAGACATCAGACGCGATACGCCAGCACTATGTCGAGCAAGCGCAACGGTGCAGTGCGCGGTGGCTGTTTCAGGCATTGGACGTGATGAATACGTGCGACATCAACTATCGCACCGCGCGCAACAAACGACTGACGGTGGAGTTGGCGTTGGTGAAATTAGGAC
>CAKUUM010000008.1 GCA_934692905.1 uncultured Bacteroidales bacterium
TAAATCTCCAATTTGAACATTCTACACAACTCACTATCTTTTGACTGAAAACAACCCTTATATCGAACTCACGTCTTATTATCAAGTAGTTATTTTGATTTCATCGATTTGAATCAATACAATGCGTGCATTTCATTGATTTGAATCGTTGCAAAACACCCATTCTCGTATTATCTTTGCACCGTCTTTTGAAATTCACAGGGGATGATACACAGGGGATGATACTCTATTGTTATCGCAGGGAGGATGATTTTTATTTGCATATGTGCGAAAAAAGTTGTACATTTGCGGGCTAATTGGGTGAGGGATAGAATTGAAAAGAACAGGCAAGAGCAGGGTAAGGTCAGGGAAACCTCAGGGAAAAACGTTGGGGATATAGAGACGATATGGTGAAATTAACAAAACTAACGATATGAATTTTATTGAAATCATTACGAAACTGTTCGGCAACAAGGCGCAGAAGGATATGCGTGCCATTGCGCCGTACGTGGAGAAGATAAAAGCCGCCTACACGGAGATTGACGCGCTCTCCAACGACGAGTTGCGTGCGCGCAGCGGGGCGTTGATGCAGCGTATCCAAGACCAGGTGGCGGACAAGAAAGCCCGTATCAAAGAGTTGAAAGCGGGCATCGAGGGGCTCGAGATAGACCAGCGCGAGAAGATTTACAACGAGGTGGACAAGTTGGAGAAGGATATCCAGGACGACTACGCCAAGACCCTCACGGACATCCTGCCCGAGGCGTTTGCCATCGTCAAGAGCACCGCACACCGCTTTGCCGGAAACGAGCAGATAGTGGTGACCGCTACGCAGATGGACCGTGACCTCGCGGCTGACCCGCGTTTCGACTTCGTGGAGATAGACGGCGACAAGGCTGTTTACCACAACCGTTGGACGGCAGGCGGCAACGAAATCGTGTGGGACATGGTGCACTATGACGTCCAACTCATTGGCGGCGTGGTGCTGCACCAAGGCAAGATTGCCGAGATGGCGACGGGTGAGGGTAAGACGCTGGTGGCTACGCTGCCCGTGTTCCTCAACGCGCTCACGCACGAGGGCGTGCATATCGTGACGGTGAACGACTACCTCGCCAAGCGTGACTCCGAGTGGATGGGACCGCTCTACATGTTCCACGGCTTGACGGTGGATTGCATCGACAAGTACAAGCCCAACAGCGACGAGCGGCGTCGCGCATACGCGTGCGATATAACATTCGGTACGAACAACGAGTTCGGTTTCGACTACCTGCGTGACAACATGGCGACCAACCCCGCCGACCTTGTGCAGCGCGGGCACAACTACGCCATCGTGGACGAGGTGGACTCCGTCTTGATTGACGATGCCCGTACGCCGTTGATTATCAGCGGTCCCATACCCAAAGGCGAGGACCAGATGTACGACGAGTACAAGCATCGCGTGGAGTTGCTGGTACGCACCCAACAGACCCTGACCACCAAACTGCTGACAGAAGCCAAGGTGAAGATGGGCAGCACCGATGCCAAAGAGCGCGAAGCGGGCGAGTTGGCGTTGTTCCGTTCGTTCAAAGGTATGCCCAAAAACAAGGCGCTCATCAAGTATCTGAGTGAGCCGGGCATCAAGGTGCGTCTGCAAAAGACGGAGGAGTTCTACATGCAGGACAACGAGCGTAATATGCACGTGGCAACCGACGAACTCTACTTCGTGATTGACGAGAAGAACAAGACTATCGAACTGACAGACAAGGGTATAGACACCCTGACGGGTAACACCGAGGACCCGCAGTTCTTTGTACTGCCTGATGTCGGCAGCGAGATAGCCGAGATAGAGAAGATGCCTGTTTCCGCCGAGGAGAAACAGGCGAAGAAAGACGAGGTGCTGACCAACTACAGCATCAAGTCCGAGCGCGTACACACGGTGCACCAGTTGCTGAAGGCATACACCCTGTTCGAGAAGGACGTGGATTATATCATCGACGACAACCAGGTGAAGATTGTTGATGAGCAGACTGGCCGTGTTATGGAAGGCCGCCGCTGGTCGGACGGTCTGCATCAGGCTGTGGAGGCGAAGGAGAATGTGAAAGTGGAGGGTGCTACGCAGACCTTTGCCACTATCACGCTGCAGAACTACTTCCGCATGTACAAGAAGTTGGCGGGTATGACCGGTACTGCCGAGACAGAGGCGGGCGAGTTCTGGAACATCTACAAGTTGGACGTGGTGGTTATCCCTACCAACCGTCCGATTGCGCGTATCGATATGAACGACCGTATCTACCGCACCAAGCGCGAGAAGTACAACGCCGTTATTGACGAGATTGTGGCCCTCGTAGGCGCAGGGCGTCCTGTGCTGGTGGGTACTACCAGCGTGGAAATCAGCGAGTTGTTGAGCCGTATGCTCAACCTCCGCAAGATACCGCACAATGTGCTGAACGCCAAGTTGCACCAGCGTGAGGCGGAGATTGTGGCACAGGCAGGTCGCTCCGGCGTAGTGACTATAGCCACCAACATGGCAGGTCGTGGTACCGATATCAAACTGACGCCCGAGGTCAAAGAGGCGGGTGGTCTTGCCATCATAGGCACCGAGCGTCACGAGAGCCGTCGTGTGGACCGCCAGTTGCGCGGACGTGCAGGACGTCAGGGTGACCCGGGCAGCAGCGTCTTCTATGTCAGCATGGAGGACGACCTGATGCGTATGTTCGGCTCCGACCGTCTGGCAGGTGTGATGGACAAAATGGGCTTCAAGGACGGCGAGATGATTGAGCACTCTATGATTTCCAACTCCATAGAGCGTGCACAGAAGAAGGTGGAGGAGAACAATTTCGGTATCCGCAAGCGCCTGATTGAGTACGACGACGTGATGAACCAGCAGCGCAATGTCATCTATGCCAAGCGTCACCACGCCCTCATGGGTGAGCGTATCGGTGTGGATATCACCAACATGATTTACGACACCGCCGAGGCTATTATTGCCGACGCGCGTGAGGCGATGGACTATGAAGGACTGCAGTTCGACGTGATGCAGGTGTTCGCCATGGAGGTGCCTTTCGATGAAGATACCTTCAAGAGCGCACGCGAGAACGCATTGACCGAGCAACTGGCAGAAGCCGCTATGGATACTTTCAAACGCCGTATGGAGACGCTGCAGAAGGTAGCTGACCCCGTGATAAAGAAGGTGTACGAGGAGCGTGGCGCGATGTATGAGAACATTCTTATTCCTATCACCGACGGTAAGCGCGTCTATAACATTGCCGTCAACCTCAAGGCTGCAGCCGAAAGCGACAGCCGTGAGGTAGTGCGTGAGTTCGAGAAGCGTATGGTGCTCTATGTCATCGACGACGAATGGAAAGAGCATCTCCGCCAGTTGGACGACCTCAAGCAGTCGGTTCAGAACGCCTCCTACGAGCAAAAAGACCCGCTCCTTATATATAAATTGGAGTCTTTTAATATCTTCAAGCAGATGTTGGACCGCTTCAACCGACGTGCTATCGCCATCTTGCTTCGCGGACAAATACCTACCCGTGACCCGCAGGAGGTACGTCAGGCACAGGAGCAGCGTCAGGATTACTCCCGCTACCGCACCCAGAAAGATGCCGTCAGCCGTGCAGCCGCAGCCAGCGGACAATCGACAGCAGCAGGACGCGACACACGCGAGATGCAACGTCCGGAGCCTATCCACGTGGAGAAGAAACCGCGCCCCAATGATCCGTGTCCGTGCGGTTCGGGCAAGAAATACAAACAGTGTCACGGTAGGCTGGAAGCATGATTCTCGACTTCATCACGTGGAACGTTGACCCCATTCTGATTCACATCGGTGACGGGGGCATTCGTTGGTACGGACTCTTATGGGCGGTAGGTATCTACCTTGCCTACCTTGTGGAACGCAAACTCTATAAGAACGAGAATTGCCCCGAGGACTGGATAGACAAACTGTTCATCTGGATGGTAGTCGGCGTGATTGTCGGTGCGCGCGTAGGGCATTGCTGGTTCTATGAGTGGCACGATGTCACGGTTCCGGGTATGGCGGGCTACTGCCACGCTATGGGTATCTCTACCGACCCCGTACAAATCTTCGGCTGGACCATCAACTACCGCAATCCGTACATTGAGCATCCGCTGAAACTGCTCAAGGTGTGGGAAGGCGGATTGGCAAGCCATGGCGGTGCTATCGGACTGCTGTTGGCGGCGTATCTCCTCAATAAAAAGGTGTTTTCCAAACGCCCTGAGTTCCATACTTCGCTCCTGTGGATTATGGACAGACTCGTAGTCGGTGTGTGTGTCACAGCCACCCTTATCCGTCTCGGCAACCTGATGAACTCCGAGATTTACGGTTGCCCGACCGACCTGCCATGGGGCTTTGTCTTTGTGCGCAACGGAGAGACGGTGCCATGCCACCCCACGCAAATCTATGAGATGCTGTACTGCATTGTGGCGTTTGTTGTCACGTGGCTGATGTACTGGCGCGGCAAGGTGTACAAGCGTGAGGGACTGCTCCTCGGCGTATTCCTTGAGATAGTATTCTTCACACGGTTCCTGCTCGAGTTCATCAAGAACGACCAGGAAGCCTTTGAGGCTAACCACCTTCTCAATATGGGTCAGTGGCTCTCTATCCCGTTCATCATCTGGGGTATATACCTCATTATCCGTGCCTGCCGCCGCCCTGCCTTACCCTAATCCGTAACTCAACGCATCGCCATGCAAGAGCAATTAGAAGTTTATCTGGCAAATACGCAGACACCGCAGCCCGTGGGGACTCTCGGTTATCGACACCCATGGGGAAAAGGGGCGTATCAGTTTAATTTTCACCCCTTTTGGATTGACGCACACCAAAATATGCGTCTGAGCGGTGATTTGCAGAACACCCCGTCTGCCCAACATGCCATGAACAATATCTTCGGTTGCTTCAAAGATTGTCTTCCAGGCGCATGGGGGCGCGGACTGATAGAGACGCGCGAAAAGATGCTTGCCACGGCAGAAGGACGGCAATACTACCGTCTCAACGAGTTCTGCTATTTTCCTTTTGTGGACGATGAAGCCCGTATGGGGGCTTTCCGTTTCCGCATGCCGGGACAAAAAAACTTTATAGGGGAGACAACAGACGGAAAGACATATCTGCCCCTGCCCGCACTCGCTGAATACCGTCAGTTGCTGGAGATATACGAGACACGTCCCGAAGAACTCACCATAGAGACGATAGACACACTGATTCGTTATGGGGCTGTCATCGGCGGCAAACGTCCGAAAGCCATCATTATTGACCCGAGCAATAACGTACGCTATATAGCCAAACTGCCGTCTGCACACGATGAATATGATGTGCCATTGTGGGAATATCTCTGTTATCAAGTGGCTTATGCGGCGGGTATCAATCTAGCCTTTTGCCGCTTGATAGATATGAAAGAATTTGAGCAATCACATGTACTGCTCTCCCGCCGATTTGACCGTGATGACAGACAAAGGCGTATACACTATATGACCGCAGCCACGCTGTTGGATGTTCCTGAAGACGCCAATGCCGATATGGGCTATGGGTATATGCACCTTATTCGCGCCATTGCAGGAAATAAGACGATGGCAGATGCAAAGGTAGATATACGTGAGATTTACAGGCGTATAGCGTTCTCCATCTGCATCGGCAATCATAATGACAATTTCGGCAACTATGCTTTTATCCTCACTCCGAAAGGATGGAAATTAGCCCCCGCATACGGCTTTCACCCGAGCCACGAAACCGCCATGCGACTACTCGTGACAGAGAAGTCCAACGAAGCCTCGCTTGACAACCTGTTAAAAGCGGCAACAGTGTATCATATAGGACCACAAGAGGCTGCCCGTATCATTGAGGAGGTGCGGCTATCGGTAGGACGTTGGCGTTGCTCTGCTGCACGCTGCAAAATCAAAGCCAAAGAGCAAACCCGTTTTGCGGAGAGGTTTGACAGATAAGGGATAGTGCCAGTTGCGGCAGAGACTCCCGCAGAGACTACTCCTGCATCTCAGGAATAACGTGAGTTCGATATAACAAAAATTTACAGAACAAAACCAATAAAACCAGACAAAACTTTGTCTTGCGGCGCACAACTCGCGCCGCGCTTACGATAAATGTGGTTAAAAATTATTCGAAACGGACATTATCGGGACTTTTATGAACGGATGGCTACGCCGTATTAGCACAAATTAATCATAAACTTTATGCCTGAAAATTATAGCGTACCTAACGACGCGGGACGCGTCGTCCCCACACTCCCCAGAGATGTCCCAACTGCAACACAAACAGAAAGAGGGTGCCGATGGTACAGCACCCTCTTCGGGAGTTTTGGTCGGAAACTACAGAGTTTCCGAGACGTTGGTATTCTTAATTAGTCAGTTGCTCTGATTAGTGGCACATGCCGGGAACGAAGAACATAGGAGCAAGTTCGGTCTCCAAAGCAGCATCAGTATCGTCGTGCATTACAGGAACGAGACGAGCAGGTTTGCCTGCCTTTGCAGCCTCATACTTGTACTCCAACGAATCAACCTTAGTCGTAAAACCACCGTTGTACCCTGCTACAGCAATGATAAACTCATCACCGTCAGCGGTAGGTGACAGATATACGGGGTTGTTGCCTGTTCTAAGAATTGCATCTACACCGCCCTTAGAAGAATACTGTTGATCATAGTATTGCTCCAGATAATGCAGATAGCCTTCAGCACCACCTTGCTGCTCTACGCTTGCTTTCTTGCCACCTCCGAGCAAGTAAGCCTCAGAGTTATTGGAAGGATTAACAGTGAACCATGACTTGATAGTCACCTTGCCACTTGTGCTGGTAGTGGACCGTACAGAGTCGCACTTGATGTCGAATGTCATGTTGGAAGGTACAACATCCGCTGTTGTGAACGGAAGACGAGTAACGATGTGACCTGCCTTCTCATTGATAATATCTATACCCATTGCAAACATCACATAGTCAGTGCTTGCTGTCATACCACTGGCAATCAGGTTCTTCTTTCCACTGGGGAGAAGGTCTGCCATAGTTACTGGACGACCTGCAGCCTGGTATTTCTTGATTGTATTTTGAAGATTGGTGATTACCATCTCACGAAGTTCATCATCCGTAGCATTACCCAAAGTCTCTACATCAATGTAGCCACAATAATAGTAGCCTTCTTCTTTGGAAGGAGTAACAGTTACAGTGCACTTCTTTTGCGACACGTCCATCATCTCCATTTGAAGAGAAACAGGATTGTCAAATACTTGGATCTTGGTAGCGGCGCGCATAGTGCCCGAAACAGCGAAGATTTTAACCTCACCGGCAGCCTTAGCGGTAACCAAACCGTTCTCGTCTACTATAGCGGTGTTCATGTCTTCACTCTCCCAAGTAACCTTGGCATTGGTGGGTTCAACAGTAGCCTTCAGTTGTACAGTGGAGTCAACATACATAACGACTGCTGTAGGGTCAGTGGAGATAGTTGTAGCAACAACCTCTTCTTGTTGTGTCGGACCACACGAGGTGACACATGCAGCCAATGCCATGAGGGCAACTGCTGCGAAACTCATTGATTTTTTCATTGAAATAAAATTTGTTGTTTGGTATTAGTTTTAGAGGTGCGGGCAGCATGTACCACCCGCACCATATTTATATACTATTTCTTCAACTCTTTGCGCTCGCGACGGCGTTGCTGAGCCATCTGGATGTCGTAAGCCAACGGAGTGGCGATGCACAAGGTAGAATAGGTACCTACAATAACACCCATGAGGAGTGCGAAGACGAAACCACGGATTGTCTCACCGCCGAAGCAGAAGATTGCCAGCAATACCACGAGGGTGGACATAGAGGTGGAGAACGTACGGCTCAACGTGTGGTTGAGAGCATCGTTCATATTCTGCAGTCTCTCGCGCTTCGGGTAGAGGTGGTTGTACTCACGTACACGGTCGAAGACAACCACGGTATCGTTGATAGAATAACCGATGACGGTCAGGATAGCCGCGATAAACGACTGGTCAATCTCCATGGAGAAAGGCATCACTTTCCACAAGATGGCGTAGAGACCAAGGATGATGATGGTGTCGTGTGCCAAGCCTGCAAGGGCAGCAAGAGAGAATGAGAAGTTGCGGAAACGCAGGAGGATGTAGAGGAAAATACCGAGCAGTGCGATAATGACGGCGATGAATGCATCACGGGTGATGTCGCTTGCCACAGCAGGACCTACCTTCTGCGACTGCATGATACCTACTTCGGGGTTCACCTCGGTTGACTTGAATTCGTCCAAGGTGATGTTGTCTGCCAAGAACGGTTTGCAGCCCTCATAGAGGAGTGCTTCGATTTGGTTGTCCACCTCGTCGCCGTTGTCGTTGATGCGGTAGTTGGTGGAGATACGTACCTGGTTAGCATCGCCGATGGTGATGACGTTCAGAGAGAAAGTCTCGTCGTCGTCCAACTGTGCTTTGGTCTCCATGAAGACATTGCTGAGGCTGCTGTTAACCTCCTCCGTGCTAACGGGTTGTGCGAAACGGACGATATAGTTGCGACCACCGGTAAAGTCAATACCGAGGTTCAGTTTGCCCATAATGTGCGGGTTCACGCCAAGGATACCCATGATAATCAGTACCCCCGAAACGATGTAGGTTACCTTGCGCGCGCCAATGAAGTTGGCATTGGTGTTCTGCAAGAAGTTCTGCATTATCTTGGTGGTGAAAGTCAACGGTTTGGCGTCGTCTTTCTTCGCGTAAACCTCAAGCAACAGACGTGTGATGAAGACTGCGGTGAGGAACGAGGAGATGATACCAATCATGTAGGTAACGGCGAA
Organism: uncultured Bacteroidales bacterium; assembly: GCA_934692905.1. Classification (GTDB taxonomy): domain Bacteria; phylum Bacteroidota; class Bacteroidia; order Bacteroidales; family Paludibacteraceae; genus Colicola. The sequence goes on from CAKUUM010000008.1 coordinate 8,755, forward strand.
GCCCTTGATAGGACCGGTACCGAAGATTGCCAAGATAGCACCCGTCAGGAACGAAGTGACGTTGGAGTCGATGATGGCGGATATGGCCCCTTGGAAACCGTCTTGAATAGCCTTGCGGAGGTTCTTGCCTGCGCGCAACTCCTCACGGATACGCTCGTAGATAAGCACGTTGGCATCGACCGCCATACCCATGGTCAGCACGATACCGGCGATACCCGGCAAGGTGAGTACTGCCGAGAACGAAGCCAAGATACCTACCAGCAGGAAGACGTTGCACAGCAGTGCGAAGTCGGCAATCAAGCCGGGGATAACGCCATAGTAGAATATCATGTAGAGCAGAATCAGAATGAAGCCGAGCACGAAACTCCACATACCATTCTGAATAGCTTCACGACCCAGTGAAGGACCTACCACGTCCTCCTGTATAATACGCGCGGGCGCGGGCATCTTACCTGATTGCAGGGTATTAGCCAAGTCCTTAGCCTCTTCCACGGTGAAGTTACCCGTAATCTGCGAATTACCGCCGGCAATCTCGTTCTGTACGGTCGGGAAAGAATATACATAGCCGTCCAGCACGATAGCGATGGACTTGCCGATATTGTCACGAGTAATACGTTGCCAGTCGCGTGCGCCTTCAGCGTTCATGGACATAGACACGTTGGCATAAGCCGAGGTCTGACCGAAGTCTGCACGTGCGTCCGTGATGACATCCCCTTCCAATGAAGGACGGCCGTTGGTCTGTGCCTTGAGGGCAACCAACTGGTAGAACGTCTCGGCGTCATCAATAGCCTTCACGGTCCAGCACAAACGCAACTCGCGGGGCAAGATGGACTTAGCCATAGACGAATTGAGCATTGCCATCACCTTGGCGGTATCGGTGTAGTGGACAGTACCCACTACAGGACCACGATATGCCTGACCAGCCTGATTAACAGACGGATTGAGCACTGCGAACAGCGGGTTCTGCTTCTTGTATTGTTCAAGGGCAGCCTCTTGGTCTGCCTCTGCCTCTGCGGCACTATCTTTAGCAGCGATATTGTCCACCAAAGCGTCAATGTCATCAGCATTAGCCTCTGCCTTTACTTCCTCTTTTGCCTCTTCAGCAGGGACATTCACAGCCTCGGTGGTGGCATTTACCTTAGCCACCTCCGCGTTGATTTGCACCAACTGGGGCAGAATCTCAGCAAGGTCGTAGGTCTCCCAGAACTCAAGGTTCGCGGACCCCTGGAGGAGTTTACGTACACGCTCAGGGTCCTTGATACCAGGAAGTTCGATAAGGATACGACCTGTCTGGCTCAACTTCTGGATATTAGGCTGTACCACGCCGAAACGGTCGATACGTGTACGCAACACCTTGAATGAGTTGTTGATAGCGCCGTCCACCTCTTCGCGGATAACCTTCTCAACCTCACTATTGGTAGAGTTGAGCGTCACCTTGTCCTTCAACTCGAAAGTCGAGAACACCGATGCCAACTGCGCATTGGGGTCTATCTCATAGAATGACTCAAAGAACAGTGACAGGAAGTCCGAACCCGATTTAGCCTGCTTCTGTTGTGCCATAGTAACGGCCTTGTTGAATGTCTCTGATGTGTTATAGCCGCTGAGTGCGCGCAAGATGTCGGGTACAGACACCTCCATCGTGACGTTCATACCGCCCTTGAGGTCAAGACCCAGGTTAATCTCTTTCTCGCGGCATTGCTTCAATGTGTAGCCGAACCACACCTTCTGGCTTGCAATGGAGTCCTTATAAAAGAACTCTTTTGCATCATCACCCTGACCGTATTCCACAGCCTTCTTGTCGTAATGCATTGTCACAAACGAGAAGGACAGGTAGAATGCGCTCACCAAGGCGAGGCAGACTGCCAGTGTGATAACTAATCCTTTGTTTTGCATAATGATTTTATCGTTTATTTTGTTATTAAATTCTTTTCCTGTTCGGGTCTGCGTATGTTACACAGATTAGCGTGCAAAATTACGATATTTATTGCAAATACACAAGACAAAGTGCTTTTTTTCATAAAAATCGCAACAAATCCTTGCGTATGTCATTTTTTAGCAGTACCTTTGCAGCGCATTTCGGTTAGAGCAATGCTGTCAGAGGTAATGGTGATAGCGAAAATAGTGACGAATGACGTGTATTGCGGAGCGAAATGATATATCGCGGAGTAGAGCAGTGGTAGCTCGTCAGGCTCATAACCTGAAGGCCGGTGGTTCGAACCCATCCTCCGCAACAGTACTTTTGAAAGAGAAAAACAAACTATTATTACACACACAACTACTACCTTTGAAAGGACTGCCCAGCCAATCGGTTGGGCAGTTTCTTTATATCCTCCTAGCAAGGTCGGCGGAATCACATACTAATCTCATACTAATCACATACTAATCTCATACACTTACCCAGACAAGGACACGAGAAACAATGCGCAATTCACAATGCATAATGCGTAATGCGCAATGGTATCTGACGACGCGAGACGCGCCGTCCCCATACACACATCATGGTCAAACCGTTCGTTCCGAACTGACCACGAGCCGTAGAGCACCCCCGTTGTGCCCACAGGCCTACGGAGACCCCGCAGGCGTCCACACCTCATTATTACGGCAGGAGCCGCGTCATTCCACACCACCCTATGCAGAAAAAGAGGCTGCCCGAACTTGTCAGGCAGCCCAAATTAGAGATTTTATACTCCCTTAGGAGTATTGTTTCGGGGATTATTCGTCGAATAGCTTGGCTTGTTGCCAGAGGGCTTCCATCTCATCGAGAGACATGTCCTCAAGGCGGCGGTTCTGCGCCTTGGCTTGCTCCTCGATGTAGTTGAAACGGTGCATGAACTTGAGGTTCGTCTTCTCCAACGCATTGTCGGGGCGAATCTTGTAGAGGCGTGCGGCATTCACAAGCGCGAACAGCACATCGCCAAACTCCTCTGTGGCTTTCTCGGCATCCATATTGGCAACTTCTGCTTCGAACTCGGCGAGTTCTTCCTTGACTTTTGCCCAGACATCTTCACGTTTCTCCCAATCGAAGCCCACATTAGCCACTTTGTCCTGTATGCGGTATGCCTTGACAAGGGCGGGAAGGCTGTCGGGGATGCCGCTGAGGACGGTCTTGTTGCCGCCTTTCTCACGCAGTTTCACCTGCTCCCACAAGTGGCTGACTTCCTCGGCGTTGCGGGCTGCCTCGTCGCCATATACGTGCGGGTGACGGAAAATGAGTTTGTCGCACAGCCTGTTGCATACGTCGGCTATGTCGAAATCGCCCGTTTCACTGCCTATCTTGGCGTAGAAAACGACGTGAAGGAGCACGTCGCCGAGTTCCTTGCTTATCTCGTTCATGTCGTGACGCATGATGGCGGTGGCGAGTTCGTAGGTCTCTTCGATGGTGTTCTGCCGCAGACTCTCGAAGGTCTGTTTGCGGTCCCACGGGCATTTCTCGCGAAGTTCGTCCATGACGGTAAGCAGGCGGTCAAAGGCTGCTAATTGTTCTGCTCTTGTGTGCATAATGTGATATTTCCTTGTTCGTCCATTCGGGCATAGGTCCACAACCGCCAGCAGTCGCCGAGGATAACGACACGCGCGTGGCGTGCTATCATCAGGTCGAGGTCGATGTGCCGATGTCCGAAAATGTAATAGTCGTGATGGTTGCCGAGTTGCTCCTGCTCCTTTGCGAAGAGCACCAACTCTTCGGCGTTCTCGCCCTTGTAGGGGCAAGGGTGCGCCAGTTCTTTCATGCGGCTGCGGCGCGCCCACTCGTAGCCGAAACGGTTGCCGAGGGCAGGGGGCATGAGGCGGAAGAATGTCTGCGGGATTGGGTTGTGGAAGAATGCCCGCAGGCGAATGAAATTGCGAATCTTCCTGCGGACGGGCGCGGGGAGCGTCTGCAGGTAGCCGGAAGGTATGATGCCGTCGCCGTGGGCAAGGTAGAGGGTGCGCCCGTGGATGGTGGTTGTTATGGGCGTGCGGTGGATAAGGACACCCGTTTCGCGGGCGAGCCATCCGAATGTCCAAATATCATGATTACCAATGAAATAGTGCACCTCTATGCCGCGGTTCGTCAGGTCTCGGAGGGTGTTGAGGAAGGGGCGATAGGTCTCCTTGTCGGGGTCGCGCCAGAGGTACTCGTACCAGAAGTCGAACATATCGCCGAGGAGGTAGATAGTCGTGGCATCCTCCGCCATGGTGCGCAACAATGCCACCAAGCGGGCTTGGTGTTCGCCAGGGTTCGCGATGGCACGGGAACCCAAATGTGCATCTGAGAGAAAATAAACCACGTTATTTACGATTTGCTAATTTACGATGTACGATTTATAACAGGAACATATAATTGTCACGAATTGACCATTAATTTTTACGTTCTTACCTCTTAACCGCGGACGAGGCGTCCGCGTCCCCGGAGACATGCCATTACATGAAACCGAGTTCGAGTTTGGCCTCTTCGGACATCATGTCCTTGTTCCATTCGGGTTCGAAGACGATGTTCACGTTGACGGTTTTGATGCCCTCCACGGAGCCGACCTTCTGCTTGATGTCCTCCACCAGGAAGTCTGCAGCAGGACACCCCGGAGCCGTGAGCGTCATGTCGATATTGCATGTGCCGTCGCCAGGGAGGTCAATGCGGTAGATAAGTCCGAGGTCGTATATATTAACAGGTATCTCGGGGTCAAAGACCGTCTTCAGCATCTTGAGGACCTGCTCTTCTGTCTCTAAAAATTCGTTCATATCGGTTTATGCGTTTGCGAGCGTGAGCCTGTCGGGATGACATAGCACACGGAATGGACCTGCAAAGTTACTGCTTTTTCATGATTTTTGCAAAGAAAGATGGATTAGAAAATAGCATAATGAGTCCAAGAAGAGATTCAGAGAATCGTTTGTATATCACGGAGAGCGGGGACGATGTATGTGGCGGATTCGCCGTCGGGAAGGGGAGTTGTGGTGGGACGTATCCAGAGTTGGTCGATGTGGGCACGCTGGGCACCCTGTATGTCCGAGTACCAGGAGTCGCCAACCATAACCGCCTCGTCGGCACGGATGCCGTTGCGCTCCAAAGCGACTTCGTAGATGCGCGGGTTGGGCTTCTGGCACCCTACCTCTTCACTCAGGACAATGTGGGTGAACAAATCCTGCAACCCACTGCGAGCAATCTTCTCGTATTGCACTTCGACAAAGCCATTGCTGACGATGGTCAGCGGATAGCGGGCGGCAAGGTAGCGCACCATCTCCTCTGCGTCGGGGAGAAGGGCAAAGTGCTGTGTGGTGAGGACAAGGAAGTCGTCGCTCATGCGGCGGGCAAGGTCTTGCAACGGGCGGGACTGCATGAGCGCAGGGCTGCCGCCAAGGGACTGCACAAGCGGCCACAGGAAACGGTCAATGCGCAGGAAATCTTTGGTAACTTCGTCCTCACCGTAGCGGTGCCAAAGTTCAATGTTGTGGGGATGGTAGAGGGAGAAAAAGTCATCGAATGAGGCAAAGAACTCGGAGAGATGGTACTTGGTGTACATCTCTTGCAGGGAGATTTTGGCGGCTTGTGCAAAGTCACCTATGGTATCATCCCAATCCAAAAATACTGCTTTGTACATTTCTTAAAGATTTACGAACCGCGGACGAGAGAACACCCCATTTCGCCCACGGGGCTCATAGGGACCCCGCAGGGCGTCCGCGTCCCCGGCGTATGACGACGCGAGACGCGCCGTCCCCATACGTTGCGTTGTTCCTAATGCCACAATACTCTTAGAAGAGTGAGGGCTGGTCGGATGGGGAGTACGGGGTTTTGCCAAGGTGGCGGTAGGCAAGTTCGGTGGTTTCGCGACCACGAGGGGTGCGTTTGATGAAGCCTTCCTTGATGAGGTAGGGTTCATAGACATCCTCAATAGTACCAGGGTCCTCACCCATCGCAGTGGCAATGGTATTCAAGCCAACAGGTCCGCCACGGAACTTGTCAATGATAGTATTGAGGAGTTTGTTGTCTATCTCATCGAGTCCGAAAGTGTCGATATTAAGTGCCTCGAGGGCATATTGGGCGATGCCGAGGTCTATGCTGCCGTTGCCCTTGACCTGCGCGAAATCCCGCACACGGCGCAGGAGCGCATTGGCAATACGCGGCGTACCACGACTGCGACGTGCAATCTCGCCTGCGGCTTTGCTGTCGATGGCTATGCCGAGGAGCCGGGCACTGCGTGTGACGATGCCCGCGAGAATGTCGGCATCGTAGTACTCGAGGTGGCAGTTGATGCCGAAACGGGCACGCAACGGGCTAGTCAGCAGACCGCTACGGGTAGTGGCACCTATGAGCGTGAAATGGTTGAGGTCTATCTGAATGGTGCGCGCCGACGGTCCTTTGTCTATCATAATATCAATACGATAGTCCTCCATGGCAGAGTACAGGTACTCCTCGACAATGGGGGAGAGACGGTGAATCTCGTCGATGAAAAGGACATCGTTCTCATCGAGGGAGGTGAGGAGCCCCGCAAGGTCGCCCGGCTTGTCGAGCACAGGTCCCGAAGTGATTTTGAAACCTACGCCCAACTCGTTGGCAATGATGTTGCTAAGGGTCGTCTTGCCAAGCCCGGGAGGTCCGAAAAGGAGTACGTGGTCCAGGCTTTCGTGACGAAGACGTGCCGCCTCCACAAAGATACGGAGATTGCTGACAATCTTGGACTGCCCCGCAAAATCAGCAAAACGGAGCGGGCGGAGTGCGTTGTCCTGCTCCTTCTCCGTCATCTGCTCGCGTATATCGAAATCGTTGTCTGTCATGTAGTTACGTCTCTGAATAGTTCTTCCAATTGTTTGACTCCTCCGATGTCCGCCATGGGGCGGTCGGCACGTATGCAGCCGTGGTCGATGATGATGACGCGACTGCACATCTCGGCTACCTCCTGGAGTATGTGTGTGGAGAGTATGACCATGCGGTCGGTGCCCACGCTGCGTATGAGGGCGCGTATATCCTCCAACTGATTGGGGTCGAGCCCTGTGGTGGGCTCGTCGAGAATCAACAGTTCGGGGTCGCCGATGAGTGCCTGTGCCAGTCCGACACGCTGTTTGTAGCCCTTGGAGAGTTCGCCGATGCGTTTGTTCGCCTCGGGGGTGAGCCCTACGCGGGTGATGAGTTGCTCCACGCATTCCATTTGCGCCTTTCCACGCAGGGACGGCAGACGCAGGCGCACGAAGAACAGGAGGTATTCGTGCACGTACATCTCGTCGTAGAGCGGGTTCTGCTCGGGTAGGTAGCCGATAGTGGCGGGGACTTCGAGAAGGGGCTTGCGGGGCTCGGTGTCGGTGTCAGAATCCCGTCTTTTGGCGGGTTTGTCGCCCTCCCATACGCCTACGAGGATTTTCATCAGCGTGGATTTGCCTGCGCCGTTTGGTCCCAACAGCCCAACGACCTCACCATCGCGGATAGTGAGATTGATATCGGATAACACGTGCTGCCTGCCGATGTGCTTGTTGAGATGCCGGACACAAATAGCCATACCAATCCAAGATAAATCGGCTGCAAATATACTACTTTTTGGCGGAAATGACAAGGAGGGTGGCGTTTTTTTTAGGATAAGAGGCGCAGAATATGGTGGAAAAAGTGCGACAAGATTCTGACAAGGTCACGACAAGGTCGGCAGAATCACATACTAATAACATACTAATAACATACTAATCTCATACACTTACCCCGACAAATACACGGCAAGCAATGCACAATGCGTAATGCATAATGCGCAATGTCCAAAGGCAGGAAATGATTGTTCTGAATGGTGTGGGGAGAGGTTATTGCGGGTCCACGTCGGGGAGTATGATTGTGCCGCGGCAGTCGGGTTGCACCTGTACGAAGCGGATATGCTCCATCAGCAGGCGTTTGGCAAGGGCGATGTTGGCGGTTGCCTCTATGGACAGGCGTATCTGGCGCACGTGGTAGTTCTGCACACGCGCCACTGATGGCACGATGATGCCTGTGCAACGCTTGCCGAATGTGCCGCTCAGCCGTGATTGCAACAGGCGCGATGCGGCATCTAACCGCGCAGCATCGTGGTGCTTGAGTGTGAGGATAATCAGCCTGTAGAACGGCGGGTAGTGATACTGCTCGCGCTCTTGTATCTGTTGGCGGTAAAGCCCCTCGTAATCGTGGTTACGGAGCAGCACGTAGATGAAGTTCTTCGGGTCAAAGGTCTGTATCACCACCTCGCCCTGACCGCCCGTGCGTCCCGCACGCCCGCTGACCTGTTCGAGCATCTGGAAGGCACGCTCGTAACTGCGAAAGTCTGGCTGGTTGAGCAGCGTGTCCGCCTGAAGCACTGCCACAAGGCTGACGTCGTTGAAGTGTAGCCCTTTCGTAACCATCTGAGTACCAATCAGTATATCGACCCGATGGGCTGCAAAGTCGTCGATGATGCGCTGGTATCCGTCCTTGGTGCGCGTGGTGTCGAGGTCCATCCGCGCCACCCGCGCGGCAGGAAAGTACTGCTGTATCTCTTCCTCCAGACGCTCGGTGCCGAAACCGTGCTCACGGTAGGGCGTGTGGCACTTGGGGCATAGCACGGGTGCGGGAACGGTATAGCCGCAACTATGGCAGACGAGGGTGCGCGTCTGCTTGTGGTACGTCATGCTGACATCGCAGTTGACGCAACGGGGCACCTCGCCGCAATTGGGGCACTGCAGAAAAGGTGCGTAGCCGCGGCGGTTCTGAAAGAGGATGATTTGCTTGCCACGGGCAATCTCTTCGCGCATGCGCAGGACCAGCGGGTCGGAGAAATGCCCGTACATCTCCTTGCGGTGGTACTGCCGCTGGAGGTCAATCATCGTGATGCGGGGCAGTTGCAGCCCCTGGTACCGCTCGCGCATCTGCACCAGTCCGTATTTGCCCGTCAAGGCGTTGTAGTAGGTCTCGACAGAGGGCGTGGCGGTGCCGAGCAGCACTTTGGCACCAAACAGACGCGCCATGATGATGGCTGCGGAACGGGCATGGTAGCGGGGCGCAGGGTCTTGCTGTTTGTACGATGACTCGTGCTCCTCGTCCACGATAATCATTCCCAAGTTGTTGAAAGGCAGAAAGACAGCCGACCGCGCACCGATGATGACGAGCGGCGTTTGGCTCCGTGCCACCTGATAGTATATCTCCACCCTCTCGGCGTTGCTGAAACGCGAATGATAGACTACTAACTGTTGCCCGAACACACTGCGCAAGCGGTCGGTCAGTTGCGTGGTGAGGGCTATTTCGGGTACCAAATAGAGAACGCTCCGCCCCTCTTGCAGCAGGTTGGCAATCAAGTGGATATACACTTCCGTCTTGCCGCTGGAAGTCACGCCGTGCAGCAGCGTCACCTCGTGGCTCTGCCATGCCTTCCGTATGGCATCCAATGCCTTTTGCTGCTGAATATCAAGGGAATGCGGCGGAGTGACGTTGCCTGTATATTGGCGCAGGCGTGAGATGGTCTGCTCCTGGTCTTGCAAGATGTGCTTGTCCATCAACGCCCGCAGTACGGCACCGCTCTCGCCACTTGTCTCCAGCAGCAGGCGACGCTCTACGGGCTTGTAAGCGTTCTGATTATCAGCACTCAGGCTAAGGAAAGTGAGCAGCAGGTGCTCCTGTTTGGGTGCGCGGCGCAGACTATCCAGCACCTCCTGCAGGCGGTCGCCAGCAGCATACGGAGGTGCCAGCACCACGTAGTGCACCGTGGCGGCAGAGTAGTCGTCATCGATGATACCCGCCGGCAATGCCGCAGCCAGCACTTCGCCGAGGGTGCACAGATAGTAGCGCGCAATCCACTCCCATAGTGCAATCTGCTGTGCCGTCACCACGGGAGTCTCGTCCAGAACCTGCAGTATATCACGCACTTTCACGCCCTCAGGGGCTGCGCCGTCGTGGGGACGGTACACCACACCCGTGATGCTCTTCTTGCCCAAAGGCACCAGTACCCGCACTCCAACGGGCGGGCACTGCATGCTGTCGGGGACACTATATATATAGGTGTCGGCGATAGCCAACGGCAATATGACGTCTATGTATGCGATGGGGTTAGGACTGCTGTGCCTGTTCGGCGGCAATGGCTTTCTCGTAGCATGCGCGGCAGAGAGGCTCGTAACTCTCTGTCTCTCCGAGCAATACGCGCTTGTCGCTGTTCACCGTGCGGTGACTCACATAGGCGAGGTCGCCGCAATGTACGCAGATGGCGTGCGTCTTATAGACATCGTCGGCAATCGCCATCAGCGCAGGCATCGGACCAAAAGGCACGCCCTTGAAGTCCATATCCAGACCCGCACAGATAACACGTATGCCACGGCGCGCCAATTCATTGCATACCTCCACGATACCCATATCGAAGAACTGCGCCTCGTCAATGCCCACCACGTCCACATCATTGGCAAGCAGCAGGATATTCTGCGACGAGTCCACGGGCGTGGACGGAATGGAATTGTGGTCGTGGCTCACCACGTCCTCCTCACTATACCGCACATCTATCGCGGGCTTGAATATCTCCACATTGAGGTGTGCGAACTGGGCGCGTTTCATACGGCGAATCAACTCCTCGGTCTTGCCCGAGAACATGCTGCCGCATACGACTTCGATGCTGCCTCGTCTCAAACGAGGTCCTTGTGTGTCACGTTCGTTGAACATAATTTAATGTCTTGTGCCATCATTTGGATGGTCGTTTTGTGGTGAAATGTATTCTCATCCAATTCGTAACAGATATCGACGGGCAGCCCGTTGCGCAGGTGCATCTCCATGTCGGCACGCCCGAAAGCGATGCCCGTGATGGCGGCGGTACGGTCTGTCACGTCCAGACGCAGGTGCTCGTTGTTCTTGCCCACTGCGCGGGTGCTGCGGTTGTTGATAAGTCGGCGCGTCACGAACACAGGACGCGGATTGCCCGGTCCGAAGGGCTCCAAGTGCCGCAGTATGTTGAAGAACTGCGTATCGATGTCAGCCAGTTGTATCTCGGCTTCGATATGCAGCGTGGGGTGCAACTGGTCCTCGCGGATATGCGTGCGCACGTACTCCTCAAAGCGCCGGCGGAACTCGTCCAAGTTTCCGGCTTTCATGCTCAACCCCGCAGCGAACACATGCCCTCCGAAGTTCGTCAGCAGGTCGCGGCACGAGTCGATGGCAGAGTAGATGTCGAAGCCCCCGACCGAACGCGCCGAGCCTGAGATGATGCCGTTCTCCCCTGCCGTCAGCACAATGGTCGGGCGGTAATACCACTCCGTCAGGCGCGATGCCACAATGCCTACCACCCCCTTGTGCCACTCCGGCGAATAGACCACCGTAGAACGCTTTTGGGCATTGTCAGGGTCTGCGGCAAGCATGTCAAGGGCTTGTCGGGTGGTCTCGGTATCGCAGTCGTGCCGCTCGGTATTGTAGGTGTTGATGTCGCTGGCCTGTTGGCGAGCCTGCACAAGGTCATCGGTGATGAGCAGGCTCACCGCCTCGCTGCCCGACTTCATGCGTCCGCTGGCATTGATACGCGGACCTATTTTATATACCAAGTCATTGATATTCAGCCGCCCTTGCTCGATGCCCGCCACCTCCATCAGTGCCGTGAGCCCCGCAAACGGGTGACGGTTCAGTTGGCGGATGCCGAAGTAAGCCAAGATACGGTTTTCGCCTGTAATCGGCACAATATCAGAGGCTATGGACATAGCCAACAGTTGGAGCAGCGGCACCAAGTGTTCTTGCGGCAGGTGATGCCTGTGCGTGTATGCCTGTGCCAACTTGAATCCCACGCCGCACCCCGACAACTCCTTGTAGGGGTACGCACAATCGGCACGTTTCATGTTCAGCACAGCCACCGCCTGAGGCAGCGTATCCCCGGGCGTATGGTGGTCGCAGATGATGAAATCAATGCCCTTGCTGTTGGCATACTCCACCTTATCCACCGCCTTGATGCCGCAATCCAGTGCAACAATCAGACTGCAATGGTGCTCCGCGGCATAGTCTATCCCGCGGAACGAGATGCCGTACCCCTCTGTATATCTGTCGGGTATATAGTAATCGATATGCTCTGTCAATGGGCGCAGGAAGCGGTACATCAACGCCACTGCCGTGGTGCCGTCCACATCATAATCGCCATAGATGAGGATATTCTCCCCCTCGGAGACAGCGCGCGTCAGGCGTTCCACCGCCTTGTCCATATCGCGCATCAGCATCGGGTCGGGCAACCTGTCCAACGACGGGCGCACAAACTCGCGCGCCGCCTCCGCAGTCTCCACACCCCGCACCACCAACATTCGCGCCGATGCCGCGCTGATGTTCAGTTCACGTTCCAATCGCGCCTGCGCATCCTGTTGCTCAGACGTGAGAGTCGTTATACTCCATTGATATTCAACCATTTGTTCCTGTTCGCATCACCACATGCACCATTCCGAAAATTAATGGCTAATTCGTGGTAATTAATATTTATCTCTCCCCCCTCCGTGTGTATTTCAAATGCGTCCACGTCCTTCCACAGCGGCAAAGCCTCACGAAAATGGTGCAGCGCATCGATGTCAAACTCGGCTATCCGTGTGCCTGCCTCATTGTCTTCAAACCGCGCAATCGCCTGCAAACGAGTGTTATACGCCACCGAATGTCCGTTGTAGTGCAGCCCCAGCGCATCATCGCCCACAGGGTTCACCGCAGCGATATAGCATTGATTTTCAATGGCTCGCGCCGCTACCAATGCGTCCCAATACTGAATACGTATCTCAGGCCAGTTGGCACAAACCAGCAATATGTCGTAGTCATTCCCCGAATGATTGCGCGCCCAAGCGGGAAACCGCAGGTCGTAACACACCAGCATTTGCATTCTGACGCCCTTGTATTCAAACACTTGTCGCGCCTGCCCTGCCGTAAAGAACCTGTCCTCTCCTCCATGGGCATACAAATGCCGCTTGTCTTGCACCTGTACCGTTGTGTGCGGTCTCACCAGAAAACCGCGATTCTTCAGCCCTTCTTCATCACGGCAGATAAACGACCCCGCAATGGCTATATCATACTGATTGGCAGCCGCTTGCAGCGTCTTCATTGTCTCCCCGTCCATCATCTCGGCAAGTTCGGGACGGTCTGTGCAGAAGCCCGTTGAGAACATCTCAGGCAGCAATGCCACATCGGCTTTTTCCGCCAATGTGGCAATGCGTTTGGTCGTCTCGCGCAGGTTCGTCTCTTTGTCCGCCCACGCGATAGGGTATTGCAAAAGGGCTACCTTAAACAACCGGCTCATTTCTTCTTACCCTCCGCAGGTTTGCCAATCGCCTCGCGCATTGTGGTGTCGGCTTGGATATTCTGCATGCGGTAGTAGTCCATGATTCCGAGGTTGCCGTTGCGGAACGCCTCTGCCATCGCTTGTGGCACAAGTGCCTCAGCCTCAATCACTTTCGCACGCGCCTCCTGAGCCTTTGCCTTCATCTCCTGCTCGTTGGCAATCGCCATTGCACGGCGTTCCTCAGCCTTCGCCTGCGCGATATTCTTGTCCGCCTCGGCCTGGTCCATCTGCAACTGCGCACCGATGTTCTTGCCCACGTCGATGTCGGCAATATCAATACTCAGTATCTCGAATGCCGTGCCGGCGTCCAACCCTTTGGACAGCACCAACTTGGAGATACTATCGGGGTTCTCTAATACCTGCTTGTGGCTGTCCGCCGAACCAATCGAACTCACGATACCTTCGCCTACACGTGCCAGCACGGTGTCCTCGCCGGCACCGCCCACCAACTGATGGATATTCGCACGCACGGTCACACGCGCCTTCGCAATCAACTGAATACCATCTTTGGCTACCGCAGCCACGGGCGGCGTATCTATCACACGCGGGTTTACCGACATCTGCACTGCCTCGAACACATCGCGTCCTGCCAAGTCAATCGCGGTTGCCATTTGGAACGACAGCGGGATATTGGCCTTGCTCGCGCTCACCAGCGCATGCACCACGCGCTCGATATGCCCGCCTGCCAAATAGTGCGCCTCCAGTCCGTCACGTTTCACGTCGGTCAGACCGGCCTTGTGCGCCTCAATCATACAATTCACAATCTTCGTTGGCGGCACCTTGCGGATACGCATCAGGAACAACTGCACCAGCGAGATATGCACACCGCTCACGCCCGCGTTAATCCACAGCATGAAGGGCACATAGTAGAAGAATATCGCCAGCAGCACGACGATAATCGCAATCACCACAATCGTAATCGGGTCCATAGTTTTCTATCAATTTAAGGGTTAATAATATTCTTATTTTTCTGATTTATTCTCTATATCCTCAGCGGCTTTCTCAAGGTTTTCGATTTTCTTGCCAGGGTCCGCCAATTTGACCTTGGAGTCGATAGTGGTGTCTAATGCCATCTTTTCAATCGCATGGCTTTTGACAAAGGCGTATATCGCCACCGCCGTCAGCACGATGCACGCCGCCAAGGTCACGTGCCCTGCCCACGGATACACGGGTGCCAACTTCAGGTATGCCACCACCACACTCCCCGCCAAACTCGCAAACCCGCACACGCCCGCTATGCCAAACCCGGGCAACAGAAACAACTCCGCCACTATCAGCACCACACCAAACACCACCAGCAATACTGTCAATAGAATATACATACGTTTCTCGAATTAGAGTACAAAGATAATACAAAATCGCCCCGAATCCAAATTTATTTTCGTTTTTTCGTCAAAAATGTGCATTTTGCATTTCCGGCTCATAACCCACTGACCCTCAATGCCCAAAAATCTTCATTTTTTCACCACTTTCTCTACACTTTTCCAAAAAATGGCATTTTCAATAAAAGTTGTATTTCAATTCAGGCGCGAATGGTTCCATAAAATGCCGATATGTGTCCATTAAAGTCCATGTAAAGGACCATTAAAAACATTGTCAGATATAGGGCTCCGTTAATTGCCGCAAACTGACCGTTAATATATTGGGGCGACATTCTTGCTACAAAAAGGACATCGGCTACCCGTGATGGGGAGCCGATGCTTAATCAAAAACTGATACACTTAATAACAAGTGCCTGTTATGAAACAAAAGATATGTTTATTTTACATTTTGAACGAAACGAACAGAATAACCATAATAACGGCTCATCCCACTCACCCCTAAACCTACACCGCTCATAGTGGCATAAAATCTAATGCAATCTGCATGAGCACGATCGTCTGCTGTTGTTGCCCAGTATGTCCCGCTCGAATACTCGCCTGCTTTCACCTTCAATCCATCACGTTCACCTGCTTTGGGTAGAAATACTGCACCCACGGATTCCATAATACTCCACAGCTCCAAATCGTAAATATTATTTGTCCATGCCTTTGTTTCATAAGTCCAACTCACATCTGCCGGATTTCAATGAGTCAAAACAAGCGTCAATAAACGCTTTCAATAAATATATACGCTCAGGCTCATCAAATAGGGCATTGTCAGGAGTATTCTTGTCAGTCCGTACAGACCAACCCTCCCAAAACGATATCCCCATAAGCCTTTGCGGTTGCAAAATTACTACATTTCTCGCATACCTGCAACCCGTATCTTCTTCTGAACAGCAATTTTCACACATATTCTATATGGAGTATTTCCTGTTCTTTTGTCGGGCTAAGTGTATGTGATTAGTATGTGATTAGTATGTGGTTAGTATGTGATTAGTATGTGATTGCGCCAACCTTGCCGAGACCTTATGGAGATTTCCTGTTGCATATCTTGAAAAATTATTGTAACTTTGCCGCCGAATTATGGATAAGATACGCAACTTTTGCATCATAGCACACATCGACCACGGCAAATCAACGCTGGCGGACCGTATGATTGAACTCACCCAGACGGTGGACAAACGCGAGATGGAGAACCAAGTTCTTGACGACATGGACCTCGAGAAAGAGCGCGGTATCACCATCAAGAGCCACGCCATCCAGATGCAATACAAGGGCTACACGCTGAACCTAATTGACACTCCCGGGCACGTGGACTTCTCATACGAAGTAAGCCGCTCGATAGCGGCATGCGAAGGCGCGTTGTTGGTAGTGGATGCCTCGCAAGGTGTTCAGGCTCAGACGATTAGCAACCTCTATATGGCATTAGAGCATGACCTCGAAATCATCCCCGTGATGAACAAGTGTGACATGGATTCGGCGATGCCCGAGATGGTGGAGGACGAGATTATCGACCTGTTGGGTTGCAAACGCGAAGACATTCTGCGTTGCTCTGCCAAGACGGGCGACGGTGTGCCCGCGATACTGGACGCCATCGTGGAGCGTATCCCCGCACCGCAAGGCGACCCGGATGCGCCCCTGCAATGTCTGGTGTTCGACTCTGTGTTCAATAGTTTTCGCGGCATCATCGCGTATTTCAAGGTGGTGAACGGCACCATGCACACGGGCGACCGCGTGCGGTTCTTCAACACAGGCAAGGAGTATGATGCCGATGAGATTGGTGTGCTGAAACTCAGCATGCAGCCCACGGAGAGCATCTCGGCGGGCAATGTGGGGTACATCATTTCAGGCATCAAGACATCCGCCGAAGTGAAGGTGGGTGACACGATTACCCATGTGGCGCGCCCCTGCGACAAAGCGATCGCGGGCTTCGAAGAGGCAAAGTCGATGGTGTTTGCGGGCGTGTATCCCATTGAGGCTGAGGACTATGAGGACCTTAGGGCAAGTTTGGAGAAACTGCAACTGAACGATGCCGCCCTCACGTTCACACCCGAATCTTCTGTCGCACTCGGCTTCGGCTTCCGCTGCGGGTTCTTGGGGCTATTGCACATGGAGATTGTGCAGGAGCGGCTGGACCGCGAGTTTGACATGGACGTCATCACGACGGTGCCCAACGTGAGTTACAACGTCTATACCAAAGACGGCGGCATGATTGAGGTTCACAACCCCGCGGGAATGCCCGACCTCACGCTGATTGACCATATTGAGGAACCGTATATCCGCGCGAGCATCATCACTACGAGCAACTTTATCGGGGCCATTATGACGTTGTGTCTCTCGAAACGCGGCGAATTAGTGAAGCAGGAGTACATCTCGGGCAACCGGATGGAGTTGTATTTCGACATGCCGTTGGGCGAGATTGTGATAGATTTCTACGACAAGCTCAAGTCAATATCAAAGGGTTACGCGTCATTTGACTGGCACATGAACGGCTTCCGCCCGTCGAACCTCGTGAAGTTGGATATCCTGCTGAACGGCGAGCAGGTGGACGCCCTTTCTACGCTGACTCACAGGGATAATGCCGTGGATTTCGGGCGAAGGATGTGTGAGAAGTTGAAGGAGTTGCTGCCCCGCCAGCAGTTCGACATTGCCATTCAGGCGGCGATTGGGGCGAAGATTATTGCCCGTGAGACCGTGAAGCAGGTGCGCAAGGACGTGCTTGCCAAGTGCTACGGCGGCGATGTGAGCCGCAAGCGCAAGTTATTAGAGAAACAGAAAAAGGGCAAAAAGCGCATGAAACAGATAGGCAACGTAGAGGTGCCGCAAAAGGCATTCCTTGCAGTCCTCAAACTCGACTGATGTCCTTATATTCAAACAAATAGAATATCCATAATATAAAAGTATAAGACCTAAAACAAAAACTACATGGAACAATTTATTCATAGCGCATGGAGCATGATTCCGTTTGCGGTCATGCTACTCATGATTGCTATCGGCCCGCTGGTTGCGGAGAAGTTTTGGGAGAAGAACGCCAACAAACTGCTGGTTTCGCTCATATTGGGCGTACCTACCGCCGTATGTCTCATCATGGGCGGCATGGTGCACGAGTTGGAGCACCAGTTGTTTTTTGACTACGTCCCGTTTATTGTGCTGCTGCTGTCGCTGTTCGTCATCACGGGTGGCATCCACCTTGCGGGCGACATCAAGGCAAAGCCGTGGGTGAACACGCTGTTTCTCGCCACGGGTTGGGTAATGGCAAGTATCATGGGTACCACAGGTGCCGCGATGCTGCTCATACGCCCTGTCATCACTACCAACCAACAGCGCAAACACGTGGTGCATACCATTCTGTTTTTCATTGCGTTAGTGGCAAATTGCGGCGGTCTGCTTACCCCGCTGGGTGACCCACCGTTGTTCATGCTGTTCCTGCGCGGAGCGTCATTCACGTGGTTCTTCCATCTGTTGCCGGAGTGGTTCTTCACGGGGGCTATCCTGCTGGTTATCTACTTCTGCATGGACACCTATTATTATAAGCAGGAGCATTGGACAGCCCTTTCGGCGGATGCACGCGAACATGTGAAACTATCCGTACATGGCAAAATCAATCTCATCTACCTGCTTGGCGTCATCTTGAGCGTGGCATTTATCAACGAAGGCACTATCCCTGCCATGGGAGCCGAGGATGCCCATCTCTGGTTGAAGTACCTGCGCGAGATTGTGCTGTTGTCACTCACGGGGCTTAGTCTCTACACCACACCGAAGAGGGTGCGCTATGGGGAAAACCATTTCACATGGGGACCTATCATCGAAGTGGCAGTACTCTTCTTGGGTATCTTCACCACCATGACACCCGCCTTGGCATTCCTCAAGGCACATGCAGCCAACTTGGGCTTGGCACACACTTGGCAGTTCTATTATGCCACGGGTGCACTCTCCTCGTTCTTGGACAACACCCCGACGGCAGTGGCATTCCACAGTGTGGCTACAGGTCTGACGCCCGACCAGATGGCGGCTTTCGGCACCACGATGGTAGCGGGCATCCCCGAGATTCTGTTGGAGGCTATCTCGCTGGGTGCCGTGATGTTCGGCGCGATGACCTATATCGGCAACGGACCTAACTTTATGGTGAAGGCGATTGCTGAGGAGAACAACATCAAGATGCCGTCATTCTTCGGCTATATGTACAAGTTCTCGCTCATCATCCTGTTGCCCGTATATATATTGGTACAACTGATATTCCTATAATTGAATATGAACTTATTTGACCAAATCAGCGAGGACATCAAGAAAGCGATGCTCGCTAAAGACAAAGTGGCGTTGGATGCGCTGCGCGGAATCAAGAAAGAGTTTCTCGAAGCCATTACCGCCAAAGGTAGTGACGGCGAACTGCACGACGACAAGGCGTTGCAGATACTGCAAAAGATGGTAAAGCAGCGCAAGGAGTCGGCTCAGATGTACATAGATGCCAACCGTCCCGAGTTGGCTGACGACGAGTTGGCACAATGCAAAATCATTGAGCGATACCTGCCCGCTATGCTCTCGGAGGACGAGTTACGTGCCGCCTTGGAGCAGATTATTGCCCAAGTAGGTGCCGCAGGTCCGCAAGACATGGGCAAAGTGATGGGCGTTGCCACCAAGCAACTCGCCGGTCGCGCCGAAGGCAAAGCCATCAGCACTATGGTGCGGACATTACTGAGCAAGTAGTCCCCTACTCTTCGGCGGAATTGTTTTTCGTGTTTAGTGTTTAGCAGAAGAAACTATCTGATTATTTTAGGTAGTTTTTTCTGTTATGAGTATTCGTTTTGCTCAAAAGACTAACTTTTTTTTGTACTTACAGTTGCAAAAGTGCACAAAAAGTACTACCTTTGCGCACGAAAGGTAAAAACTGACCTTCCAAAAATTGCAGAAAATAACCCGACAAATCTAATGGAATATGAGAAGATATACCCTTTTGAGCCAACTGATACTTGCTTGCACGTTGGTCGTATCTGCGCCCGTTTTTGCAGAGGAAAGCACTCTGATTACCCATTACTATTGCGATTTCGAGGATGAGAACGAGGTGCAGCAATGGAATCTGTTAGTGGGACCACAAGCAGCCTCTATCACCAATAAGTGGGTTGTTGGCTCTGCCCTCAACAATGGCGGACAGAACGCCCTCTATGTCTCCAGCGATGGCGGAAAAAGTGTGTCATACGCGGGTTCCGAATGTACCATTCTTGCTGTGCGCACATTGACTTTGGCACAAACGGGCGAGGACTATACGTTGTCTTTCGACTATATAGCCCAAGGCAATGAGAATTGGAATGGTACTGTTGACAGGTTGTGCGTAGCATGGGTACCGGAGACAAATATCAATGGTAAATCTTTAGTATTAAGGTCACGAGAAGGAGACTATCTGAATTTCTTTAGTCAATACCTCTTAACCGTTAATCTTCAAGATGGGCACAATACCACAGACCTATATAATAGTGCTATATGGAGGACTTGCCAGACCACAATTTCTGCAAAGCAAACAGGTAAGCCATATCGCTTAGTTTTTATATGGTACAATGGCACAAAGAGTTACCAGTTCTCTGGTGACCTTTCCGCCTGTGTGGATAATATTGTCATCAATAGTAGCAACTTCTGCACAGCCCCGACAGGTTTGAAAACAACGGTACTCAGCAATGATTCAGTCCGATTGGATTGGAACGGTAATGCCGACCAATACGAGGTCGGGTGCCATAGCCACCAACAGCAGACATGGCAGATAGACACCGTACAAACCAACACCTATACATTCAGCAACATTCCCGAAGGACTGTACGATTTCTATGTGCGTGCTATCTGCCATGATGGGCAACAAACATTTTACAGCGGAAAGGCTATGGATTCTCGTTTCATTTACTATGAAGACAATCATTGTATTAACTATGTGACAGCCTTATCCGATTCTAACTGTTACATCAATACAGAGTCACCGGAATTTGTCAAAGGTGACTATAAATACACCAATAAAAAAGTGGATTATGGATATGGAAGTGCACAAAGTCGCCACACTTTCCACTACCTCAAAACAGAAACCGACCCTCGTACTGGCGGAAAACTAAAGACCGTGCCCGAGGATGAGCCGATATCTATGCGTTTGGGCAACTGGAGTGCCGGTGGAGAAAGTGAGCGGGTAGAGTTCTCATTTGAGGTGGATTCCACAATGTCCGTCTTTAGCCTGAAGTATGCTGTTGTCTTAGAGGCTCCCGGACATGATTACATGCAAGGTCTGAATCCGGAAAGTCCAAACCTACGTGACCCTCGATTTATGTTTAAGGTATTAGGAGTCAGTGATGAAGACGCACGCGCCGCATCAGCGGATTTCAATGCAACATGGGTTACTGAAGATTGGAATCGGGCAGGAGAATATACTCCTGTAATGTGGAAAGATTGGACAACGGTAAGTATCAACCTTGCACAATATGTCGGAAAGACGCTGACCGTGCAACTGACGACCTTTGATTGTACTTATTACGGTCACTATGGCTACGCCTATTTCACATTAGGTTGCACCTACAACAAGGTGGGCCTACAGAGTGTTGATGGTGAAACGGTGGACTTTGTAGCCCCCGCAGGCTTTACCTATAAGTGGTATCAACAGAACGACACCTCCGCACAAAGCAGAAAGCAAACCCATCGTGTAAAGAACAATGACGCCCCCGCCATTCTTAGTCGGGAGCAAACTTATCGTGTGAAGAACGACGACGACCACACCTACATAGTGGAACTCACCAGCCTCTTGGATACAACACGCACATACACGCTATCTTCCTGCCTGATAGAGCGTTATCCGGTAGCGGAGGCTACGTATAGTATTCGTCAGGAGAATGAAAAGAACTACATCCTCTTCAACAACACGAGCCATGTGCGTAGTCTCAATATCGCCACAGGTGAGGTTGTAGAACATTCGCAATACGCCTTGGATAGCGTAACATGGCACTTTGGCGACTTGGCAGCCACTACTAACCAATGGCATCCTGAGGTGGAAGTACCCGCTGCAGGCGGCACCTTCCGCATTGCCCTCACGGCCACCCTTGAGCAGCGCGACAGCACCATGTATATGGATGTGGAGGTACCTGCCATCACTGCTGCCCTTGAAGATGTTGAAAGCACCAATGGCAATTCTATGACCACCCGCATTGTACAATGTGGGGAAGTATTCACCATACCTGTCTCAGAACCATCGACTTACCAATGGCTATCGCTTACAGGACAATGCCTTTCTGAGGGTATCTTGGAGCCTCACTCTTCACTGACGGCTCCTGCTACAAATGGCTGGTTCTTCCTCCGAATACGCACATCCACCCGTACCCTCACGGAGCGGGTGCTCGTGCAGTGAATACGACAAAAAACCTGCCTGACTCATATCAAGCAGGGCTTTGTTTCTGTTAATCGGATGCACTAATCACTGCTGCAAGATTCAGACACACAAATCTGTATAATCAGAAGTCTCTTTGAAGTATCTATATCCTTGCAGTTAATCTTTACTTTTTCTTTTTCTTCTGCACCATCATTACATTTTTCACGTCCGCAGTCATCAGGGGGCGTTGTTGCAGTTTCTGCATCAGAGGCTCAAACTCAGGGAAGTCGCAGGTCAGCGCACCGCGTGAGAGTGCTCGGATATCGTCTTTCAGACGTTCGATGCCAGATTCCTGTTCCTTGTTCCAAATGGCATTCTTTTGGCGCATACATTGCGCAATGTAGATAGTCATCTGATGCTGGCGCATTGCATCGGGTTCTTTTGCGGCTAATGCCACCATATCCTGAATGATACGTCCGTAATTGCGCATGCGTACGGGCTCGGTATTTCGTCTTAAATTCTCGCTCATATCTTATTTATCTGATACTCAAATATGTAATTATTTTTGTTTGATTAGGTAAATCATTGTCGGATAGTGGTCTGAATAGCCGTCTTGCCATACGCCGCTCTTCACGGTACGGAAAGGAGTTCCCTTATCCTTGCCCTCCTGTACTGTCAGGAAGGGTTTGTTGAAGATCTGCGACTTCCAATACACCCACTTGCCGTCTTCCAACTTTGCGTTCATCAGGGGCTCTGAGATAATGATTTGGTCAAACAGATTCCAACTGCCGTTATATGCCAAACTGCCGATACCCCTATCCAGTTTCAGCCACATCGTATTGAAGAATCCCTGTGGCTCCACCTCCTCGCGGGTCTTTTTTGCCGCCATCACGTTGGCACAACTATGATTAAATGGGTCGTCATTCAAATCGCCCATAATGATAATCTTCGCTTGAGGGTCCACCTTATATATGCTGTCGCACACATAGCGTGCCAGCATAGCCGCCGTATCGCGGGTAGCACGGCTGCTCTCCTCACCGCCATAACGGCTGGGCCAGTGGTTGACACTGATGTGTATCTTGTCCCGCACTATCTTGCGGTTGTCGTCTAACATATACCCCGCTATCCACAACTGCAAGCGGCTCTTCACCACACCGCCATCGGCATAATGCGCTTTCAGTTCATAGCCCTTAACGGACACGGGCTTGAACATCTCCGGATTATACAGAAACCCCACATCCACACCACGCCTGTCAGGACCCTCTAACAGAATAGGCTGGTAGTTGCGGTTGTATTTCTTCAACTCCTCGCACAAATCGTTCAGACAGCCGATATTCTCCACCTCGCCCACGCCGATGCACGCTGCGCCACGGGGGTCTTCGTCGGTGCCAATCTGCGAGAGGGCGTACGCCATATTGTGAATCTTATGTTCGTACTTCATAGAGGTCCACTTCATACCGCCGTCAGGCAGGTACTCATAGTCGTTC
Organism: uncultured Bacteroidales bacterium; assembly: GCA_934692905.1. Lineage (GTDB taxonomy): Bacteria > Bacteroidota > Bacteroidia > Bacteroidales > Paludibacteraceae > Colicola. The sequence goes on from CAKUUM010000008.1 coordinate 32,153, forward strand.
TTACCCTCGTCGTGGATAGTATCAAACAGGTTTTCAAGGTTATAGAATGCCACACACCGCACAATCATCTCGTGCGATTGCGCATACATACTGCCTATTCCGCTCAGCAGAAACGCAGTTGCCAACAATATACCAAGTCGGAGTTGCCTCATAATAAATACATATTCGCTACAAAAGTACTACTAAATTTTGAAATATACAAAATAATCTGTAATTTTGCACCGTTTTTGGAGGTAGGAAACAATTACAAACACATACACTTAAACAGATACGTATATGGCATCAGTCAACAAAGTTATCTTAGTGGGCAATGTAGGTAGCGACCCCGAGGTGCGTTACCTGGATCGCGGCACAGCCATTGCCAATTTCAATCTTGCCACCACCGAGCGTGGCTACACTATGCAAAATGGCACACAGGTCCCTGACAGGACAGAGTGGCATCCCATCGTACTTTGGCGCAATCTTGCCGAATGGGCGGAGAAATACGTCCACAAGGGTATGAAACTATACGTGGAGGGCAAACTGCAAACCCGCACATGGGAGAAGGACGGGCAGGTGCGCCGCAAGACGGAGATTATCGCCGAAAGCGTCCAAGTGCTCTACCGCCCCGCCGAGTACCGCAACAGCAATGTTCAGGTCGAGCAGGAAGAGTCCGTACCTGAAATTCCGCAAACCGATTCGGACAACGACACGGAAGTCAATCTCTTCTAACTCACCACTTCCTCGAAATGAAAGGGGCTGCCTGATTCTGTTCAAGCAGCCCTTTTTCGGCATCACAGGTCATTCACCCTCGGGAATATCGTCGGCGACTGCCATGAGGTCAGCGACACCCGGATGGGGAAGATATACTTCTCGGCTTTCCTCCAGCCCGTCGGCTCTGGGTCGGGGATAACGGTCTCCTTAATCAGCGAATAATCCGTGGCGTCCAACGCATAGTAGCGCGTGTCCGTGGCGGTGAATATACGCACCGTCCAGTCGTGCATATTGCCCATCATCAGTATCTGCATCTCCTGCGGGTCGTATTCGGGTATGCCCACGCGCTCCAGCCGCAGCGTCTTCCTGTTCACCACATACAGGCGATGCTCGCTATCCACCGCAAAGCCGAGGTTGCGCATATTGTCGAACTCCGTCACAAACACCGCAATCAACTCCACCCCATCAGGCAACGGTATATTCTTCACTATCGGGCTGCCTTTCGCCATGCGCAGATTGAACAGTTTGCCCTCATTGTCGGTCAGCAGATAGCCGTTGTCGTAAGCCTTCCTTGTGGACGGATTGCCCCAAACCAAGTTGGCTGGGAACACAAACCCGTGCGCCTTCATCACCGACGTAAACATCTCCGACTTGTCCTTGTTCACCTTGTTCGTCTCTGCCGTCACAAACTCTATTCCCTTGTCTGTCAGTCGGAAAACATCTTCTGGCAACTGCAAATCCACACGCCCCGACTCCGAATCCAGCAACTCATACAGCGGCACACGCGGCTTGTTCAACTGCGCAGGGCTGGTCTTGAACGTGAACTGCTCACGTCGCAGCACCTTTGTGTCCATCGCCTCGCCGAACAGCGTGTCGGGCAAACGCCCCTCCGACAGCAACTGCCTGTAGAAGAAGTACGGCAGTATCGAATCCGTCTCGTCCTGCGTATAGATATTGCCTTGCATATCCACGAAATTCCCGTCGCTGCGGGTGATAAAGTCTTCCACAATCGGGCTGTAGTACACAAACGAATCCCCTTTCTCCACGGGGATAAGCAGCGAGTACAGCCACGGCAGTATCCACAGCAGCAGCCCAACCGCCGCCACTATCACAAACGCCTTATATATCTTCAATCCGCTGATTTTCATACCATGCACATTAACTATTAACCATTACTTATTACTCGTTTACAGCCCCAGCCCTTTCTTGAACCTGTCTATACTCAGTAGCGGCAACGCGCTGCACAGCACCGTAAACACCGCCATTATCGGCAGAAAGGCATTGTATGCCTCGGGCATCGTACTCATATAGAAGCCCCGCAGGCACGCCGCTGCGAACAGCATCTCGGGTATCCGCAGTTTCCATGTCGGCTCCAGCACTACCCACACCGTGAAGAAGTACGCCAACAATCCTGCCAGATACCATACCACTGCCGTCAAAAAGATATGTTTCAGTATCTCCGCGGGCAGCCACACGCTCATCACCCCGAAGCACACGCCCAGATTCAGCACAGCCAGTCCCGCCATCACCACAGCCCCGTACAGCACCATCGTCCCGATGCTTTTCCAGTTCTCGATGGGCAGATGCAGCGTCAGTTTGATGCGTTTTTGTGTCATCTCGGGCAGTATCTGCGCCACGCCCAGCAGCACACCCACCACTATCGGCACAAACCGCAGCGGCTCTATCAGCAGTGTGTCCCTGTTCAGCAGCGTGTCCCACACTGCCATAATGCCGTGACTTTCCATCACCCGACCTATTGTTATCAGCAAATACGCACACAGTCCCATCGTCGCCACGCCCGCCAGCACCACTGCCATGCGCGTCTTCAGCCACTCCTTAAAGAATAAACTCCGTATCATATCACTAATCTCTAACCTCTAATCTCTAACCTCTAAAATCAATACTTCCCCGTCATCTCGATAAACGTATCTTCCAGCGTCATCGTGGGCGTAATCAACTCGCTCACAGGACATTGCTTCAGTATTTTCCCGTAGTCCATGATAATGCAGTCGTCCACCAGCCGCTCCAAGTCCTGAATGATATGCGAGGTCAGGAACACCGTTTTGCCTTTCTCCTTGCAGAAGTCACGCAAGTACTCCACGAACAGCCGTCTGTACCCGGGGTCCAAACCCAGCGAAAAGTCATCCAATATCAGCAGTTCGGGGTCTTGTGCCATCAGCAGTCCCAACGCCACCTGCGACCGCTGCCCGTTGGACATCTGGTTAAGTTTCTGATAATCTTTCACATGCAGCAGCCGCATCAACTCATAGTACGCCTCTTTGTTCCACTTCGGGTAGAACGGCGCATAGAACCGTTCTATCTGCGCAATCGTCATAAACGGGTACTGCACATGCCCTTCCAGCAGCAGTCCTATCCGCTGCCTTACATGCGCAGGCATCGTCCGTGTGTCGTACCCCAACAACCGGCAACTGCCCGCCCACGGACGGATAAAACCCGACAATATATTTATTGTCGTCGTCTTGCCCGTACCGTTCTTGCCGAGCAACCCCAATATCCGACCCTTGGGCACACTGAACGACAAGTCTTTGTATATCAATCGCTTGCCGTAGTAGTGCGTCACATGGTCATACTCAATCATTATTTCACTCTCTGCCATATCTCTAATCTCTAAATCTCTGTTCTCTATTCTCTAATCTCTAACCTCTAACCTCTACTTTCTAACCTCTCCCCTAATCTCTTTCACCCCGCAAAATTACTAAAAAATTCTTACCCTTGCAAATCTCATTGCGCATTACGCATTGTGAATTGCGCATTGTTTCTCGGGCTAAGTGTATGTGATTAGTATGTGATTAGTATGTGATTAGTATGTGATTAGTATGTGATTCTGCCGACCTTGTCGCGTGCATATCGGACACTTGCTTGGGCTTTCAAGAAAAATTCCTACCTTTGTGCGCACAAAATACAACTATCCCATCCTACCCGTATGACCCTGCACGAGTACATCACCCAAACCATCCTCCCGCGCTACGACGCCTTCGACCGCGGACATCAGCGTGACCACGCGGAGAGTGTCATTGCCGAGAGCATCAAACTGGCGCACGAACACCATGCCGACGAAGACATGGCGTACACCATTGCCGCCTACCATGACCTCGGCTTGTCTGTGGACCGCGAGTTCCACCATATCCACTCGGGCGAAATCCTCATGGCGGACACCAACCTCCGCCGGTGGTTCTCCGAGGAGCAACTCCTCACCATGCGCGATGCCGTCGAGGACCATCGTGCGAGTGCCAAACGCCCGCCCCGCACCATCTACGGGGCTATCGTGGCGGAGGCTGACAGGCAGATTGACCCCGAGACCATTCTCCGCCGCACCCTCCAATACGGGTTGAAACAGAACCCGACGGCTGATTTCGATTGGCATTTCGAGCGTGCGTACGCCCACATGTTGGACAAGTACGCCGAAGGCGGATATCTTCACCTGTGGCTCAACAGCGAACGCAACGTGCAGGGGCTCAACCGATTACGTGCCATTATCAACAACAAAGACCACATGCGCGATCTCTGTTGGCACATCTACCAAAATCTCTAAATCTCCCCCGATATCCAAATAAATCGTACATCGTAAATTCGTAAATCGTACATACCCCCATGTCCTCCTATTTGTCCCGTCTGGCTCAGACCTTTGCCCGCGAAGTCGGCTCCTCCCTGCCGCAATATACCTTTGTCTTCCCCAACCACCGCGCGGGGCTTTTCTTCCGCAAATACCTCTCCCAAGCGCTTAACAAACCTGTTTTCTCGCCCGAGGTACTGACCATCAACGAGTGCTTTGCCCAACTCACAGACCTGCGTCTCGCCGACCAACTCACCCTTCTCGTGCGCCTCTACGACCTCTACCGCCACCAGCGACCTGATGCCGAGCCCGTCGAGCAGTTCCTCTATTGGGGCAAGATGATGCTCTCCGACTTCTCCGAGATAGACAACCACCTCATCCCCAACGTGGAAGCCCTGTTCTATGCCGTACGCGATTTGCATGACATAGACGACCGTTTCCGCTATCTTACTGACAACCAGCGCGATGCCATTCGGCGCTTCTGGGGCGAGTTCCTCACCTCCGAGGCGCACCATCCCGACAGCACCATGCACCCCCATTTTCTCCGCACGTGGCAGTTACTCTACCCCCTCTATTCCGACTTGCGGCACACCCTCTTGGCGGACGGACTGGCATACGACGGCTTGCTCCACCGCGAGGTGATAGAGCACTTCGGTTCCATTGATACACAGCGGCTGCGTCCGCATTATGTCTTTGTCGGATTCAACGCCCTCACCGAGTCCGAGCGCCAACTCATGCTTCACCTGCAGGCACTCGGGCGGGCGGATTTCTATTTCGACTACGAGAACTCCCGCCTGCGTGACCCCGAGAACCGCGCCTCCCTCTTCATGGCTGATAATCAGCGTCTTTTTCGTTCCCGCTACACGTTGCCCGAGTCCGGCAATACGCAAGCCCCCGAGTGCCGTCTCATCTCCGTACCCTCCACCATTGCCGAGGCACACGAGGTGCACCATATTCTTAAAGACCTCTACACCGATGCCCGTAACATCGACTTCACCCGCACTGCAGTTGTCCTGCCCGACGAACAACTGCTCATACCCCTTCTCGACTGCTTCCCGCAGGAAGTGGAGAAAATCAACGTCACCATGGGCTATCCGCTCCGCGCCACGTCGCTCTACATGCCTGTGGCGTACCCCGAGCAGTTCCTCTCCCCCATGCCCGCATCGGCACAGGATTACATCGCGCAAATGCGTGGTTTGCTGACCGCTATGCGAACCGACGAGAACGCCGAAGGCGTCTATCAACTGCTCAAAGTATTGGACAAGATAACCGCTGTCCTCACCCGCTACACGGATGTGCCTTTCTCTGTCGAGGCGGCGCAGCAGGTACTGCGTATGCTCACTATGGAGGCGTCCATACCCTACGTGGGGGAACCGCTCAACGGACTGCAGGTGATGGGTGTGCTTGAGACACGCGCTCTGGACTTTGACAATCTGATTATCACGGGCTTCAACGACGACCTCTATCCGGGTCGCACACGCGGCAACAGTTTTGTGCCTTATGTGCTCAGAAAGGGCTTCGGACTTCCCACGCCCGAAAGGCAGGACGCTATCTTTGCATACAATTTCTACCGTATGCTCTCCTACGCCAAGCGCGTGTGGTTTATCACCAACTCCACGGCGGACGAGCAGCACTCCGGCGAAGTCTCGCGCTATTTCTACCAACTCCAATGGCAATACCACGTGCCCATAGAGCACGAGACCGTGGTCAGCCCACTGAACACCCCCGCTACAAATAGCAGAGCGGAAGCACCCAAGACGGACGAGGTTCTCCGAGCCCTGCAGGACTATGCCCGCAAGGGTATCTCGCCTTCGGCGTTGAACCAGTATCTGCGTTGCCCAAAGCAGTTCTACTATCGCCATGTGCGTGGCATACACGAACCCGAACAGGACGAAGAGGTTTCCGTAGCCGACACCACCCTCGGCAGTGTCCTTCACGACACCATACAACACCTCTACCAACCCTATGAGGGCAAGCCTCTGACCGCCTCCGCTATCGAAAGCCTGCGCACCGCCTTTGCCGCCAATACGGGTAAGGACGGACTTCTCGATGCGCTCAAAGGGGATATCCTTGCCGAACAGGTGGTGCGCAACTATGTCCGCAATATCTTAGACTTCGACCTCACGCAGGTGCCGCTGCTCTATGTGGCGGCAGAGCAGTCCCGTACCCGCTCTTTGCAGGTTCCCGAGGTCGGCGAAGTGCTATTCTACGGCAAGATTGACCGCATTGACGAGCGACAGGGCTGCACCCGTATCATCGACTACAAGACGGGGCACGCCGACCTTGAGTTCACGGATATGGCACAGGTCTTCGACCGCAAGCGCAACAAGTCGCAAGTCCTCCAGACACTTCTCTATTGCTGGCTCACAGGCAACAGCGGCACCTCCCCGCACATCTACCCTGTCCGCCGCATGGCTGACGCGGAGAATACGGAAACTGCTATACACAAAAAAGGTGAACTCTCCCTCACCTTCAGCGATGTCGAGCCCGATTTCCTCGAAGCCCTCCGCGACTTAATAGGGGAAATCTTCAATCCCGCTCTGTCTTTCCAACCCACAAGCGACACCCGCACCTGCGACTCCTGCCCCTTTGTCGCCCTTTGCCGATAATTGTTTTCGAACAAAAACATAAAAAGAGAGGTTGCTTTTTGGGCAACCTCTTCTTTTGTAAACGGTTGAAAATCAAAATCATTCAACCTCTGCAGAGCATTGGTGCCATACATACTGGCGCAACGTTGTATATTCGCTTTGCGCTTTGAATGCTGCCTGATCTGCCGCTTTTTTGCTCGGGTCTGCCAGGCGGGCTATAACCGCTTTTGCGACTTTTCCAAACCTTGTCTGATAGGCGATTTCAGCCGCGCTGAAAGGCGTGCTACGTTTACCGCAAACCATTGAATAACAAGGGGTTTGAATCATCTCCGGATTCGATGTTGCTGCTCGTCTTACCATGTAGCAGACTTTACTCTTTTTGGATAATTTCCCCGAAACTGATTTTACGGGGTCGATGTAAATAATTTTTGCCATGTTTTTAATAGTATTTTTTTATTGGCTTATTTTTTGCCTAAGGCATTGTGCCATAGTGCTTTGTGTGTAACAGGTCTTTCTTTTTAGTCGCGACCTTGCGACTGGGGCGGGGTACCACCACCCCAAAAAGTGTTAATTGTGTTAATTGTGTTAGTGGCGGTAATGCGAGAAAAAACGTCCGAAGACTGACTGCGCCTGTTTACCATCAGCCACTACTACCTAATTACAATTTGGTGTACGTTCCGTCCTGATTATCACGTATTTGGCATTTTGATTTCTTTGACTTCGGGTTCAACCAACGGCTGAAATCCATATCCACACTACCGTCTGTTTTGCCCATCGCTACTCGTGTTGCAAACACATCCTCACGGGTGAATGTCTTGGGCAACTGGTTGAAAACAGCAGTCGGACTTACCACATGCACATTGGCAGCATAGTTCTTTTCTGCTACCTTCTGTGCCTCATTGCCGAAGAAGATGGCGGCGTTTTCGAATACAAACTCGGCAACCCATTAGGCAAATTCAGCCGCGTTTTTCTCTGTTTTACTGTTGGTTATCTTTGCCAACGGACTTGTCTTGGCACACCCTTCGAGTAGTGCATACATCATGCCTTCCCTGTATCCCATCACCGCGGCGCGAAGACGGAAAGTATCCAAATGTTCGTTCTTGCCTTTTATCTTCAGCCCTGTGGTGTATTGCCATTGGTCGATGCTCCTGAACACTGCCGGGCAGTAGATCATGCCGCTTTTCCGTTCCAAATCAGCCAATTGGGCATATATCTCATTCCGTTCTTCCTCTGTAAAATTGGGATATTCAGGGATTTTCAACGATACCTGTTTCGGCATCATTATCGTTGCAAAACGACAAGCCAAACCACCAGCCACTTGCCTGTACCCCAGGTATTCGCGCACATCCGCCGTTGCACCCGCATACAACAGGTTGATATTCACATGCCCCGAAAAATTGACTGCATTTTCACCTGCCCTGTCCGTCGTCGTGATGACGTTGTCAAAGCCGTCACACAACAACGCCTTGCGACTTCCGTGTTGTTTTTCCGCCTCTATTACCTTGCTTATTTCCTCACTGTACATAAAGCATTTTGTCTCCTGGTTATACTTCATGCTGTTGCACATCTGTGCATTGGTCACGTCTATACCTATTATCCGTGGTTGCGCCAACGGAGCCTTTGGCTTTCTTTTTGTCGAAGCGGTACGCTTCACATCGGCATTGTATTTGTCTTTTGCCGCGCGGATCAGAGTGTCTTTTGCTCGAATAGGTTCGAGAAGGAACTCGTTGATTTTTCTCCAAAAACTCTTGTCACTTCCGCTTTCGCCGACGAACAACGAGAAAAACGTAAAACTATGTGTATCACCGTTTTCACCCCTGCCGAAACGGAAACGAACCTTACCCAAATATACCCCGATAATGGGCAGCAATGCCATGATTAACGGAGCATGAAAACGCTCCTCGTATTTGCCTATCAACTGCTGAAAAAGTTTTGGAATAGGGGGTAAATTTTCTTTCAAATAATCTACATCCAGGTCCAAACTATCCATTGCCCGCAGTTGGGCGTCTTCCTTTGCTTTTGCCTGTGCCTTGAGTACTATGTCAGGTGTACGACGATTCAGTCTTTGTTTCAACGCACTGTCTATCAGTTGCTTACGTTCCTCTTCCGCCATACCATAGTTCGGCAGTGCGGAAAAAAGATTGTCCGCATTATTCTCCACATACCGCATGTTCTTTGCCATAGCGGCATAAATCAGACTATTGTCTGCATCACTCATTTGTTCCTTTAGTTCTGTTTCCAAGTGGCGGACAAGGTCCTCCCACTTGTTGTTTGCGCTTTGCGCAGTTGTTGTTGTAATTTTTTCCATATAATTTATTATTTATAATGTATTTATTTTGTTACTATTCAATTTTGCTCTTTTTTGTGCGATAGCCACTATCAATGGTGTCCGCGCGTATCTGTCCGCATGTTCGCAGACGTATTGGCATTGTGCCCACCTTTCGTCATCGTCCTTCCACCGCGGAAGTACGGCGTATAATCGCGCGGGATCGAAGTCCACCAAAGGTGCCACGTAAGCCCCCAACGTATTGTATGTATCATACCGCATCCCTACTTCGGGGGTTCCCGCGATAGTCAGGGCACCCACCAAACTCCGTACAACAGGCACTATCTCTTTCTGATCCTTCAACTCCAACTCTACGGATGTTGCTTCATCACTCTTTTTCTGATAGGCGGTTGATGGCATATTCCGTGAAAAATTTGCTTTTTTCTCTGCCTTGTCTATTTGGGCGAAGTGTTCGCCTATACGGCGTGCCTCTTCTTCACTCTCAAATGTAAGTCCCTCAAAATCAATGCCTAGTATCTCGGGCGTGATGTAACTTGCCCTTGCCAAATCGCATACGCACTGGTCGTAGTCCTCTACATGGGCTGCCATTGCCAACCGTTTTTGAGCCATAGGGATACTTTCGTCCCACTTTCTTTCTGCCACCAGTCGTAGCCCACCAGATGGGGTCTCGTATGCCAAGACGATATTGTTTTCCTCTACCACTCCGCGGTCTTTCATGTCCTTCCATATTTTCTTGCCGTCACAGTGGTCGAAGTCACTCATTACCAAACCATTCGGGATGGCGTTTTCGTTGGTTCTGCGCCCGTCATTCGCAAACGCTTGGGCGTGAAAACAAGCGATTGGAAGTTCTTTTTTCAAGAGGTTATACTCCTTTTGGTAGTCATCCCCGCCAGAGGGGTACTCCTGCTTCAATAGTTGGATTTTTGTCTAAATATCCCATACCTCGTTGTCACCCCTGACTGCGAGAACGAAGTACGCAAGCGGGGAGCATGGACGAGGGATACCCCTGTATATCTTCTCCTGAACGCAGAACCGCGCTATGCGCTTGGGCTTGTTTTCTACCTGCCCGTTGTCGCGGACTTCTTGCTCCGCCTGCTGCCGAGCCTCTTCTTTCAATTGTGCCGAAATTTTTTCGGCGAATTTTTCTTCTAAAAATTTCATAATAAATAATTTTTATATATTCTTTTTACATATCATTTTTTATCCCTCTCTTTTGATTTGCCAGGCCGTGAGGGCATTGCCTGTACCGCCCGTCTTGGTGGTGAATATTTTGAGGTTGAACCACACGCGCAGTCTTTCCCCCACCTCTATCGCGAAACCCGTCGCGTAATCCCCACGCAGCGTGACTAACGCCGTTTGCGGATAGGTCTCCTCCGTTTGGATGATTATTTTCTTGGTGTAAAATGGCACACCTCCGATTTTGGATTCATGCGGCTCCAAATCGCCGACGTAGGTCACTTTCCCTGCGATTTCAAACTTTTGATTGTTCATTGCCTAATTTGTTTTTTATATTGTTATTTTATTTGCATCTTCTCTTTGGGTCTGTCCCCCCCCCGAGCGTCCGCGTTTTTTTATATCATAGTTTTATTTATATCATAATTATAATTGTTTGTCTCCTTTTTTCAAGTCTCTTTTCGTTTTTTCTGCTTTTTTCGTACCCTCTCAACTTCTCCCAACTACAAACTCTCCACTGCACTCAACTCTAAACTCTCAACACTTAACTTCTCTCCACTGCACTCAATACTCAACTTCTCTAACTCCTTTTTACTATAAATAGTATGTTTTCGCAAAAAAGTACACGTTTTGTGTATTTTTATACATTTTTTACTATTTCGGTTCGGGGCATAAAAAACCCGAAACCGTAAATTCGTTTCGAGAGTTTTATAAGTTATGTCTTTTATCGAAAACTTTGTGTTGTTCATCTTGCTTGTGCCCGAACACATACTCGTCCCAAGTACCTGACGTGTTCCACAAGACTTATTGTTTCTTCAACCTTTTGTCTTCGCTATACTCCTACAAATTTCGTGCCAAACTTAACATATCGTCACATATTGTTAAATGCAACAACATAATCATTTACACACTGCCTATTTGACACACTTTTCAATTTTATTTATTCCATAATTCATGCCTATATTAAAATCAGCTGCAAAGATACTACATAAATTTTACATATGCAAATTTTGAAGTAACATTTTGACATTTTTGAGATATAGAAAACATATTTTAACATATTGGAAGATACATACGTTGTGCGCGTTCTTTAATATCTCACCCACACCCCATTTTCCCGAGACCTTGCCGAGAGAATGGGCAGTCGGTTATCCGCATCCCATCAATGCACAAACTAACACTTTTTTCACTTTTAACACTTTTCAGGATGGGTACACCCTATATATAATATATATACTATTAATCCCCTACCCCTTAACCCCATACACAAAAGTATCTTCACACCCTCAAACTGCATGCGCACGCACCGCAAAAAGTGTTAATTATGCAAAAAGTGATAATACAAGCCGGACTCTTCCGTCGCTCGGACGTGAAAATGACACACCGTTTGCGTATGTCACAAAAAAGCAGTAACTTTGCAGCGACTTTGTGGTCATAAGAATCGGAGTGCAATACGGCACCCCAAAGTATCACGGGGTGCAACGGCACCCCACAAACAAAAACATAATGAATATAGTAAGAAAGGAGATTACTCTCCCGGATGGTCGTGTCATTACGCTTGAGACCGGCAAACTTGCCAAACAGGCGGACGGTGCAGTGATGGCGACTATCGGCAACACCATGGTGCTTGCCACAGTTTGCAGCGCGAAAGACGCTGTCCCCGGTACGGATTTCATGCCCCTCACCGTGGAGTACAAAGAGAAATTTGCCAGTGCAGGTCGTTTCCCCGGCGGTTTCACCCGTCGCGAGGGCAAGGCGTCGGACTACGAAATCCTCATCGCCCGCCTCATCGACCGTGCCTTGCGCCCCCTGTTCCCCGCCAACTATCACGCAGAGACTTTCGTCAACGTCACCATGTATTCGGCTGACGGCGTGGATATGCCGGAGTCGATCGCAGGTCTTGCTGCAGGTGCAGCCCTTGCTTGCTCGGACATACCCTTCGAGGGGCCCGTTTCGGAGGTGCGCGTTGCCCGCGTAAACGGCAAGATGGTCATCAACCCGACCTTCGAACAGTGCGAACAGGCTGACCTCGAACTGATGGTGGCTGCCACCTACGACAACATCATGATGGTAGAGGGCGAGATGAAAGAGGTACCCGAATCCGTGATGCTCGAGGCTATCAAGGCTGCTCACGAGGCTATCAAGCCCGAGTGCCTGGCTATCAACGAGATGATGAAAGCATACGGCAAGGAGACCAAACGCGAATACTGCCACGAGGTGAACGACGACGAGTTGAAGCAGGCAGTACACGATTATAGTTACGCACGCGCGTACGCGCAGGCTACCGCTGCCGACACCGACAAGCACCACCGCGAAGATATGTTCGCACAGATTTGCACGGACTTCAAAGCCGACAAGGCTGACTATATGGCACAGCGTGCCGAGGCATTAAGCATTGATATAGAGGAGGTTGCCGCTATGGTGGACCGCTACTACCACGATGTGGAGAAAGAGGCTATGCGCCGTGCTGTGCTCGACGAGGGCAAGCGTCTCGACGGGCGTAAGACCACCGACATCCGCCCTATCTGGTGCGAAGTGGCTCCCCTGCCCGGACCTCACGGGTCTTCTATCTTTACACGTGGCGAGACACAGGCTCTGGCTACCGTTACCCTCGGCACCAGCCGCGACGAGAAACTGGTGGACGAGGCTCTCATCCAGGGTACCGACCGTTTCCTGCTCCACTACAACTTCCCGCCCTTCGCAACGGGTGAGGCTAAAGCACAACGCGGTGTAGGACGTCGTGAGATAGGTCACGGAAACCTCGCCTGCCGTGCACTCAAAAACATGGTTCCCGCCGATTTCCCCTACTGCATCCGCGTGGTTTCGGATATCCTCGAATCCAACGGTTCGTCGTCTATGGCTACCGTTTGCGCAGGCACGATCGCCCTTATGGATGCCGGTGTGCCTATCAAGAAACCCGTCAGCGGTATCGCTATGGGTATGATTTCCGAGTTGGTGGACGGCAAACTCAACTATAAGATTCTTTCCGACATCCTCGGCGACGAGGACCACCTCGGTGATATGGACTTCAAAACTACGGGTACACGCGACGGTCTCACCGCCTGCCAGATGGATATCAAGGTGGACGGTTTGAGTTATGATGTTCTGGAGACCGCTCTTGCACAGGCGCACCAGGCTCGTATGTTTATCCTCGACAAACTCCTCGAGACCATGCCCGAACCGCGCAAAGACCTCAAACCGCAGGCTCCGCGCATTGTATCCTTCATTATCCCGAAAGATATGATTGGTGCTGTCATTGGCCCCGGCGGCAAGATTATCCAAGGCATCCAGGCAGAGACAGGTGCTGTCGTAAGCATCGACGAGATTGAGGAAGGCGGCAAGGTGGAAGTGGCTTCCAACAACAAAGAGGCTATGGACGCTGCCGTTGCCAAAATCAAGGCTATCGTGGCTCTGCCCGAAGTCGGTGAGGTATATGAGGCTACCGTGAAGTCGATTATGCCGTACGGCTGCTTCGTGGAGTTCATGCCGGGCAAGGAAGGTCTGCTCCATATCTCGGAAATTGACTGGAAACGCTACGACACCATGGAGCAAACCGGCATCCAAGAGGGTGACAAGATTATGATTAAGTTGATGGAAGTGGACGAGAAGACGGGCAAGTTCCGCCTGAGTGCCAAGGCTCTCAAGGAGAAACCCGCTGACTACGTAGAGCCCGAGCGTCCTGCACGTGCTCCCCGTACCGACCGAGGACCTCGCCCTGAGCGTCGTGGTCCACGCCCCGAACATCGTGACGAGCGCCCACGTCGTGACCCCGAAGCCGACGGTGCACGCCTCGACCGCAGACATTAAGACATAACTCCTTAATTGAAACCCCAAGAGACTGTTTAGCAACACGTTAAGCAGTCTCTTTTATCAAACACCCTATGCAGCACAGCGACAATTACGCTTTGGTAACAGGTGCCAGTTCGGGCATGGGCTACTGCTATGCGCAGCAGTTGGCGCAACAAGGCTACAACCTCCTCATTGTCAGCAACGAAGATGCCATCCACCACAAGGCGGAACTGCTACGGCAGGACTATCCCGTCCGTGTCATCCCCCTCGTCATGGACCTCAGCCTGCAGACAGCAGCCAAGACCCTGCACACCTACTGCGCTGAACATAATCTGGATATAGAAGTGCTCATCAACAACGCCGGAGTGTACCACGACCGTGATTTCCTGGACGACTCCGAAGCCTTCAATACACTGATACTCAACCTGCACGTCTTCACGCCCGCTATGTTGTGTTATTATTTCGGGCACGACATGGCAACCCGCGGCAAAGGGTATATCCTGAATGTTTGCTCCGTCACCTCGCATATTGCGGTACAACGCCTTGCCACCTATGCCGCCACCAAGGCTTTCCTCGAATCCTTCACCCGCTCTCTGCACGTCGAACTGCGTGGCAAGGGCGTCATCGTCACCAATATCTCCCCGGGTGCCGTGGATACAGGCTTGTACAATATCCGCCCTTGGGCTACAAGCATAGGCAAAGCCCTCGGTTATATTGTCACCCCCGGCTACCTTGTCCGCCGAACCCTCCGCGGACTGTTCCACGGGCACGCGAAAGTATCCGTTCCTTGTGTTTGGAATGCCGTTCTCACTTTCCTCGTAGCCCTCATACCCACATCCGCCCTCCGTCTTATCCGCCGTCTCGGCTGGTTCTGACCGCGCTGTCTGTCAAAAACGATTAGTCGTTGTCCTCCAACAAGTCAGGGCGGCGGGATTGCGTGTGGCGAAGGGATTCTTCATAGAGCCATTCGTCAATCTTCGCCTGATTGCCCGAGATGAGGATGTCAGGAACACGCCAACCCTTGTACTCCGCCGGGCGGGTGTACACGCCGGGCTCCAAGAGTCCGTCCTGAAAACTGTCGCTGAGGGCACTGGTTTCATCGCCAAGGGCACCCGGAAGGAGGCGGACAATGGCATCCGTCATAATGGCAGCGGGCATCTCTCCGCCCGTGAGAACAAAGTCACCAATCGTATATTCCTTGGTAATCAGGTGGTCACGCACACGCTGGTCCACCCCTTTGTAGTGCCCGCAGAGTATGATAATGTTCTCTTTGAGCGAGAGGGCATTTGCCTCACGCTGGGTGAAACGTTCCCCGTCGGGTGCGGTGAAGATAATCTCGTCATAGTGGCGCTGCGAGGTGAGATAGGTGATGGCACGGTCGATGGGTTCGATTTGCAAGACCATGCCTGCGCCGAAACCAAAAGCGTAATCGTCCACCTTGCGGTGCTTGTCGAGGGTGAAGTCGCGGAGATTGTGCACATATATTTCGGCAAGGCCCTTGTCCTTGGCACGCTGGACAATGGAGTGGTTGAGGGGAGACTCCAACAACTCGGGGCAGGCGGTGATGATGTCTATACGCATTTTTATTTAAGTAATAGTTAATGGTTAATAATTAATATGTATGTGCATTCGGTATCCTCGCGGCAAGGTCAGCGGAATCACATACTAACCACATACTAATCACATACTAATCTCATACTAATCTCATACACTTACCCCGACAAATACACGGCATTTATCCGGCATATTACGGGACAGGGTCGTAGCCTGA
Organism: uncultured Bacteroidales bacterium; assembly: GCA_934692905.1. Classification (GTDB taxonomy): domain Bacteria; phylum Bacteroidota; class Bacteroidia; order Bacteroidales; family Paludibacteraceae; genus Colicola. Next base: position 48,028 of record CAKUUM010000008.1, read on the forward strand.
ACCGCCCCACGGATTGCAACGGAGTATGCGCTTCACGCCCAGCCAACCGCCTTTGAAGATGCCGTACTTCATAACCGCCTCAACCATATACTGGCTGCACGTGGGTGTGTAGCGGCAGGAAGGGGGCGTGAGGGGCGAGATACAATACCTATAAAAATATACGGGTAGGAGAAACGCCTTGCGTATGAGCGTTTTGGCGGTCATGGGCGCACCTCCTCCTGCTGGGAAAGGCGTTTGAGGGCACGACGCATCGCCTTGTCTATGACGCGGTAGTCGTGCATCTCCTTCTCCATGTAGTTGAACGCGATTTGGTAGGTCTTGCCCGTGTCGGCGAGAATCTGCTTGTTGAGCCTGTACGCCTCACGCATCTGACGGCGGAGACGGTTGCGGTCCACAGCGTGTTTGAAGAGCGACTTGGGCGCCCAGACAAGTACTTCCGTCGGGGCATCATCCGTAGGCAGATAGGTGACACGCAAGGGCCACACCACAAAGCGTTTGCCGTGGCGGTAGAGTTGCTCTATGCGTGTCTGCCCACAGAGTTTTTCTGCCTTAGGGAAGGTACAGGTCATTCCTCTTGCCGGGCTTCCAAGAAGTTCTTGATGGCAGTGGTGATGCTCGGGCACTCGGGCGTAGGAGCCTTGATATCAATACGATAGCCGTTCTCCTCGAGTGCGGCGGCGGTGTTGGCGCCAAAGCAAGCCATGACGGTGTCGCCCTGCTGCCAGTCGGGGAAATTCTTCTTGAGCGATGCCACTCCGGCAGGGGTGAAGAGGACAATCATGTCGTAGTTGAAGGGCTTGTCGGCAGGCCATTCGGTGGCTACCGTGCGGTACATGACGGCAGGTTTGACCTTGATTTTGTGGCTGGCAAACATGTTGATGTCATCGTCGTTGTGCACGTCGGACATGACCATGAGGAACTTCTCGTTGGGACGGCGGTACATGGTCGGCAGGAGACTCTCGAACTTGTTGTTCTCCGCCGCGAAAACACGACGCTTGCGGTACTGGATGTACTTCTGGAGGTAGTTGCCGACCGCCTCCGAGATGCAGTAGTAGTGCATGGTCTCGGGCACCTGGAAGCGCAGTTCCTCGCAGAGGTGGAAGAAATGATCCGCCCCAAGACGCGAGTTGAGCAATATGGCATTGTAGTCCTCGAGGTAGATGTGCTGGTCGCGGAACTCGCGTGCCGTGAGGCTCTCTACACGTATCAGTTGCTGAAAATCGCAATGCACACCAAACTTCGCCTCCATGTCGGCGTAGGGATTACGCTCCACCTGAGGCTTCGGCTGTGAAATGAGAATGTTAGTTACCTTTTTCATTTATACAATATGTTTAGCCCATAAGAAGGTGCCGCACAAGGGCACAATCTCCAAACTAATGAAATACAACAATATATACAAAAGTGACGGGATGCCCTTGTAGAACATCAGCACGCCCTTCCCCAACATAGCCACCGAAAACAATGCCAGCACCACGCCGCAAAGGATATAGAGCGCGAGCGGGCACGACCAGTTGGTCATCAACAGCATCACCCCCCACAAGAGCATGCCCACCAGGTTGCGGATGAAACTGCACTGCTCCAACGCCTGCGACAACTGGCGGGATGACAGGAATACACTGCCCACCATATATATAAGGAGTGTCTGAACCGCCAGTACCGCAACCACAACACCTGCCACTTTGGCGTAGTTGAGCAGCGTAAAAGCACAGCCCGTGGAGTAAACCAACATATAAACAGTGAGCGCCATCACGCCAATGCGGAAGACGGCAGATATGATTTCAGCTAACAGGTTGCGGTTGAAAGCCGCGTATGAACGTTCCGAATGGCTCATCAGCGTCCGCACCGCCTCGCGCGGATTTCCCAGCGCCGAACTGCCCAGCACCAACAGCACCCCCAACAGCAACAGCAGCCAAGCCACCCAAGGCTCGGAATAAGGGGTTGATATGCGCGGAATGCTATCCATGGATGCGTTCAGATTGATGCCAGCCGCCTTGTCTGCGGGTCCCACTCCGGCATGGATGCGATGGCAGGGAGAACCTCTTCCGGCTTGGAGACAACGGCGTACATTTGCCGGTGGACAGGGCGCATCATGTGCTCCTCCACCATATAGTCGAGACAAGAGAGCAGGCGGTCGTAGTAGCCGTCGGTATTGAGAATGACAACGGGTTTGCTGTGGAGCCCCAGTTGCTTCCACGTGAGGCACTCGAGCAGTTCCTCGAAGGTGCCTATGCCACCCGGGAGCGCCACCATGGCGTCCGCCAACTCACAGATTCCGGCTTTGCGCTCGTGCATGGTCTGCGTGACAATGGTGCGGGTGCTCAGGGGGTTGTTCCACCCCTGCTCCACCATAAATTGCGGTATCACTCCCACAACCTCTCCGCCGCGGCTGAGCACACCGCGTGCTACCGCCGCCATCAAGCCGATGCCCCCGTCCCCATACACAAGGCGGATATGTTGCTCCGCCAGCAATTGCCCCAATTGCTCGGCCGCCTCCATGTAGGAAACCCGCACCTTGTTGGAACTTGAACAATAGACCGCTACCGACAATACCTTTTCCATACCTTCTGTTCAGTTTTCGTCCTCGAAAATAACACGAAATCGGCTGCAAAGTTACAAAAAACTATCGACATATTTGGAGTTTCGACGAATTATTCGTAATTTTGCGCCGAAAATCGGTATGTTTTTAGAAAATGGCGATAGAAATCAGGCAAATTACCACACGTTGCGGGCTGAGAAAGTTTGTGGAGTTCGGTAATGATTTGTATAAAGATTGCGAAAACTTTTGTCCGCACCTGGTGATGGACGAAATGAATACTTTCGACACCAAAAAGAATCCGGCGCATGAGGTATGCGACCATGTACTCTATATGGCGTATATGGATGGCAAGCCGGTGGGACGGATAGCAGGAATTATCAATTATGCCGCCAACAAGAAGTGGAATGTGAACCACGTACGCTTCGGGTGGATAGACTTTATTGATAACGAGGAGGTAAGCAAAGCACTGCTGGACGCAGTAGCTGCGTGGGGGAAAGCAAAAGGGATGGACGCGCTGAATGGTCCTGTGGGCTTTACCGATTTCGACTTTGAAGGACTGCTGATAGAGGGGTATGAGTACTTGGCACCAATGGCATCCTTGTACAACTATCCTTACTACGTCCGCCATATGGAGCATTACGGGCTGGTCAAGGAGAACGACTGGATAGAGTTTCAGTTGACTCCCCCGAAAGAGATGCCCGAACGACTGGTCCGTATCAACAATATCGTATGCGAACGCAGCCATGTGCGTGTGGACAAAGTACGCAGTTGCAAGGAGTTGGTCCGCAAGTACGGCATTGAGTACATGGACGTTATCGATGCTGCGTACCAGAAACTGTATAACTTCCAGCCGCTGACCGATCGCCAGAAGCAATACTATTGCAAGATGTACTTCCCGATGGTCAATTTTGACTTTGTCACCATCGTGGTCAACGAGCATAACGAGGTTGTGGGTGTGGGTGTCGGTATGCCGGACATATCGAAGGCTCTGCGCAAATGCCACGGGCACCTGTTCCCGTTCGGCTGGTATCATGTGCTGAAGGCTCTGCGCGCGAAACATATGGAGGCTTTTGACTTGCTGCTGATTGCGGTGCGCCCTGATTATCAGGACAAAGGTGTGAATGCCGTCATCCTGATGGACCAGCACCCGTATTTCCTGAAATACGGTATCCAGCGCGTGGAGACTACCTCCATCATGGAGACCAACTATAAGAACCAAGCCAACTGGGAGATGTTTCCGCATAAGGTGCACAAACGTCGCCGCGCATATATCAAACCCATCTGATGAACCCGTCAGACTCCAATATCACGTACAGCAGTGCTGTCGAGCGGTTGCGTGCCTACATAGACGAGCATGGCATGCGCCGTACGCGGGAACGGGAGGTGATACTGGAAAGGGTATGCGATTTGCGGTGCTTCTCCGTGGAGCAGGTGCGTGATTCTTTGACAGAACTGACAATCAGCCGTGCCACTATCTACAACACGTTGGACGTGCTGGAGAAAGCAGGCATCATCCACCGCCTCGACAAGGAGTTTGGTGTGCGGGCAGGGCAGTACGAGATAGTACAGGCAAATGCTTCGCACATACAGATAATCTGTCAGCGATGCGGACGTATCAGCGAGGTACGCGACACCACTATCAACCGTATGCTGGCGGACAAGCGTTTTACCAATTTCAACCCGCAACGCTTCTCCTTATATATATATGGGACGTGCAAGGTGTGTCGCAGAAAGCCGATTATTGCAGATAAGAAATAAACCTATTCGTATAACTATAAAGTAAAAGAGAATGTATTGGGCGTTATTTATAGTGATTGCATTGGCCAGTTGGGGCGTGAGTGCCCTGCTGGAGCACCGTTTCAAGGAGTACTCAAAGGTACCTCTTGGTATGACGGGTCGTGAGGTCGCCGAAAAGATGTTGCGCGATAACGGTATCACGGATGTGAAGGTGACGTGTGTGCGAGGGCACTTGACAGACCACTATGACCCACGCAACCAGACGGTTAACCTATCGGAATCCGTGTATAATTCCGACTCTGTCGCCGCAGCAGCCGTGGCTGCCCATGAGTGCGGTCACGCCGTACAGCATGCCACCGCCTATGCCCCGCTGAAACTGCGTAGTGCATTGGTGCCCGTGGTGGAGTTCTCATCCCGTTGGGTGACATGGGTGTTGCTGGCAGGTATCCTGTTTGTGGAGGCTTTTCCGCAACTGCTTGAGATTGGTATTGCGTTGTATGCGCTGACTACGCTGTTCGCGTTTGTCACGCTGCCTGTTGAGATTAATGCCAGTAAGCGTGCCGTAGCATGGCTGGAAGAGGCTGGTATCACCAGCCGCGAGACTACACCTCTTGCCGCATCAGCATTGCGCAGTGCCGCCTACACGTATGTAGTGGCAGCCCTTGCATCGTTGGGCACATTGATATACTATATCCTCATCCTTGTCGGCAACCGCCGCAACTAAGGAGAGCAGCAAACAGACTGATAACCAACCTGTCAAGTGTGGCAGGTGATTGAGAATAAAGAAGACAGCAACTATTGACCAGATAGATTGCAAGGCCCCGTAGCTTAGTTGAATAGAGTGTCAGATTCCGGTTCTGAAGGTCCTGGGTTTGAGTCCCAGCGGGGTCACAAAAGAAGAAAGACAAGCAAACTGATTGGTAGTTGCTTGTCTTTCTTTTTGTACGTCAGTCCCTGAGATTTTGCCGGGTATGCCTATTTGCCGGCTTTGCCTACGACTTCCAACCTCGTCCAATACTTCCCCAGTATCCACAAAACGGGTCTCCACGTGGAGTGTGTCAGGCATCACGGTGATGTATTCGTACACTCCGCGCCCCGACGACACACACTCGTTATGGCGGCTCTCCTTGTTCGGGTAGCGTTTTGTAGAGGCGTTGGTACCGATATAAATAGTGGGATTGATGTCACGGAAGAAACTTGCCGTATGTCGCACGGTGCGTCGTGCATAGTTGTGGTCATGCCCCGAAAACACTATGTCCGCCCGCTGCAAAGCCCGCGTGAAGAACAGCCAGACCAACGGGTTCTGCCGCCCTTTGGCACTGCTATACACGGGGTGGTGCATCATCACCACTGTGAAACGCCCGTCAGCCTCTTCCAGCACCTTCTTCACCCAGAAGTTCACCTGTGTGTAGTCCGACAGGCGTTGCAAACCGTCGGTATCAATCACCACAAAGCGCAGCGTCGGGAAATCCACGTAGTATGTCGTACCGCGGAAGCGCCGCGGACCGTTCATCGGATTGGGAAACACCTCTTTCCAATGCGCAGGAAGGCGTTTTATCACGCCTTTGCAGTACTCATGGTTGCCGGGTGTAGCCAACATGGGCAGCGAGTCAAATCGCGTCCCTGCGAGGCTGTGATACATTTCCTGTTCGTAATAGAAATACGGGCGCTCGAACAAGTCGCCCAATTGGGCATAGAAATCTATGCGCGGGTGTCGTACTGCAATAGTGATGAAGTCGCTGTCCGTCAGCGAGTTGTGCACATCACCCAACAGAATAAACGCCAATGTGTCCCGCTGCAGACTCCCAAGGACGCTGTCATTGGCAAAGGTGAGAAACGTATGGTTGGCTATCGTGTCACCCGTCCATTCGGGTTCGGGTGGGGTAGAGAACCAAGCCTTCCAGCGAAAGGCGCACAATATGCCGCCTGACGCTAAAAGGAATAGTATGACAATCAGCCAGATACGACGCTTCATCAGAACGGAAGGTCTGTGCTCTCGTCAGCACCGGCAGCCGCATCGAAACTCTGTACGTTGGCTTGCGGTGCAGGTTGTGCTGCCGCAGCCGCGGGGGCTGCCTGTGCAGGCTGTGCGGGAGTGGCGGCTACAGCACCCTGTTGAACCCGCCATGCGCGGATAGAAGTGTACCAACGCCCGTTGAACTCGCGCGACTCGATGTCGAAAGACACTGTCACTACGTCGTCAATCTTGCACGGATTGTTCTTGATTCTGTCCTCGCCGAACAACTCAAAGCACACCTTACGCGGGTATTGCTCTTGAGTTTCCAGTACATACGCCTGCAATTTCCACGGGTTACCCGTCTTGCTTGTGCCGCCCTGCTCCGGCAGAACCTGAATGATTTTTCCTACAATATCCATTTTATTTATTAAGTATTAGATGTCTATACTTGTATGAATTCAGGTGCATAGAACCCCATGCCCTATGCACCTGAATACTTGATTATTCGCCTTTGATGGCAGCCACACCCGGCAGCACTTTGCCCTCGATAGCCTCAAGCAATGCACCGCCACCCGTGGAGATGTAACTTACACGGTCTGCCATACCGAACTTGTTGACGCATGCCACGCTGTCGCCGCCGCCAATCAGGCTGTATGCACCCTCATCGGTTGCCTTGGCGATAGCCTCCGCAATAGCCTTGCTTCCGCCCGTGAAGTTGTCGAACTCGAATACGCCTGCAGGACCGTTCCAGAGGATAGTTTTTGCGCCCTCAATAGCCTTGGCGAAGGCTTTGCGGCTCTCAGGACCGGCGTCCATACCCTCCCAACCATCAGGTATGTCATTGCTCATGCATACTTTGGTATGGGCGTCGTTGGAGAAACTGTCGGCAATGACAGAGTCTGTGCCAAGCACAAGGTTCACGCCCTTGGCCTTTGCCTGAGCGATAATGTCAAGTGCCAAGTCCAGTTTGTCGTCCTCGCAGATGGAGTTGCCTATCTTCCCGCCTTGCGCCTTGGCGAAGGTGTAAGTCATTCCGCCACAGAGAATCAGGTTGTCCACTTTGTTCATCAGGTTCTCAATGATACCAATCTTTGTCGATACCTTCGAGCCGCCCATGATAGCGGTGAAGGGGTGCTTGATGTTCGACAGGATATTGTCCACGGCCTGCACTTCCTTCTCCATCAGATAGCCCAGCATCTTGTTGTCAGCGTCGAAATAATCGGCAATCACAGCGGTCGAAGCGTGCTTGCGGTGTGCTGTTCCGAAGGCGTCGTTCACGTAGCAGTCTGCATAACTTGCCAGCGTCTTGGCAAACTCTTTCTGTTTGGCTTTCATAGCCTTCTTGGCATCATCGTAAGCGGGGTCCTCTTTGTCAATATCCACAGGCTTACCCTCTTCCTCAGCGTAGAAACGCAGATTCTCAAGCATCAGCACTTCGCCAGGCTTCAGAGCGTCTGCCTGTTCTTTAGCCTTTGCGCAGTCGGGTGCAAACTGTACGGGAACCCCCAATGCCTTGCTCACTGCATCTATAATCTGCTTGAGGCTGTATTTAGCCACCACTTTGCCTTTCGGCTTACCCATGTGCGACATGATTATCAGTGCCCCGCCTTGTGCCAGAATATGTTTCAGCGTAGGCAGTGCGCCACGGATACGGGTATCATCGGTGATATTACCGTTCTCATCGAGTGGAACATTGAAATCCACACGGACAATCGCCTTCTTGCCGGCGAAATTGTACTTGTCAATTGTCATCATACTCAATCTTTTTATACTAATACCTATTATAATATCCTATGTTGCAAAAGGAGGAACCTTACGCGAAGAGTTTGCCGAAATCGGCGTGGGAGATGGATTTCTCGTCGAGTTTGACTACCGTCTTGAGCGCAGCGTAAATCTTCTGCTCGGCTACACACTCCACAATGCCGCGGAGTTGGTTCTCGTCCTTGAGCATCTGCTGTGCGTAGTTCGTCAGGTAAGCATCATCCACGTGCATGAGACCGTACTGCATGAACTGCATCTTGGCTACCTTCTTGGCGTAGTCCTCTACGTCTTCCTTCTCGACATTGATGTTGTACTTCTTGAGAAGTTGGTCCTTAGCCAAGTGCCACTTGAGTTCCTCAATCATCTGCGGGAAGTCCTTGTCAATCTCCTCGTCGGTGAGTTTCTCGTTGGTGGCGTGCAACCAGCGTTTGAGGAAGTCCTCGGGGAATGTGAGCCCCTCCATCTTCTTCATCACAGCAGCCTTGGCATCGAGTCCGAACTTGTAGTCGCTGTCCTCCGCCATGTTCTCCTCAATCTCGGCTTTCACGTGCGCACGAAAGTCCGCCTCGTCGGTGATAGCGTTCTCGCCATATACCTTGGCAAAGAGTTCGCCGTCGATTTTGGCAGCCTGATGGCGCGTGATACCCTGGATTTCAAACGTGAAGTCCGAGGTCAGTTCTTTTGCCTCCTGCTTGGTGATGTCGAGCAAGGAACTGATTTCCACTTCGCTTTGGAACGCTTTCTGCGGGTTGAAGGTTATGACATCGCCTTTCTTGGCTCCCTTGAAGAGTGCGGCTTGGTCTTTGTCCGTCATGTATTGGGGGGTGAGCATGGCGTTCTCCTTGGTCATGCCGTTCTCGCGCTGCTCGGTGAGGAGACCCTTGATGACGTCGCCGTCCTGCACGTCGTCAGCCTCGACATAGTCGCCGAAACGCTGTGCGTAACTCTCGACCTGGTTGTTGACCATCTCGTCGGTGACCTCGATGGTGTAGTGGGTGAGTTTGTTGTGTCCGTTGAGGGACGCGTCGAACTCGGGAGCGAGTGCGATGTCAAAGGCAAAAGTGAAGGTGTCCTGCGTGTCGAAGTCCACTTTGGGTGTGAGTTCCTCGTTGGGCAGTGGGTCGCCTAATATATTAAGGTGTTGCTCCTCGATGTACTTGCCGAGGGCATCGGAAAGGGTCTTGTTGATGACCTCTGCCATCACGCCTTTGCCGTACATCTTCTTGACCAGTCCGGCGGGTACCATACCAGGGCGGAAGCCGGGGATATTCGCCTTCTGGCGGAGTTGTTTGAGTTCTTTTTGAACAGCCTCTTGGTAGTCAGCGGGCTCCACGGTGAGTGTGAGCACGGTCATGAGGTCTTTGATTTCAGATTGATTAAATTGCATATCTTTTTGTTTATTAGTTTATTCTTTTATTTGTTTTAACAGCCCAAGGGTTGCCTATCCCTTGCGTATCCCTTGCGTATGGATTGCTGTTTGGCACGACTTTGGCGGGGTTTTGGCGTTGATGTTTATTAACCATATCGCCTTTGCAGGCAGTCCCCACCAGAGGTGCTTAGGAGCGGTTGGCGCGTTTGCGCTCGAGTTCGTCGAGGATGATTTTGCGCAGGCGCATGTGGTGAGGCGTAACCTCCACGTATTCATCGCCTTTGATGTACTCCAGCGCTTCCTCGAGGCTGAACTTGATAGCGGGTGGCAGGACAGCCTTGTCGTCGGCGGACTTGGAACGCATGTTTGTCAGGTTCTTGGCTTTCACCACGTTGATGACGATGTCGCCCTCCTTGGAGTTCTCACCGACCACCTGACCGGCATAGACCTCCTCCTGCGGGTCGATGAAGAAACGTCCGCGGTCCTGCAGTTTGTCGAGCGCATACGCCGATGCCGTGCCGCCTTCCATGGCGATGAGCGAACCGTTGATACGGGTCGGCATCTCACCCTTGTACGGCTGGTACTCGAGGAAGCGGTGCGCCATAATCGCCTCGCCCGCGCTCACGTTCATTACATACGTACGCATACCCATGATACCGCGCGAGGGGATAGTGAACTCGAGGTGGATACGATCGTTGACCAGTTCCATCTTGGTCATCTCGCCTTTGTGGACAGTAACAAACTCGATGATTTTGCCCGAGCACTCCTCGGGGGTGTTCACGGTCAGTGCCTCGACAGGTTCGCACTTGACGCCGTCTATCTCCTTGATAATCACCTGCGGCTGACCGACTTGCAGTTCGTAGCCCTCGCGGCGCATGGTCTCGATGAGCACACTCAGGTGCAGCACGCCGCGCCCGAAGACGCGCCACGAGTTCTCCGTGGTGCCGCGCTCCACGCGCAAGGCGAGGTTCTTCTCCAACTCCTTGGTGAGGCGCTCCTGTATGTGGCGGCTGGTGACAAGTTTGCCGTCCTGCCCGAAGAAAGGCGAGTCGTTGATGGTGAACATCATCGACATCGTCGGCTCGTCGATGGCAATCGGTTTCATGGGCTCGGGGTTCTCGTAGTCGCAGATGGTGTCGCCAATCTCGAAGCCCTCGATGCCAATCAGCGCGCAGATGTCGCCGCTCTTGACCTCGTCGGTCTTCACGTGCCCCATGCCCTGGAAGGTGTGGAGTTCCTTGATTTTGGTCTTCACCATCTTGCCGTCCTTCTTGGCAAGCGTGACATTCATGCCGTCGCGCAACGTGCCGCGGTACACGCGCCCGATGGCGATACGCCCCACGTAGGCGTTGTAGTCGAGGCTGGTGATAAGCATCTGCGGCGTACCCTCCAACTCCTCGGGAGCGGGGATATACTCGATGATAGCGTCCATCAGGGCGGTCAGGTCGGTGGTCGGTTTGCGCCAGTCGGTGGACATCCAACCGTTCTTTGCAGAGCCGTAGATGGTCTGGAAATCCAACTGGTCTTCGGTGGCATCGAGGTTCGCCATCAGGTCGAAGACTTCTTCCTGCACCTCGTCGGGGCGGCAGTTGAGTTTATCCACCTTGTTGATAACCACAATGGGCTTGAGGTTGAGTTCCAGCGCTTTTTGCAGCACGAAACGCGTTTGCGGCATCGGTCCCTCGAAGGCATCAACCAGCAGCAGCACGCCGTCCGCCATATTGAGCACACGCTCCACCTCGCCGCCGAAATCGGCGTGCCCCGGAGTGTCTATGATGTTGATTTTGTAGCCCTTATACTCGATAGCGACGTTCTTGGCAAGAATCGTGATACCTCGCTCGCGCTCCAAATCGTTGTTATCCAATATCAACTCGCCTTTCTGTTCGTTGTCGCGAAACAGGTGGGCAGTGTACAACATCTTGTCGACCAGGGTCGTTTTGCCGTGGTCAACGTGCGCGATAATCGCTATGTTCCTGATTTTCTGCATAAGTGCGTAATAACACAATCTAAATTGTAATCTCTAAAAGCCCGCAAAGATAGTGCTTTTTTCCGGAATATGCAAATGTTTTCTTATTTGTTCATGCGCAATTCTTGCAAAAGCCCTGCCTCTGCCCGTAAATAGCGGCCATTGCACATTGCGCATTATGGCATTATGCATATACATCACCTCCTGTGTCTTTGCATGGTTAAGAGTATGTGATTAGTATGTGGTTAGTATGTGATTCTGCCGACCTTGTCAGGATGGTGCCACCATTTTGTTTGTATTTACCTGTTTCTAGGTATTGTGTGTTTCAACAAAAAGCAGTAATTTTGCCGCCGAAATGAAACAATGGTTTGCAAATAGTGTCGCAATCGTGTTGGCAGTATGCTTTGTCTGGGCGGGGTCGGGTATGAATCTTGTCCGCTATTGTTGTGACGAGTGCCGCCAAGCGGGTGTGGAGCACGTGCTTACTCATTCTTGCGATCGGGTTCATCATCATGCTCCATGCCATAGTGCGGATTGTTGCCACCACGGCGACGGGTGCACCGTCACCCGCTTGGAAGTGAGCGATGGCGGTATCAGCCATGCCATACAGGTGCCGGAAATCGCCGCATTGGATGTAGTGGTGTTGCCCGCCATAGAGGAAGAAATACTCCTGTTCGCCACGGCGAATATAGAGACATACACTTACGAAAACACTCGGCATACTATCCCGCTTACAGGGAGAGGTGTGTCCATCAGTAACCGCTCCATTCTTATTTAGACACCCCCAATCCCTTATCGCGTAAGGGACACTGATAGCCTGTGGCATCTGTTGCCGCAGGAGTATGGCATTTATACATAAGTGCCAGACAACCAATTACAAATAATATAAATCTACAAACAGGATAGCAATATGAAGTTCAATCATTTTGTATTAATGGCACTGATGGCGTACGCCGCATTGATGTTGGGCGGGTGCCACGGGCAGCAACACGAGCATCACGACCACGACCATGAGCACTGCGAACACAGCCATGAGCACTCCCACAGCGGGCATGACCATGATGACCACGAGGCCACGGAACATCATGAGCACCGGGCGGGAGAGATTGTGTTCTCGCCCGAAAAGGCTGCGGCCGTGGGA